>NZ_LUUK01000056.1 GCF_001644025.1 Methylomonas koyamae
ACGGCAACAGCCCCTAGTTTGTCCTGGTTGGTTTTGGTTGGTTTTGGTTGGGGGCGTTCCCCGGTTAGAGCGCCGTTCCCTGAGCGGAGTCGAAGGGAACAGGCCACCCCCACGACAGCACCAATGCCGCAAGCCAGGCGAACTTCCACCCCACACCCAACGCATCGCCCGGTCTTGCGGTCGCTCCGGTTTTCCGAGATATTAGCCACGCGCGGGCTTGGCAGACTGGACGAAAATCCGCGCCGATTTTTACTACTTTACTAATGCGACTTCACCTGTGATTTGGATGTTTCGGGTTGGTATTCGCAATACTTTAGGATTTGACAGAAAATTTAATCAGAAACATTAAGGACGACGTGGCCGACATTTTTTTAAGCTATCAGAAGAACGATTTGGCAAGAATCAAGCCGTTGGCGGCCGCATTGAGCGCGCGCGGCTGGTCGGTGTTTTATGACCGCACCACACCTCCGGGCAAAACCTGGCGGCAGAAGATAGAAACCGAATTGAGTATCTGCTCTTGCATGGTGGTGGCATGGTCTAAGTCTTCGATCGATTCGCACTGGGTGCTGGAGGAGGCCGACGAGGGGCGCGAGCGGGGAATATTGGTGCCGTGCTTGCTGGACGACGTGAAGCCACCTTTGGGTTTTCGCAGCATTCAAGCCGCCAACTTGCTCGATTGGCACGGCGATAACGAGTCAGCCGGGCTGAAGCTGTTATGCGAGGTCATTCAGGATTTGCTGCCGACGGTGGCGCTCGAACCCCTGCCATCGGTTCTCCCTGGGACGGCACATAGCCCCGATTGGGTCATCGAACCCGAAATGATCATAATCCCCGCCGGCTCGTTTCAGATGGGTGGAGAGCAATCCAATTTCGAAAAACCGATTCACACTGTGACCTTCGCCAAACCTTTTAAGTTGGGCAAATACCCGGTGACCTTCGCCGAGTACGACGTTTTTGTCGAACAAACCGGGCGTGTCAAGCCCCAAGACGAAGGCTGGGGACATGGGCGGCGACCGGCCATCAATGTCAGTTGGCAAGATGCCGCGGATTATGCCGCTTGGCTGCGGGAAACGATCGGCCAACCCTACCGGCTGCCCAGCGAATCGGAATGGGAATATGCTTGCCGCGCAGGTAGTCGCGGCGAATTTTTCTGGGGCGACGATGCCGGTTTGGCTGACCACTATGCCTGGTTCGCCGAGAATGCCGGCGGCAAAACTCAAGAGGTCGGGCTAAAGCCTGCCAATCCATTCGGTCTGCACGATATGACCGGCAATGTCTGGGAGTGGCTGCAGGATACTTGGCACAAAAACTACCAAGGCGCGCCTAACGACGGCCCGGCCTGGGTGGCTGGCGACGGCGGCCGGCGAGTGATCCGGAGCGGTTCCTGGGGCAATAGCATGGCCTCTCTCCGTTCGGCTCACCGCCTCTGGAACAGTCCGGAATACCGATTCAACTTCCTCGGCTTCCGTCTAGCCCAGGACTTACCCTAAGCCCTTTGTCCTTTTACCCTTTTCGGTTTTGGTTTTTGCGTTGTCGAGCGGCCGTCAGGCCTCTCGCGATTTTTTACCGGCCAGCCGGGTCGTCGAAGGCCGCCGCGGTCAAGTCTTCCACTTGGGCGATCGCCGCCAGCGCTTTCGCGTAAATCAACAAATCCAGTTGCAGCGTTTTTAATTCGGCGCGGAACTCCCGGCAGCGTTCCGGCTGGTCGAAGGCGCCGGCCAAGGCCAGCTTGTGCCATTTCGCGGTAAACGGCCGGACGATTTGGTTTAAGACCACGATCGCCACCTTGCTGAATTGCTCGCAGTTGCGGCCCTGGCGGCGCAGAATCTCGCGGGTGATGCCAAACAGGCTGTGCACGCTGTTCAGCGCCGCTTGCTCGTCGCCGTCGCGGTCCGGCAAGGGCTGGGTGACGATGCGGGTCAGCAGTTCCACGTACAGTTCCCAGGCCGCGTCCTGGTCGGCGGTTTGTGCCTGCCATTCCGATTCGAAAAAGCCGGCCGTCAGCTTGATCTTGGTCAAGCCCCAATGTTCGAACCAATCTTTCAGCTTCATCAGCCGCCTCCCGAAGTTTGCTAGCGCGATTATAGCCGCTGCCCGGTCGCCGCGCCCGCGCGCATCGGGCCGGTATGCCGGTTTAAGGGGGCGGCTATCTGTGTGATAATGTCCGCATTTTGCGGCCCGCGCCGAATGACGGACGAATCGATAGCCAACCCGCTGGAACGCCGCCAACGCATCGAGTCCATCTGCGTGCGCTTGCTGGCGCGCCGCGAGCACAGCCGCCGCGAGTTGCTGGACAAACTGGCGATGCGCGGTTTCGAGCGCGACGAGGTGGCGGCGGTGATCGACGATTTGAGCCGGCAAAACTGGCAAAACGACGCGCGCTACGCCGAATGCTATATCCGCGAGCGGATCGCCAAGGGCTACGGGCCGCTGCGGATCGCTTACGAATTGCAGCAGCGCGGCATTGCCGACGCCGATCTGGATGCGCGAGCCGAGGAACAAGGCGGTTGGCTGAATCTGGCCTTGGATGTTTATGCGGGCAAATACGGCGATGAAACCTCGCTGCCGCCCAACGAATGGGCCAAACGCAGCCGGTTCTTGCAACAGCGCGGCTTTAGCGGCGAGACGATTAAGCGGGTGTTTGTGGTGTTGAAGATTAAAATGCGGAGTTCTTGACTCCGAATAGTGAAGCGATGGTAATAGCTCGGATAACGGAAGTTGGTAACTAAGTACGACCGTATGTTGTTGCATTAAAGGATAGAGAATATGAAAGTGACGCTACCATTAAATGAAATGTCGGTCGCCGAGAAAATTGCCGCGATGGAAGCTTTATGGAATGACTTATCCATTCAGGCCGCTGAATATTCATCTCCTGATTGGCATGGTGAAATATTGATGGAGAGAACGCGTTTGGCGAAAGCCGGCTTGGTGGGGTTTACCGATTGGGACGAGGCAAAAAAGGAAATTCAAGATAGGATTCGATGAAAATTCGCATCTTTGACAATGCCAAGTTTGATTTGTTGGACGGTTTCGAGTTTTACGAACGACAGCAAAAGGGTGTCGGTCAGTACTTTTTAGACTCGCTGTCTGCTGATATCGACTCTTTGGCGCTATATGCCGGCGTGCATCCCAAAAAGTTTGGCGATTTTTATTGGCTGTTGGCCAAGCGCTTCCCCTATGCGATTTACTATACCTTCGATAGCGAGTTTGTTTCGGTTTTTGCGGTATTGGATTGTCGCCGCAATCCGACCAATATTCAAACCCGATTGGACAATGAGCGACATGGGCGGCAGAGTCAATGATCGCGTAGCCGTTGAATTTGTAACGTTGAATCATATTAGCGAGCCTTAGATTAGTCCTAGGGTAAACCTCGAAAGGCTAAATGCGAGAATCAAACTCGACCAACGAACGAATATTTTTGAAGAATATAAACATTAACGACCTAACCACCATGAAAAACATGACCAGCGCCGAAATCCGCGCCGCCTTTTTGGAATTCTTTCGCCAACGCGGCCATGCCGTGCGTCCGTCCAGCAGCTTGGTGCCGGGCAACGATCCGACCTTGCTGTTCACCAATGCCGGCATGGTGCAGTTTAAGGACGTGTTTCTGGGGAGGGAGAAAGTCGACTTTAGCCGCGCCGCGACCAGTCAACGTTGCGTGCGGGCCGGCGGCAAGCATAACGATCTGGAGAACGTCGGCTATACCGCTCGCCACCATACCTTCTTCGAAATGCTGGGCAATTTCAGCTTCGGCGATTATTTCAAGCGCGATGCGATCCATTTTGCTTGGGACTTTTTGACCAAGGAAATGGGCATACCGCCGGCCAAATTGTGGGTGACGGTGTTCGACGAAGACTCGGAAGCCGAAGCGATCTGGCTGGAAGAGGTCAAAATCGATCCGACCCGCTTCTCGCGCATCGGCGCCAAGGACAATTTCTGGGCTATGGGCGATGTCGGCCCGTGCGGCCCGTGCACCGAGATTTTTTACGACCACGGCGAGCACGTCGCCGGCGGCCCGCCGGGCAGTCCGGACGAAGACGGCGATCGCTACATCGAAATCTGGAACCTGGTGTTCATGCAGTACGAGCGCGACAAGGACGGCAACCTGACGCCGCTGCCGGCGCCGTCGGTCGATACCGGCATGGGCCTGGAACGCATCGCTGCGGTGATGCAGGGCGTGCACAGCAACTACGAAATCGACATTTTCCAAAATCTGGTCAAAACCGCCGCTGCATTGGCCGGTACGACCGATCTTACCAACAGCTCGTTGCGGGTGATCGCCGACCACATTCGCTCGTGCGCATTTTTGGTGGCCGACGGCGTGTTACCGTCCAACGAAGGTCGCGGCTACGTGTTGCGCCGCATCGTCCGTCGGGCGATCCGCCACGGTTACCGCCTGGGCATACAGGATACGTTCTTCTACAAATTGGTCGCGCCGCTGGCCGCCGAAATGGGCGAAGCCTATCCGGAATTGGTCAAGGCGCAAGAACAGGTCGAGCGGGTGCTCAAGAAGGAAGAAGAGCGTTTCGCAGAAACCCTGGGCCAGGGCATGCGCATCCTGGAAAACTGCGTCGCCAAGCTGGATGGGCATGTGATTCCCGGCGACGTGGTGTTTTTGCTGTATGACACCTACGGTTTCCCGGTGGATTTGACCGCCGACTTTGCCCGCGAACATAACCTCAGCGTGGACCACGCCGGCTTCGAAGTGGAAATGAGCGCGCAGCGCGACCGGGCTCGGGCCGGCGGCCAATTCGCGGCCGATTACGACCAGGACATTCGCCACGACAGCGTCACCGAATTTACCGGTTACTCGCATCTGGACGGTTCGGTGCAAGTCATCGGCTTGTTCAAAAAAGGTCAGCCGGTGGAAAGCCTGGAAGTCGGCGACGAAGGCGTCGTGATTCTGGACCAAACCCCGTTCTATGCCGAATCCGGCGGTCAGGTCGGCGACAGCGGCTTGATCGAATGCACGGGCGGCACCTTCGAAGTCAGCGACACCCAAAAGCAGGGCGGCCAGTTGTTCCTGCACAAGGGCAAAGTGGTCAAAGGCGTGATTGCCGAAGGTATGGCTTGCGAAGTCAGCGTCAACGCCGACATCCGCAAATCCACGGAACGTAACCACTCCGCGACTCACTTGCTGCATGCCGCCTTGCGCGCGGTGTTGGGCGAGCATGTCGCCCAGAAAGGTTCGCAGGTCAATGCCGAACGGCTGCGTTTCGACTTCTCGCATTTCGAGCCGATGACCGCCGAGCAAATCGCCGCCGCCGAGCGTTTGGTCAACCAGCAAATCCGCGCCAATAACGCAGTCTGCGCGCAAGTCATGGCTAAGGACGAGGCGGTCAAGGCTGGCGCGATGGCACTGTTCGGCGAAAAATACGGCGACGAAGTGCGGGTGTTGACGATGGGCGATTTCTCGACCGAGCTGTGCGGCGGCACCCACGTCCAGCGTACCGGCGACATCGGCTTGCTGAAAATCATCACCGAAACCGGCGTCGCCGCCGGCGTGCGCCGCGTTGAAGCGGTGACCGGCCAAGGCGCGCTGGAATGGATCGCCCACCGCGAACAGGCCTTGCTCAGCATCGCCGGTCTGCTGAAAGCCGCGCCGGATAAAGCCGCCGACAAAGTCCATCAGTTGCTGGAAAAAACTCGCGGCCTGGAAAAAGAGCTGGAAAAACTCAAATCCAAACTGGCCAGCTCGGCCGGCGACGAGATGACCAGCCAGGCGGTCGACGTCAACGGTGTCAAGGTTTTGGCCGTCAAACTCGACGACGTCGATCCGAAAGCTTTGCGCGATTTGGCCGATCAGTTGAAAAACAAGCTGGGCAGCGCCGCACTGGTATTGGCTGCCGTCAGCGGCGATAAAGTCAGCCTGATCGCGAGTGTTTCCAAGGATGCGATGGACAAGGTCAAGGCCGGCGAGTTGGTCAATTTCGTCGCCACCCAAGTCGGCGGCAAAGGCGGCGGCCGGCCGGATATGGCCCAAGCTGGGGGTAACGATCCATCTAATTTGGGCGCGGCGTTGGCGGCGGTGCCGGATTGGGTCAAAACCAAACTCGGATAAATCAAGCGGCGGACTTTAGGGTTCGCCAAGAAATTCGATTTCAAAAAGCCAATAAGGGCAAGAAAACATGGCATTGTACGTCTATAAGTTTGGCGGCACTTCCGTTGGTACGGTGGAACGTATCAAGGCGGTGGCCGAGAAAGTTAAAGCAGCCCACGACAAGGGCGATCAAATCGTCGTTGTGGTGTCGGCGATGAGCGGCGAAACCAACCGTTTGGTTGCGCTCGCCAAGGAAGTGCAGGTGCAACCGACCGACCGCGAGTTGGATGTGTTGTTGTCCACCGGCGAGCAAGTGACGATCGCGTTGTTGGCGATGGCCTTGCACCACCTGGGTGTCGAGGCTAAGTCCTATACCGGTCCGCAGGTGCGGATTCTGACCGACAGCGCTCACACCAAAGCGCGGATTCGCGAGATCGACGAAGCCAATATCCGCGCCGATCTGGACGCCGGCCGGGTGGTTGTCGTCGCCGGATTCCAGGGCGTGGACGAGGACGGCAATATCACCACGCTGGGCCGCGGCGGCTCGGATACCACCGGCGTGGCATTGGCGGCGGCATTGAAAGCCGACGAATGCCATATCTATACCGACGTTGACGGCGTGTACACCACCGATCCGCGCGTGGTGCCGAAGGCCCGCCGGCTGGACCGGATCACGTTCGAGGAAATGCTGGAAATGGCTAGCCTGGGTTCGAAAGTCCTGCAAATCCGTTCGGTCGAATTCGCCGGTAAATACAACGTCAAACTGCGTGTGTTGTCTTCGTTCATGGAAGGCAACGGCACGCTTATCACCTACGAGGAATCAGAAATGGAAAAAGCGTTAATCTCAGGTATTGCCTTCAATCGCGACGAGGCGAAACTGACGTTGACCGGCGTACCCGATCTGCCGGGCGTGGCGTCGAAAATCCTGGGACCGATCGCCGCCGAAAACATCGAAGTGGACATGATCGTGCAAAATATTTCCGCGCACGGCACCACCGACTTTACCTTTACCGTCAACCGTAACGATTTTGCCCGCGCTCAAAAAGTCCTGGAGGGCTTACGCGTCGAACTGGGCGGCAATACTGCGGTAATCGGCGATAACACGATTGTTAAAGTGTCCATCGTCGGCGTCGGCATGCGTTCGCACGCCGGCATCGCCAGCACCATGTTCAAGGTACTGGCCGACGAAGGCATTAACATTCAGATGATTTCGACCTCGGAGATCAAGATTTCGGTAGTCGTCGACGAGAAATATCTGGAACTGGCGGTGCGTGCACTGCACACCGCGTTCGGGCTGGATCAAGAATAAGATAAGGTTGGTCCGGGCCGTTTCGGTCCGTGCTCTGACAGAGCAAACACCGAGAGTAGGGGCGGCAAACGCCGCCCCTACACACCGCAATCAATGCGGCATGGTTACGCCGCGCAACTCGTAAAACGCCCTGACGAATTCGTCGAATCTTCCTGCTTCTATTGCATCACGGATGCCCTGCATCAATTCCAGGTAGTAATGTAGATTGTGGATGGTGTTCAGGCGCGCGCCGAGCATTTCCTTGCATTTGTCCAGATGCTTTAGGTACGAGCGCGAGTAATTGCGGCAGGTGTAGCAGTTGCAATTCTCGTCCAGCGGCCGGGTGTCGAACTGGTATTGCTGATTGCGGATTTTAATGACGCCGTAGCGGGTAAACAGATGGCCGTTGCGGGCGTTGCGGGTCGGCATCACGCAGTCGAACATGTCCACGCCGCGCCGCACCGCTTCCACCAAATCTTCCGGCGTGCCGACGCCCATCAAGTAGCGCGGCGTATCTTGCGGCATATTCGGCATGATCGCGTCCAGCGTCGCCAGCATTTCGTGCTTGGGTTCGCCGACCGATAGGCCGCCGATCGCGTAACCGTCGAAGCCGATGTTGGTCAACCCGTTGATCGATTCGCGGCGCAGTTCGGGAAACATACCGCCTTGCACGATGCCGAACAGGGCCGAATCGTTGCCTTCGTGGGCGCGCTTGCTGCGTTCCGCCCAGCGCAGGGATAGACGCATCGAATCGGCGGCTTGCTGATAGGTGGCCGGGTAGGGCGTGCACTCGTCGAAAATCATCACGATGTCCGACCCCAGGTCCCGTTGCACCTGCATCGACTCCTCCGGTCCCATGAAAATCTTGCTGCCGTTAACCGGCGATTTAAACGTCACGCCTTGCTCGCTGATCTTGCGTAGCGCACCCAGGCTGAACACCTGAAAACCGCCGGAATCGGTCAGAATCGGCTTTTGCCAGCGCATGAAGTCGTGCAGATCGCCGTGCGCCTTCATCACCTCCATGCCGGGTCTCAGTAACAGGTGAAAAGTGTTGCCGAGGATGATTTGCGCGCCTAGCGCTTCCAAATCCTCGGGGGTCAGCGCTTTCACGGTGCCGTAGGTGCCGACCGGCATGAAGATCGGCGTTTCGACCACGCCGCGCGCGAAGGTCAATTGGCCGCGGCGGGCTTGGCCGTCGTGGGTTTTGAGTTTGAATTCCATGAACCGCAAATCAGATGAAAAAGGCCGGCATTATCCTGTCTTTGCCAGGCTAACGCCAAGCGAATAAATGACGGCGTTTGTGTAACGCCAAACCGAGGTTTAGCACTCGGAATCCTAGATGTCCATCAGCAACATCGGGATGCCGTACGTCATCACGAAATAGCTGAACGCGAAGGCCACACTGGTGCCGGTGGGGTAGGTAAAAAAGCGCCGGAAGATGTAGCTGACGATGGCGATATACCAAATGACCAAAAATACCGCGAGGCCGATGCCGACTTCCTCGCGGTAGGGGTAATGTTTCATCACCAACCAAAAGTCCAGGCCTTCGGCGGCCACCGCTAGAGTCATGATGAAGTTTTCGCAGACGAAAATCGACGTGTACAACTGGCTGAAGCGCGGCCATTGCTTTTCCTTCAGTAGCAGCAAGGCCACGCTGCTAAACGCCATGATGGTGCGGCCGGTCACTTCCAGGGTGCCGTCGGCCGGATCGGCGATCAAGCCTTCGACGATGCAGCCGGAGATAAAGTAAAAGGTCACGTTCTTCCACATGAACGACTTAGGCGGCGTCAGTTCGGTCGGGTCGTTCAGAAACCAGCAGGATGAGAGGTATTTTAGTAATAAATTCATGGGCGTCAGTCGCGTAGCGAATTTCGGCTGGGACAAGTCGAAAAAGCCCGACATTATAGCGGCTACCGTCGGTAAACACGAAAACAGCTCGCAGGCCCAGCCGGCGGCGGTATCGTACGCGATGGCCGGTCGGGTAACGAGTGTGGCTAGGGGCTAAAAAAGCGGTCGAGCAACGCCGCGGGATCGGCCATTTAACCGCTCTCGGGCGCTTATTCGGCAGTGTCTTCTCGAGCGATGATTACCGGCGACAAGCCGCAGTCGCCGTACAGGCAGTAGCCGTTACGGCCCAGGCGTTTGACTTCGTACAGCGCGATATCGGCTTTGTGCAACAGGCTGACCAAATCGGTGCCGTCCCTGGGGTATTCGACGACGCCGATACTGGCACCCACGTAATCTCGAGCGGTCGCTTCGATTTCGATGTCGGCGCTGATGCTTTCGATCAAGCGCAACAGAAACTGGTGCAAGGCGGGTTCGCTGCGCGACCGGCGCAAGCAAATCAAAAATTCGTCGCCGCCCAAACGGGTCAGTAGGTCCGCTCCGCGCACCAAATTCTTCATGCGCTTGGCGACTTCGATCAACACCCGGTCGCCGGCCAAATGTCCCCAGCGGTCGTTGATTTGCTTGAAGCGGTCCAGGTCCAGCAACAGCAAGGACAGCGTGTCGTTTTCCCTGGCCGCGTAATTCAGGTTTAGGCGGGCTTCCAAGCCGCGCCGATTCAACAGTTGCGTCAAGATGTCGTGATGCGATTGAAATACCGCTTCGTCTTCCTGCTGTTTGCGTTGGCTGATGTCGATAAACAGGCATTCGGCGACCAGTTTGTGTTCCGGATGCGGATAGCAAGACACCAGCAAATGCATCCACTCTCGGACTTCGTCGTTCTGGCGTTGCAAGCGTAAATCCATGGCCTGCGGAATTTGGGTCAATGCGGCTTGCACCAGCAAGGCTCGAAATTCGTCGGGTTCCGAAAACAATTGAACTTCCCAGTTGGGTAACAGCGAGAACACGCTGTCCACCGCATGCCGCCAATCTTCGAATAGAAGACTGACCGCCGGATTGGCGATCAGACATTGGCCGTCCGGGTTCAGCAGCAGGATGCCGGTGGAGGCTTGGGTAAAAATCGCTTCGTACTGCTTTTCCAGGGCTTCGACGTGTTGCCGGAGCCGGCGTTCTTTCCGCATCGAAACCGATACGGCGCTTAACAAGGCGTTGATGTCTTGGGTTAGCCCGGCGAGCTCGTCCTGGCGGTCGCCGCTCAGGCTCAAGCATTGTTGGTCGCCGGGCTTGATGGCGGCCAGTTGCGCCGACAATTTCAGTAAAGGCGTGGTTACCAGCCGGCTAATTGCCACCCAAAACAGCAGCGTGGGGAAAAAGACGATTCCACCCAGCGCCAGTGCCATGTTTCTGGCGCTGGCGGCGGCACGCTGATGAATCGCCGGCGGATGCAGGGCGACTTGCAACTGACCTAGCGTTTCGTTGTTATCGAACGGCGATTTTAATGCCCGTGCGATTATCGGTTGGTTTGGGGCGTCCGGGGCCTTGGCCAGCTTGACATCCAGACCCGTGTCGTTGGCTAAGCGCACCGAGGCCACGAAGCTGCCGCGCAGAACGCCGCGCACCACGTCGTCGGCGATGCGCGCATCGCTGGCATACAACGCGATCGCGGCCGAATATTCCATGGCGTCCAGCAATTCGCCGGTTTGTTGTCTGGCGTCCTGTTCGGCTCCTTCAAAAGTCAGGATATAAGCCCCCAACACAATCGCGGCGCTGAGAACCAACATGCCAAGGAATACCCGAATCGACAGACGGGTTTTCAGGCTGTGGACGACGTGACCTTTCATGGCGACGGCTTGAAAAGTGCGGCGAGAGCGCTTCGCCGTTAAAACACGAAGTCCAGCGTCGCCGAAAACAGATTGGAAAATTCGGCGGGGGCCGGCAGTCCGGCCGCCTGCGCATGCCATAGGCCAATGCCGTTATGATTGCGGACGTGGACCAGATCGTACTGTAATTTCAACGCCAGATTGTTGTAAAAGTCCCAACGTCCGCCTAGCGATAAGGTTTCCTGGTTGGAATAGGCTTCTAAGAACGGGGTTTCGGCAGCGGCTTGCAGACGGGGGGCGGGCAGAGGACTGGGCAATTGCGGCCGTTTCTCGGACGGCCACAGACTGCTGTAGCCGATGAACGGCGTGACCGAACCCAGCCGATAACCGACGGTGGCGTAAATCATGTAAAGGTCGGTAACAAAGCCGTTGCCGTGAAACAGATGACCAAATTCCAGTTGGGCCCGCCACGGATCGCCTTCGTAACCCAAGCCGGCGGACAGAAAGTGATTCTGGGTGCCGCGCAGGATGTAGCGGCTGCTTAAATTGTTGGCGTCCGGATAAAAACCGGCCGCGCCCAGTTGATCGATCGCATGCCGCAATTCGGTTAGTCCGGGATGGTCGCTATGCAATTCGGTACCCACGTAGGACATTTGAGCGTGCCAGTCCTGCCAGCGCAAATTCACGTTGCCGCCCCACAGCGGAGCGATATTGATGTTGTAATCCGGCCGGGCGGGGTAATACGGCGAGGCTTCGCCGGCAAAGGCCTTGATGCTGATATTCAGATTTTCGACGTCGAAGCTGTAGCTGGCATCGCCGCCGTTGAAATGAAACAAGGGCAAACGACCGTAAAATTCGATCGGCGGCCTTACCCATAGGTAGCTGTAGCCGATGTTGCGTTGGTCGGATACCAATCCCATATCCAGGCCGACCCGGCCGACCCGCAACTGCCAATGGCTGTCCGGCCGGTAACTGATGAAGGCCCATTGCAGGCTTTCCTCGATACTTTGCGAGGGTCTGTCCTTCAAAACCGCCTGCACGGTAGCCGACCAGCGTGGATTGATAATGGCGTCGATCTGTAGCCCCAGACGGCTATCGGCCGATAGCGGCGAACTGTTGCTGCTAATGCCTTCGCGATCGGCGATGTCGCGCGTCAATTCGGCTTGGGATTGATCGCTGGTCGCCAGACCCAATGTGCCGAAGCCGCTGATGCGCAGCCGGGATTCGTCGCTAAGGTCGATATTCCATTCCGCTCGAATACCCGCCGCGAACAGTAGTCCGACCGCCGCGACTCGGGGTAGCGTGTTGGTTTTCATCTCTGGGCTCCCGATCATTCAAGATAAAACAGAACCCGTACCGACGGGCTGACTTTGTCGTCTTCCACATAGCCGATGGCGTCGCGGTTTTGGGATACCGTTTCCAGCACGCTGGCGCTGTCCGGCAACATGCGCGGCGGCGTGGCGCGGCCGCTGAACATCAGCCGAGCCCAATAGGCATTGATTTGCGCCAACGGCTTTTCGGTTAGCGTTTCGTAAAAACGCTCGCGTAACGGCGAGCCGCCTTGCTGGTCCAGCGGCAGAGGGATGCGGTTGTTGGGAAGGCTCACCAACCGGCCTAAATAGATGTCGACGATTTGCTTGCGCGACATGTCGGCGAAACCGTTGTCCGGGTGAACGATGACCGCAATGCGCGGCTGTCCGGCGGCCATCTGCCACCAGAGCACAAACAACAGCGACAGGCATTTCGCATTGGAGCGCAGTGTCGATAACAATCCCGAAGTCTCCCGGTGTGGCGATGGCTGGAGCGATTCTAACAAGAATAATAGCTCAGTAGACCGTAGAGATTTTGGGGCACTCAAGGACGTTTCGCTACGAGTCTGCCCGCGAGCAGCCAGCGATTTTCCAGGCAAGACTTTCGTTACGCGTTACCACTCCGAGCAAGGGGATTGTCGGCAAGCCGAGGTTTTTGGAGGAAATTACTGGGGCAAAGGGCTGGAACATCCGTCACGCCGCGACGCTGTTGAGAGCTAGGGAACGCGGGGAGCAGATTTAGGCCCCCGAAAAATGGGGCGTTGATATCAAGTCCGACGGCGGTAAGGCGCCGGTTTATTTCGAACGCATTAGAATGTGTAAGCTTGTCGGCAATTCCGAGCAAACCGAGAATAGTTGCCACGACTCGCTAGCGTCTAGTGTCGTGGGCGAATCCGTGGTTGCCAAGCTACGCGTAGATGAAGCGGAGAATGATTTGAGGAGTTCGGTACGCGACCCGCACCGGTCCAACGAAAGCGACATTTCCGCGTAAAAAATGCCGAACCTCGAACGCTAGCGTTTCAAAAGTCAACGCGCTCGATCTATTGAGCTAGGCGGCTTGGAGCGGGCGATGGGAGTCGAACCCACGTCTTTGGCTTGGGAAGCCAAGGTAATGGCCGTTATACGACGCCCGCTAAGCGGTGAGGGCGGCCGGCATATCGGTGAGCAGGCCTGCCGAATCGAATTCTATCTCAAGTCAGTGCGGGTGGCTAACGCGTATCTGCGCTGTGCCAAGCTTCAGAGAAAAAGGCCGAGAGTTCCAGATAGAGTGCGCGCACCAATTGAATCGCGGCGACCGCTAATATGGCGCCAATCGAGAATCCGGCAAACAGCATCAACACGACTTTCATATTGTCCTCCACTTACTTAGGGTTATGACTCGAAATCACCGCCAATCAGGTCGGCGGGCGCTAAGTGTCAAGACTTTCGATAAGATTTTCAATATGTTTATTCGCAACAAAAGTGGTGAATTTGTAACGTGAATTCAATCAGTTAGTTAATGCTCGATCTTGATGCAGAGTAGTAGGTTGGGTGGCGTGATTGATACGACTAAATGCGGTGTCGATCACAGAAATATACAGGCTTGGCTGGCCCTAAGGTCCGTTCGCAAGCGGAACTGTCCTCAAGCTTGAGGCAAAACGGTAAGACCTTAGCGACTGCGAGCGTCAACGCCTACGGTCGATCAGGTACTTACTTCGATGGCGAATGGGCTTTTTCCCAATTCGAGTAATCAGGCCGATAGCCGGTTTTGTTTGTTTATCTGGCGACATCTTCGCAAAATTCAGCTAATGATCAGGAGCGCCCATGAGTTTCGCCGGAAACTTTGTTTCGGTTAACTATACTGTCAACCGACTTCTAAGATCGCCGGCTCGCCTATTCCAGGCGATAAAACGTTTCGCCGGGTTGCGAACGGCGGATGACAAAATCTTTAATTTGGAGGAAATCTCAGTGACCTCGATACTTGCTGTGGACGATTCCGCATCCATGCGCCAAATGGTGTGTTTTACCTTGAAAGGGGCGGGTTACGACGTCGTGGAAGCGGTTGATGGCGTCGACGGACTCAATAAAGCCAAGAGCCAAGCCTTCGATTGTGTTGTCACCGATGTCAACATGCCGAACAAGGACGGTATCCAGCTGATCCGGGACTTGCGCGCCCTGCCGAACTACAAATATACGCCGTTGCTGATGCTGACCACCGAGGCCGGTATGGATAAGAAGCAACTGGGTAAGGAGGCAGGGGCGACGGGCTGGATCGTCAAGCCGTTCAATCCGGAGCAGTTGTTGAAAACGATCCAAAAGGTTTTGGGTTAAGCCGCTGTCTGCGAGGCGCCGTTGACTATCGACATGTCCCAGTTTCATCAAGTCTTCTTCGAAGAAAGCTTCGAAGGGCTTGATGTCATGGAATCCGGGTTGTTAAGCCTTGATGTTGGTTCGGCGGACGCCGAATCGATCAATACCCTATTCCGGGCGGCCCACTCGATCAAGGGCGGTAGCGGCACATTCGGCTTCACCGAAGTCTCCGACTTTACTCACGTCATGGAAACCTTGCTGGACGAAATACGCGACGGTCGTCGGCAAGTCGCCGATGGGACGGTGAGGGCATTGTTGGAATCGGTCGATTGCCTAAGAGACATGCTGGGCCGCTTGAAAGGCGCCGAGCCGTTGGATCACGCGCGCATCGCTCAAACCAAAGCCGTGTTGGAAGCCGAATTGGCCGGTGCGCATTCCGATGATCCAAACGCTGGCAGTGGCTTACCGGCCTTGTCTCTACCCAATGATGCCGACGCGGCCGATTTACCGGGGAGCGCTTGGGCGATCGCGTTCAGCCCGCATCGGCATTTACTGAAAACCGGCAACGAGCCGGTACGGATGTTCCGCGAATTGGCCGGTTTGGGCGATTTGAAGGTTGCCGTCGATTTGCGGGGCGTGCCAAATTTTTTCGATTTGGACCCCGAGGAATGCTACCTGTCCTGGAAGTTGACGTTAACCGGCAATGTCGGGCGGGATGATGTCGCCGAGGTGTTCGATTGGGTGGAAAATGATTGCGATCTGGCCATCTACCCGTTACTAAAACACGATTCGGCTGCTGTCGTGGCCGAGCAGCGGCAGGGTGAAGCGGAGGCGGTCAAGACGATCCAAGCGGCGCCTTTCCAAATCATCCCTAACAGCGCCGAGCCGACCGCTCACGAAGACGCTAAGCCCGCCGCGAAGAGCGCGGGTTCGATTCGGGTGGATATCGCGAAAATCGATCATTTGATCAACATGGTTGGCGAATTGGTCATCACCCAATCGATGCTCAGTTTGGTCGGCGAGCGCTTCGAGGCCGGCAAACTGGACCAATTGCGCAACGGATTGACTCAACTCGAACGCCATACCCGCGAGTTGCAGGAAAGCGTCATGAACATTCGGATGTTGCCGGTCAGTTTTGTGTTCAGCCGTTTTCCGCGCCTGGTACACGATTTAAGCACTAAACTCGGCAAGAAAATCGAATTGAAGCTGATCGGCGAAAACACCGAGGTCGACAAGACCGTGGTCGAGTTATTGGCCGATCCTTTGGTCCATTTGGTTCGCAACAGCTTGGACCATGGCATCGAAATGCCCCAGGTTCGTCTGGCGGCCGGCAAACCGGAGACAGGCACCGTTACGCTACAGGCTTATCATCGCGGCGGCAATATTGTCATCGAAGTCAAAGACGACGGCCAAGGTTTGGACGGCGCCAAACTACGCGCCAAAGCGGTGGAGAAAGGATTGATTGGCGCGGACGCCGCGCTATCCGAACGGCAGTTGTACGACCTGATCTTCCTGCCCGGCTTTTCGACAGCGGACAAGTTGACCGATATTTCCGGGCGGGGCGTCGGCATGGACGTGGTGCGGCGTAATATTCAAGCCTTGGGCGGCAATATAGAAATCGCTTCGGAATTGGGCAAGGGTTCCACCTTCGCAATCTATTTGCCGCTGACCTTGGCGATACTGGACGGTCAATCGGTAGCGGTCGGCGACGAGATCTACATCCTGCCGCTGGGTGCGATCGTCGAATCGTTGAATATCAGCGAAGACAGAGTCAATCGGGTAGCCGGCAAAGGCGAGACCTTCCACCTGCGCAGCCAATATCTGCCGATCATTCGCCTACATCGAATTTTTCAGGTGCCGGGCGCCAAAGCGACCAAATTGACCGACGGGTTGTTGGTGGTCGTGGAAAGTCACGGCGTGCGCTGCGGTCTGTTTGTCGACGATCTACTTGGCCAGCAACAAGTGGTGATTAAGTCCCTGGAAGCCAATTATCGGCGGATCGACGGCATATCCGGCGCGACGATTCTGGGTGACGGGTCCGTAGCGCTCATTCTGGATATTCCGGGGTTGGTCGCCTTGGCCAATCAATGAGCGAAACTTACGCATGCTAATGGAGGCAATATGAGCGATGCCACGCCTACGGCCGCCAATAAGGCCGGCGATATTCGGCAATTTCTGACTTTCGTTTTGGGCGACGAGCGTTACGGCGTCGATGTTCTGCGGGTTCAGGAACTACGCTGTTGGGAGCCGGTGTCGCGGATACCCAACGTACCGTCTTACGAAAAGGGCGTCGTCAACTTGCGAGGCGCCATCGTACCCATCATCGATTTGCGCGAGCGCTTTCAGCTGGGTACCGGACAAGTCGGCCCGATGACGGTCGTGGTCGTGTTGCAGGTCAATGTAGGGGCCGCGATAAAAATCATGGGCGTGGTCGTCGACGCGGTATCCGATGTCGTTGACGTTGAAAAAAATGCAATCCAAAGCGCGCCGCATTTCGGCACCAAGGTCAGTACCGAATTTATCGCAGGACTCGCGTCGGTGCGTAACGAGATGGTGATGTTGCTCGATGTCGATCGATTGTTAAAGCTTGAAGGTTTGGAAGACGCCGACGATGGTCGGACCCCGTGACGCGCAAGGCCGAATTTCAACGGAGAAATTGCAATGAGAGTGAACCAACCTGTGACCGACCGCGAAGTCACGATGACACCGGGTACGGTGCTGGTGACGCGGACCAACCTAAAAGGCATCATCACTTACGCCAATGAAGCGTTCATCGAAATCAGCGGTTTCAGTCGGGATGAATTGATCGGTGCCAACCACAATCTGGTTCGCCATCCCGACATGCCGGAGGCGGCATTCGCCGATCTTTGGCAATGCCTGAAAGCGGGCCTCCCTTGGACCGCGCCGGTCAAGAACCGCACCAAGTCCGGCGATTTTTATTGGGTCGAAGCCAATGTCACGCCGGTCCGGAAGAACGGTAAAGTCCACGAGTATTTGTCGGTTCGCTATGCGCCCAGTCGCGAGCAAATCAATCAGGCCGAAGCGTTCTATGAAAAATTGGCGAACAAGCAGGCCTCGATCCGGCCGGTTGGCTTGCGGGCGGCGTGGGCGAAATTGGCCGACATCGGTATCGGTACTAAATTGGCGATCGCCGGCTTGCTATTGGCCTTGCCCACGCTGATTTGGCTTGCGCAAGCGATTGCCGAGCAAAAATACCCGATGGCGGCCGCGGCAGGCGCGATGATGGCGGTTGGCGGTTGGATAGGTGTATCGGCGGTACGCCGCATTCTCGAACATTTACGCGAGTCGACGCGGATTTGTTACCGCTTGGCCGACGACCAATTCCGGAACGAGATCGAGTTGAACCGCAACGATCAGATCGGCGCGTTCAACCGGGCTTTGTATACCACCCAAGTCAAACTGATCGCCGATTTGGCTTACTCGAAGCAGGTCGCCTACGAAGCCACCCGCATCAAACAGGCTTTGGACAATGTCGAGTCTTGCGTGATGGTGGCCAATAACGATTTGGACATCATCTATATGAATAACACCGTCAAGGCCATGTTCAAAAACGCGGAGGCCGATATTCGTCGGCAATTGCCGAATTTCGACGCGGACGCCTTGCTGGGCGCCAATATCGATCAGTTCCACCAACACCCGGCGCACCAGCGCGGATTAATGGCCGGCTTGGTGCAAACCTTTAGCTCGCAATTGGTCATCGGTGGCCGGCATATGAATATCGTCGCCAATCCGGTGGTTAACGACGAAGGCGCCCGTATCGGTGTCGTGGTCGAATGGCTTGATCGCACGCGCGAGGTCAAGGTCGAACGGGAGATCGAGGCCATCGTTCAAAGTGTCAAGACCGGACAACTGGATAAGCGCTTGGCCCTCGACGACAAACAAGGTTTTTTCGCCAAGTTAAGCCAAGAAATCAACGACCTGACCGATGTGATCGAACGGGTATTCGAAGAAGTCGGCAGCACGATGAAAAGCATGGCCGAAGGCGATCTGAGTAACTGGATTACCAGCGATTATCAGGGGGTCTACCTGACCTGTAAGAAAGACATCAACAGCACGATCGATAAGTTGGGCGACATCTTCGGCGAAGTTACCGAGTCGGCGAACTTCATCAACAATTCGTCGCGGGAAATCGCCAGCGGCAACAATAATCTGTCGCAACGCGCCGAACAACAGGCCGCAAACCTGGAGGAAACCGCGGCCAGCATGGAAGAATTGACCAGTACCGTCAAAAACAACGCGGAGAACGCCCAGCAGGCGAATCTGGTGGCGGACAACGCCAGAGAACTCGCCGAGAAGGGCGGAAACGTGGTCAGCGCCGCCGTCAAGGCCATGCAGGATATCAACGAAAGCAGCAATAAAATCGCCGACATCATTGGCGTTATCGACGAAATTGCGTTCCAGACCAACCTACTGGCGTTGAACGCGTCGGTGGAAGCGGCCCGAGCCGGCGAACAAGGCCGTGGCTTCTCGGTGGTCGCGACTGAAGTTAGAAATCTGGCGCAACGTAGCGCTACCGCCGCGCGGGAAAGCAAGGAACTGATTCAGTCCAGCGTGCAAAAAGTTCGGGTCGGGACCGATTTTGTCAATCAAACCGGTAAGGCTCTGGTCGAAATTGTCGCCAGCGTCAAAAAGGTTGGCGATATCGTCGCCGAAATAGCGAATGCCAGTGCCGAACAATCGGCCGGCATTGCTCAAGTGAACCAAGCCGTGGCGCAAATGGACGAGATCACTCAACAAAACGCCGCGTTGGCCGAGCAAGCTTCGGCGGCCAGCGTATCGATGAGCGATTTGTCGATGAACATGGTAGAACTGTTGTCGTTTTTTAAGCTGGACGAGCGCCAGCAGCGGCAGGCGAACACGCCGCAAAAGTCCGCGGTAACGCCCGACATTGCGAATAACGCCGCGCCGGCTTTCAGCAAGCGTCCGATTTCTCCGGCGTTTAAACCGGCGAGCGACGACGACGAATGGCAAGACTTCTAATTGCAGCCTGTCATCGCGGCCTTAACCTTCCAATTCAATATGAACGACAGTAACGCGACCGACCGCAATATCGAACAATTTTTGACATTCGAGTTGGCCGGCGATGCCTATGCGCTGAGCATTTTGAAGGTCCAGGAAATTCGCGGTTGGGAACCTGTGCGCAAACTGCCGGATACGCCGGCTTTCGTCGTCGGGGCGCTCAACTTGCGCGGCATGATCGTGCCGGTCGTCGATTTACGGATTCGCTTCGGAATCGAGCGAGCGGAGTACACGCCGACCACGGTGGTGATTGTGGCATGCGTGGAGACCGCCGCGCACGACCAAGTGGTGATGGGCGTCATTGCCGATGCGGTTTCCGATGTGCTGGATGTCGATCCCGCCGAGATCAAACCAGCGCCGAATCTGGGCGCGCGGATCGATACCCGCTACATGCGCGGAATCTACGTGGCCAAGCAGCACATGGTGATGGTCCTGAATGTCGATAAATTACTGGACCCGGAAGAATTCGTCGGTCTCGGCGCCGCGTCATGAGTCGGCGCATCGTCGCGATCCTGAATCAAAAAGGTGGCGTCGGCAAAACCACGACCGCGGTTAATCTTTGCCACGCCTTGGCTCGGATGGGTCAACGGATAGCCGTGATCGATTTGGACCCGCAATGCCATCTCTCGGTATCGTTGGGCGTCAGGTCCAACAATCGGCCCGGCGTCGATGAAGCAATGTTGGGCGGCGCTAATCTGGACGGTTGCGCGGTCCAGGCGCGGGAAAATTTGTGGTTGATACCGCCGGGGCCGCGCTTGCAAGAAATCGAACAGCTCAGCCAGGGTGAAACTCACCGTGGCGATTTGCTGGCGATCGCGCTGGCGAATAGCCTGACGGAGATCGACTCGGTGTTCATCGATTGCCCGCCGTCGTCCGGCATTCTGGTGGCGAATGCGTTAATGGCCGCCGACGAGATTTTGATACCGATGACCAGCGATTATCTGGCCTTGCAGGGTTTGTCGCACTTGATGGGGACTTTGCTGAAATTCGAGGCGGCGTTAAATAAACATTACTTGCTGCGCTTGGTGATGTCCCGCTACGTGCCGACGCGGCGCTTGTCGCAAGATGTGTTGCGGACCTTGGGCGAGTATTTCAGCGGCAAGATTCTGGCGACGCCGATACGCGAGACCGCATTCTTGGCGGAATGCCCAAGTTTTGGCAAAACGATCTTCGAGTACCGGCCGGGTTGTCGCTCGGCGCGGGATTTTAACGCGTTGGCGCGTGACTTTTTGACCGGAACGGTGATCTGATGGCGGATAAACACGAACCCAGTTTGATCGGTTACGACCCTCTGGCTTGGTTGCGCGAGCCCGGCGTGGCCAAATCGTCCGAACCGAGCGAGGTATTGGCTATCCCGCAACCCAAGCAGCCGGTTTTGGCGGAAGCCGACGCCGACGGCGTTGCCGATAGCGCGACAATGTCGATGGCTCATGCCACGCGTATTGCATTGGAGGCGGTGCAAAGCATCCAGAACGTTTGCAATTTGTATGAGCGGCTTTTGACGGCGCTGGCGGACGCCGAGGCCATTGAAATCGACGCGTCGGCGGTGAGTATGGTCGATACCGCGACTTTGCAACTACTGTTGGTGTTGAAGCGGACCGCACTGGATGCCGGCAAGCAAGTCAGTTTCGATTTTCCGTCGGACCGTTTTGTCGAGGCGGCTCGATTGCTCGGCATTGCCGAGTTGTTGGAGGTCGACCAGGCTTACGCCGGTTTTTTCTAAACCGGTCGGGAGCTGGATTTGACCGATAATCCATGGCCTGTGCGCGATAGCCAGCGCGAATTTGCCTACACGCGCGCCGATTTCGACCGACTCCGGCAGTTGTCTCGAGATTATTCCGGCATCCAGGTGCCCGACGACAAGTTCGATATGTTCTATTCGCGCTTGGCCAAACGCTTGAGGGCCTTGGGCTTGTCGACGTTTCGGTCTTACGTGGATTATTTGAGTGCCCATCCCGACCTCGAATTTACCGAATTCATCAATTCGGTGACGACCAATCTCACGGCGTTTTTTCGCGAGAACCATCATTTCGAATTTCTGGCTAAACAAGCCCTACCGCAAATCTGTAAGCAGTCCGTGGGGCGTAAAACGTTGAGTGCCTGGTCGGCCGGCTGTTCGACCGGCGAGGAAGCGTATTCGTTGGCAATGACGCTGCACGAACATTTACCGGGCGATTGGCGGTTTCAAGTGCTGGCGACCGATTTGGATACCCAGGTTTTACGGACGGCCGCCGCCGGAGTTTATCCTCTCGAAGCGGTCGCGCGCTTGGGCGAGCGACGATTGAAGCAGTGGTTTCAAAAAGGGGTCGGTCGGCAAGATCGTAGAGTGCGGGTCAAGGCCGAGTTGCGCGAGGCCATTGAGTTTCGCCAGCTCAACTTGATGCGGGATTGGCCGGAGCTGAGCGGCTTTGATCTGATTTTTTGCCGAAATGTGCTGATTTATTTCGACCGAAGCACCAAGGAAGCCTTGGCAAAACGCTATTGGCAAGCGCTACGCCCCGGTGGGTATTTGTTCATCGGTCATTCCGAGTCGTTACACCAGCTCGATACCGGGTTCGAAGCGTTGGGACAGACGGTTTACCGGAAGCCGGAACGATGACGGCGGACACCTTGGCGTTGGCGCCGATTCAAGGGTTCGAACACATCAATCGCTATTGGGACCGCCAGCGCGGGATACAAGCCGCCAAGTTGCTGCCCGGCGATTATTACGTTACCGACCGGGCCGAGCTGATCACGACGGTCTTGGGGTCGTGCGTCGCGGCTTGCGTTTACTGCCCTGGCACCGGCGCCGGCGGTATGAATCATTTCATGTTGCCGCACACCGACCATGCTCGCTTTGTCTCTCCCGAAGAACGTTGTCTCAGCCGCGCCTCGCGTTATGGCAATTTCGCGATGGAGTTTTTGATCAACGGGGTATTGCGCTATGGCGGATGTCGGCGGGACCTGCAAGTCAAACTGTTCGGCGGCGCCAGCGTCGTCGCCAATCTTGGCGGCGTTGGCGTTAGCAATGTCGAATTCGTGTTGGCCTATGTCGAGCGGGAAGGCATGGCATTGGTGTCCTACGATTTGGGCGGCGTGTTTCCGCGCAAGATTGTTTTCGATCCGCGTACCGGCTCGGTGAAGCTGAAAAATCTCGAGCAATTGACCAACGATACGATCGTGCGGCGCGAATCCAGTTACCAGCAAATTGTCAACGGCATGGCGCCGGAAGGTAGTGTCGAACTGTTCACAGGGTGATCGGATGAAGAAAATAAAATTATTGATCGTCGACGATTCGGCATTGATTCGGCAGCTATTGGCAAAAATCGTCGGAGAAGTCGACGATATCGAAGTGATCGGTACCGCCGGCGATCCCTACGAAGCCAGGGAAAAAATCAAGACGCTAAATCCGGATGTGTTAACGTTAGACATTGAAATGCCTAGGATGGACGGCTTGACCTTCCTGGGTAATTTGATGAGGCTCAGGCCGATGCCGGTAGTGATGATTTCGACCTTGACCGCGCAAGGCGCGGAGGCGACCATGGCGGCGCTGACGCTAGGAGCGGTGGATTTCGTTACCAAACCGCAATTGAACAGTGTCGAAAACCTGCGGCAATACGCCGATGAAATCGTTAACAAAATAAGAACAGCTGCAAAAGCGAACATGAAGGTGTGGGATGTCAATCGAGCGCGCGCGGCGGAGCCCGCGACGGCGCTATCCTCGGAGACCGGCCGGCGGTTTACGGCGTCGTCTCGCAAAATTGTCGCGTTGGGCTCGTCGACCGGCGGTACAGAAGCGTTGCGCTTGCTGGTCGGCGGTTTGCCCAGTACCGCGCCGGCGATTCTGGTCGTACAGCATTTACCGGTTGCCTTCAGCGCGTCGTTTGCGAAACACGTCAACGATGCGACCGAGATGCGGGCTGGCCTGGCCAACGACGGCGAACCAGTAATGGCGGGGCATATCTATATCGCTCCCGGTGATCGCCATCTGGCCGTGGCGCTGGAACGGCACGGCTGGGTTTGCCGCTTGTTGGACGGGCCGCCGGTCAATCGGCATAAGCCGTCGGTGGAAGTCTTGTTCAAGTCGGTGGCGGAGCAGGCCGGCTCGGCCGCGATCGGCGTGATGTTGACCGGCATGGGCGCGGACGGTGCCAAGGCCATGTTGGAAATGCGAGACGCCGGCGCCGTCAATATCGTACAGGACGAAGCCACCAGCGTGGTTTGGGGGATGCCCGGCGAAGCTTATCGGCTAGGAGCGGCTCATCACGTCGTGCCGCTGGAACGGATCGCCGCGCAAATCTTGGCCTTGACGCGTTGATCGAGTTTCGACCGGCGCCAAACAGGCCGTACTGTTTCTTTTCCGCATTACTAGGCGGTTTCCGATCGCGGTGGCGGTTGCGGCCGTCGTCTGGAGACTTTGAATGATGCTATACGGCGACCACGCCAATTCCCGATTGCTGACGCGGCTTATTAAGCGGATTTTGCCTAACTCGCAAGCCGTATCGTTGGCCATTATTTTATTGGTCGGCTCAGTCTTGATCTACAGCCTGTTGGGTTTGCTGATGCCGGTATTCGTTGCCATCGTGTTGGCCTATCTGCTCGAGGGCATGGTGGTCAAGGTCGAGCGGAACGTCAGTCGCATCGTGGCGGTACATCTCGTGTATTTCACGTTTCTGACCGTTTTCGGCTTCGTGTTGTTCGTGCTCGTCCCGGTCGTTTCGGAACAAACCGTACAGTTGGTCCAGCACATTCCCGACTTCATACATAGCGCGGAAGCCGAAATCATGCGGTTTCCGGAGCGTCATCCGGAGTTGATTACCGAGGCGCGGATTCGCCAATTGATGTTTTCGGTTCAGCAGGATTTACTCAAATACAGCCAGGATCTGATTTCCGGTTCGGCGCAGTCCTTCGTCGGCTTGGTCGCGTTGGTGATTTATCTGTTTTTGGTACCGATGATGGTGTTTTTTCTGCTCAAGGATAAGGCCGTCCTATTGAGTTGGTTTCAACAGTTCTTGCCCAAAGACCGGCATTTGAGCCTGCGGGTGTGGCGGGAAGTCGATAGACAGATTGCCAACTATGTGCGCGGTAAATTCGTTGAGGTCTTCATTTTGTGGGCCGTCAGTTTTCTGGTGTTTTGGTGGCTGGATCTGAATTACGCGATGCTGCTGGCGGTCTTGATGGGCCTGTCGGTGGTGATTCCCTATATCGGCGCCACGCTGGTGACGCTGCCGGTACTGGCGGTGGCCTATTTGCAATGGGGCTTGGCGAACGGCGACCATTTTATGTACGTGTTCGTCGCCTATTCCGTGGTGCAGGCGATGGATGGCGTGATTCTGGTGCCCTTGCTGTTTTCCGAGGCGGTGAATTTGCATCCGATCGCGATCATTGTCGCGATCCTGTTTTTCGGCGGCTTGTGGGGATTTTGGGGCGTGTTCTTCGCAATCCCGTTGGCGACCGTGGTCAATGCGGTATTGACGGCCTGGCCCAATTCGGACGGCTTAAGCGTCGACGTTTAATGCCGGCTGTCGAGCCACGGTCGCGCAAACCTCGGTGTCGCCGATACGCGACCGGATGCCGGTCGTGATTCAGCCGGAAGCTTATGCCGATTGGTTTAAGCCATTGATAGACCCGGCGCGGGCGCGCGCCATGTCGCCGGTGCGGCCGACATGGCGATGGCGGTCACCCAGGTCGGGGCTTGGGTAAACAATCCGCGCCGCGACGATAAAAACCGCGTCTGCCTGGCACCGCGGCAGGGCCAGGGCCAATCCTGGCCGTTGTTATAAATTATCCGACGCGAAATCCGCCAGCCGCGAACGTTCGCCGCGTCGCAACGTGATGTGCGCGCTGTTTGCCCAGGCCTTGAAGCGGTCGACGACGTAAGTCAAACCGGAACTGGTCGCGGTCAGGTAGGGTGTATCGATCTGTCCCAGGTTGCCGATGCAGATAATCTTGGTGCCGGGACCGGCGCGAGTGATCAGGGTTTTCATCTGCTTGGGCGTCAGGTTTTGCGCCTCGTCTATGATCAAGAAACGGTTCAGAAAGGTCCGGCCGCGCATGAAGTTCAGCGAGCGGATTTTGACCCGGTTCATCAGCACGTTTTGCGACGCGCCTTGTTCCCATTCGGTGTTGCCGGAGCGGCTGCCCAACAGTTCCAGGTTGTCCATCAACGCGCCCATCCAGGGTGCCATTTTCTCTTCCTCGCTGCCCGGCAGAAAGCCGATGTCCTGACCGACAGGCACGGTCTCGCGAGTCATGATGATTTCCTGATACAACTTGTGTTCCATCGTCAGCGACAAGCCGGCGGCCAGCGCCAGCAGCGTCTTGCCGGTGCCGGCGGTGCCGAGCAGCGTTACAAAATCGATATTGGGGTCGAGCAGCGCGTTCAATGCAAAATTTTGTTCGCGATTCTTGGCGCACACGCCCCAAACACTGTTGTGCTTGGTGCGGAAATCGCGGGCCAGTTGCAAGACCGCGCTCTGGCCGTCGCAAGTTTTGACGATGGCTTCGAAGCCGGATTCGTCGTCCATATACACAAACTGGTTGGGAAACCAGTCGGCCACCGCCGGCCCGCTGACTTTGTAGTAGGTATGGTTGTTTTCCTGCCAGGACTCCATCTTGCCGCCGTTTTCTTCCCAAAAATCGGCTTCCAGCGCCATCGTGCCGTTGTACAGCAGATCGATGTCTTCGATGGTCTGGTCGTTGTGGTAATCCTCGGCGTTCAGTTGCAGAGCGGCGGCCTTGATGCGCATATTGATGTCCTTGGACACCAGGATGACGTTGACGTCCGGGTATTCCTTGCCCAAGGCCAGTACGATGCTCAAAATCGAATTGTCGGCAATCTGGCCGGGCAGATTATCGGGCAGCAGATGCGACAACTGTTTAGTTTGGAAATACAGGCGGCCGTCGTAATCGGCGTCCACGGCTAAACCGTGTTCGATGCGGGACAGCGGCAGGCCGTCGTTGATGGTCTGTTGATTGGCGTCGCGGATCAGTTCGTCCAAGAAACGGCTGACTTGGCGGACATTACGGGAAACGTCGGATAAACCTTTCTTGGCATGGTCGAGTTCTTCGAGGACCACCATCGGAATGAAAATATTGTGTTCCTGAAAGCGAAAGATGGCGGTTGGGTCGTGCATCAAAACGTTGGTGTCCAGCACAAACAATTTTTTGCCCGAAGATTGAATATTCATGGAGTCCTTGAACGATGGGGTGAAGTAACGTTGGGCGGCTTTCCGCTCAGCTACCTTTCTAACTCATCCGCCGAGCCAGCGTCAAATTCTTCACGAAGCCGCGTACGTTTTTTGAGTGTCGCCGCCGCGTCCGTCGGTTGGCGTGATTTGTGTTGCTTCGGCGATTCAACTAGAATCCCAACACCGCACTTTCATTACGGTTTGTCCGCTACACCCATGACTATGACCTATTCAGACGCAAGCCGGCCCGACTTGGATTGGAGCCAGATTAGAGAAACCATCAAACTGTTGACCGTGTCCGCCGCGCAGATGGACGGCAGCATGAAAGACGGCGACGCATCGGTCAATGCGCTGGCCACGGCGTTTACCGGCATGGTCGAAAACTTGGCCGCGATTCGCGAACAATTGACCGGTTTGGCGGAGAGCGAAAATCGGGAAAACGCCTTGGCGCAGTGCGATGCCGCTCGCCGCAAGATCGACGACGCCATCGTTGAATTCCAATTCTACGACCGGCTACAACAATGTCTCCAGCATGTGTCGGCCAACCTGAAGGATTTGTCGGCGATGATCGAAACCCCGCACAGGTTGTATAATCCCGCCGAATGGTGCGCATTGCAGGACGCGATTCGCGGCCGTTATACGATGGAGGCGGAGAAGGTGATGTTCGACGCGATTCATCAAGGCAAATCCATAGAGGAAGCGCTGGCGTTGTTCGAGGCCGCCAATCAGACCGGTGGCGATCCGGACATCCAGTTGTTTTAAATCCACACCTCCATTGCATAAGGTTTAATGAAGAAATCATCCTTGCTCGTCCTGTTCCCGCTAGTGCTGTTGTTGTCGGCTTGCGCCGGCGTTTCGGAATCCGAACGGCCCAGCCCGACCGCGGGCCAGGCCGCCGCCAAGAAAGCCCAGTCCAAGAAAAATCCGGCCGCCAAGGATAAGGCGCCGATACCGCCGGTCGCCAAGAAAGCGCAAGCCAGTGTGCCTGGTACCGGTACCTACGCCATCGAAGAGGTCACCACCAATTTTAAGGACGAACCGAATCTGCCGGCGTTTCGAGCCGAGCCGTTGACGCCGCCGGTTGAATCGGCCGCCACCACGCCGGTGGCGCCGACCGCCGAGGCGGTGCGCCTGAATATCGAAGACGCGCAGATTCCCAGCGGCACGTCGCCGGCCGTCGTCGCGCTGGTTAGCGAAGCCGACCGTAGCCGTAATGCCGGCGACCTGGATGCCGCGGTGGTGGTGATGGAGCGGGCCTTGCGCATCGATGCGCGTAATCCGCTATTGACTTACAAATTGGCCTTGTTGCGGCTCAAGCAGAATAAGGCACCGCAAGCCGAGGAGCTGGCTGGTAAGGCCGCATTGTTGGCCGGCGGCGATTTGAGCTTGAAACGCAAAAGCTGGTTGCTGATCTCCGAAGCCCGGCAGATGCAGCAAAATCCGCAAGGTGCCAAGGAAGCCAAGGCCAAGGCGGACAGCTTTTTCGGGCATTGATTTTCGCGCCGCGCTGACTTGCAAATGGCCGAACTCGCCGACATCTTTGGCGATGCCGGCGCGTTGGCCGAGGCCATCCCCGGCTACGCGCCGCGTGCCGCGCAAATCGAAATGGCGCAAGCCATCGCCGACGCCATCTCCGCCGGGCAACATTTGATTGCCGAGGCGGGCACCGGTACCGGTAAAACCTTTGCTTATCTGATTCCCGCCATCCTGTCGCGCAAGAAAGTCATTGTTTCGACCGGCACCAAGAATCTGCAAGACCAATTGTTCAACAAGGACATCCCGGTTATCCGCAAGGCGCTGACCCGCACCCCGTTCAAAGCCAGCCTGCTGAAGGGACGCGCCAATTACTTATGCACTTACCGTCTGGATCAGGCTTTGAATTCGGCCTTCGGCTATAGCCAGGAAGACGCCGCGGCGCTGGCCAAAATTCATGCCTGGGGTAAGCGCACCAAGGCCGGCGACGTTTCCGAAGTCGCCGACGTCCAGGACGGCGATCCGATCTGGTTTCACGCCACCTCGACCGCCGACAATTGCCTTGGCCAGGAATGCCCGGATTACGCCGATTGCTTTTTGGTCAAGGCCCGCAAGCAGGCCCAGGAATCCGACGTCGTCGTGGTCAACCACCATTTGTTGTGCGCGGATTGGTCTATTCGGGAAACCGGTTTCGGCGAATTGTTGCCGGACGCCGAAGTCGTCATCATCGACGAGGCCCATCAGTTGGCCGATACCGCATCCAATTTCCTAGGTGTGACGATCAGCGGCAAACAGTTGACCGATCTGGCCGACGATGCGTTGGCCGAATATTTCACCGACGCCAAGGATATGCCGGATCTACGCACCGCTTGCGAAGACTTGCAGCACGAGGTCAAGGACATGCGTCTGGCCTTCGGCTTGGAATTGCGGCGCGGCGACTGGCAGGATATCGAGACCAACCCGAAAATCGCCGGCGCGCTGGAGTCCTTGCAAAAGCAACTGGCGCGCTTGACCGATCAACTCGAACGCGCGTCGGTGCGTAGCAAGGGGCTGGAGTCTTGTTTCGACCGCGCCGAAGCTCTGGACGTGCAATTGGAAACGTTGATCAACGACCGGGACGGGCAGTGGATCAAATGGTATGAAACCTATAACAAGTCGTTCACGCTCAGTCGCACGCCACTGGACATCGCCAAGGAGTTTCGCGGCTTCATGGCCCGCCACAAGGCGGCCTGGATATTCACCTCGGCGACGTTAAGCGTCGCCAACAATTTCGCGCATTTCTCGCGCAGTCTGGGTTTGGGCGGTGCCGACAGCCGGAGTTGGGAAAGTCCGTTCGACTACCCGAATCAAGCGTTGTTTTACCACCCCAAGGGCTTGCCGCAACCTAACGATCAGGATTTCACCGACAAAATCGTCGAATTCGCGCTGCCGGTGCTGGAAGCCAGCCGGGGCAGGGCGTTCTTTCTATTCACCAGTCACCGGGCTTTGCAACGAGCCGCCCAATTACTGGACGGTCGGATCGATCATCCGCTACTGGTGCAAGGTACCCGGTCCAAGGCTGCCCTATTGGACCAGTTCAAGGAACTGGGCAACGCGGTACTATTGGCCACCGCCAGTTTCTGGGAAGGCGTGGACGTGCGCGGCGATGCCTTATCTTGCGTCATTATCGACAAACTGCCGTTCGCCTCGCCCGGCGATCCGGTGTTGAAGGCCAGGATGAGCGCCATCGAAAAGCAGGGCCGCAACCCGTTTTTCGAACACCAATTACCCAGTGCGATTATCATGCTCAGGCAAGGTATCGGACGCCTGATCCGCGATGTAAACGATCGCGGAGTACTGATGGTTTGCGATCCGCGCTTGTTAAAGCGTTCCTACGGACAGATGTTTTTGGATAGCGTGCCGGCGATGCGGCGTAGTCGCGACATCGAAGATGTGCGGCGGTTTTTTAACGAAGTATCGGATTAGCTCGATACTGGGGCCCGATCGGGCCAGCGAAGCATCGGACGCGTTTTTGATCAACTCTGTTACTCGAACTGAATTATGAAATTACTGGCAGTAGAAACTTCCACCGATGCTTGTTCGGCCGCCTTGTTTTTCGACGGCGAGATCGTCGAGCGCTTCGCCGTCGCGCCGCGCGACCACACCAAACTGATTTTGCCGATGATAGACGAGCTGATGGCCGACGCCGAACTAAAACCTCGGCAACTTGACGCGGTCGCGGTGGGTCGCGGGCCGGGGTCGTTCACCGGGGTTAGAATTGCCGGCGGCCTCGTTCAGGGCATCGCGTTCGGCGCGGATCTGCCGGTGGTGCCGGTATCGACCTTGGCCGCGATCGCCCAGGATTTTTTCAACAAACAATCATTGGCCGAGTTGGCGTTTACCGCGATGGACGCCCGGATGGATGAAATTTACTGGGCGGTGTATCAGCGAGATAACGAACATTTCGCCAAATTGCTTGGCATAGAAGTCGTGACGCCGGCGGGAGAGGTGGCGTTTCCCGAAGCCGTCGGTTTTGGCGTCGGTTCGGGCTGGGGCGTGTATTGTGCCCAGTTGGCCGAATGCCTGGGCGAACTGGTGCAAGGCGTCGAAATCGACGTTTGGCCGAGGGCCGCCTGTATCGCTCAATTGGGCGTGCGCGACTTTATGAAGGGGCTGGCCGTGCCGGTCGAGGAGGCCATGCCGGTCTACCTGCGCGACAAAGTGGCGAAAAAGGAATCGGAAAGATAAGGTACAATGCCGCCCTTACGCGGCAGTTTCATCGGGTCAATGGCACAGTTCTTCGAGATTCATCCGGACAATCCGCAGCAGCGCTTGATCCGGCAGGCGGCGGAAATCGTTCGGAAGGGCGGCGTCATTGCCTATCCGACCGACTCTTCCTACGCGCTGGGTTGCCATATCGGCGACAAGGCGGCAATGGACACCATCCGCCGGATTCGCCGGCTCGACGACAAGCATAATTTCACACTGTGCTGCAGCGATCTGACCCAGGTGTCTACCTTCACCAAAATGGGTAACGACGCCCATCGGCTGATCAAGAAGTTGACGCCGGGACCGTTTACGTTTTTGTTGGACGCCACCCGCGAGGTGCCTCGGCGCTTGCAACACCCCAAGAAAAAAACCATCGGCGTCAGGATTCCGGACAACCGGGTGGCGGCGATGTTGCTGGAAGAACTGGGCGAGCCGCTACTGACGGCGACCTTGATTTTGCCCGGCGACGAAGAGGCGCTGAGCGACCCTTACGAAATCCGCCTCGGCCTGGAACACGAACTGGATTTGGTGATGAGCACGGGAACTATCGAAGCGCGCGCCACGACTGTGATCGCCTGCGGCGACAACGGCATCGAAATCGTCAGACAGGGCATAGGCATCGCGCCGATGCTGGAGGCTTGAGACTATGATGGAAGAACTGACCTTGGTGCAACGTGTCGTGGTTTGGAGTTTGCCGGTAGTCTTCGCGATTACCGGCCACGAAGTCGCCCACGGCTGGATGGCCAAACGCTACGGCGACAAAACCGCCGAACGGGAAGGCCGCTTGACGCTGAATCCGTTGCGGCATATCGACCCGCTCGGCACCATCATCATTCCCGGCCTGCTGTTAATCACGTTTACCGGTTTTATCTTCGGCTGGGCCAAGCCGGTACCGATCGACGCCCGCAACTTCAAGCAGCCCAAAAAAGCCATGATGATGGTGGCGTTGGCCGGTCCGTTGGCCAACCTGTGCATGGCAATAGCCTGGGCCTTGCTGGCTAGGATAGGGGTTGCGCTGGAGTTCGAATTCGTCTCGATGCCGTTGATTTACAGCGGCGTGGCGGGCATTACCATCAATCTGGTGTTGATGATGATCAACCTGCTACCGATTCCGCCGTTGGACGGCAGCCGGGTATTGTCCGGATTGTTGCCGGATTATTGGGCATGGCGTTATAACCAATTCGAACGTTATGGTTTCATCGTGTTGCTGATTTTACTGGCGACCGACGTGCTCAGCTTTTTACTGGCCTATCCCATGTTTTATGCGCAGCAATTGTTTTTCACGCTCGCCGGCATGTGAAGCGGTTTCGGATGGGTTTTTTAAGCGCCGATCGGATGTTCGCTTAAACCGATGAATGCGGTGGAGTTACCGGTGGAAACGGCGCCGGAACCGATTGCGCTGGTGCTCGGCGAGCCGTTCCAAACCTTGCCCGACGATTTGTACATCCCGCCGGATGCGCTGGAAGTGTTTCTGGATGCGTTCGAAGGGCCGTTGGACTTGCTGCTGTATTTGATCCGCCGACAGAATCTGGATATTCTCGATATCCCGATCGCCCAAATCACCAAGCAATACATCGCCTACATCGACATGATGGACAATTTGCGTCTGGAGCTGGCGGCCGAATATCTAGTGATGGCCGCGCTGCTGGCGGAAATCAAATCGCGGATGCTGCTGCCGCGCCAGCCGGAAAGCGAGGAAGAGGAGGAGGACCCGCGCGCCTTCCTGATCCGTAAATTGCAGGAATACGAAGCGATCAAAAAAGTCGCCGAGGAAATCGACCGCTTGCCGCGCCACGAACGCGATACGTTCGAAGCGGTTGTCGACGTTTCGACGATCGGCATCAGGCAGATTCTGCCGGACATCGAGCTCGGCGAGCTGTTACTGTCCCTCCAGGATGTCTTGAAGCGCGCCGAACGACTTAGTCACCACCATATCAGTAAAGAGCCTTTATCAGTCCGTGAACGAATGGCAGCCATTTTGGAAAAACTTGACGGAGCAGATCAGCTCCATTTCTCAGCGTGTTTTACCCGAAGTGAAGGAAAAAACGGGGTGGTTGTCGCGTTTCTTGCCATCCTTGAGCTCTCCAAGGAGCGACTCCTCGACATCTTCCAGCCCGAGCCTTACGCCGGCATCCACGTCCGGCTTAGAGCCAATACCGCTACAGGCGACTGATTCGCCGTCGTTCGCCGCTACCGTCGCCGATGTTCCCGTCACAGCCAAACCGCGCAAGCCCAGAGTCAAGCCGGAGCCAGTCACGGTCTATGTGCAGGTCCGGCGCAGAGCCGTGCGTTTTCCGCGAGGTTGGTCGGTCGAGCGCCATGCCGGCATCGCCGCGCCGACCGAAGCAATCGCAAACGTCGAATCGGTGGAGCCGGCGGCGATCGATGCCGACGTTTCGCGTGGTTTCAGACCCAGTAAGGCGCGCCTGGCGGCTGGCCGGCGCGGCGATTGGCGATGCCCGACATCTGCTGCCACATCGGTCGGGCGCAATAAGTCCTCGGCGCGCTTGCCGCCCAACCGGCGCGGTGACTGGCGAATGCCGCGGCCGGCCGCGCCCGCCGTTAGCCAGCGCAAGCGCGTGCCGAGATTGCCGTTGGCCTTGGCCGACGGTTGGCGGGTGGCGGTTACCGAGCGGAGCGAGCCAAGGCCGGCGGTCTTCGACTATCCGCTGGAGGCCAATGTGAATACCAAGCGCATCGTCGAAGCGATTCTGTTCGCCGCCAATCGGCCGATGACGGTCAAACAGATTCAGGAAACCTTTCCCGAACTGGAACAACCGGATACGCTGGCGATCCAGATCGCGTTGGAAGAAATCGCCCGCGACTACGCCGATCGGCCGGTCGGCCTGAAACACCTGGCCAGCGGTTACCGTTTTCAGGTGCGGGAAGGTTTGGCGCATTGGGTCGGCCGGCTGTTCGAGGAGCGCCCAGCGCGTTATTCGCGAGCTCTGCTGGAAACGCTGGCCATTATCGCCTACCGGCAACCGGTGACGCGCGGCGAGATCGAAGACATTCGCGGCGTCAGCGTCAGTACCTCCATCGTCCAGACGCTGCTGGAGCGCGAGTGGGTCAAGGTGGTCGGCCATAAGGAAGTGCCCGGCCGGCCGGCGCTTTACTGCACAACCAAGCAGTTTTTGGATTATTTCAATTTAACGTCGTTGAGCGAATTACCGCCATTGGAAGAGATTGTCGACATGGACCTCGGCCCGTCCGCTCAACCGCCAGCACCACAGGAATCCCGTGAAAGACCGCAAACCCAGCAAACCCCAGTCGGCGAAGGCCCAATCGCCCAAGCGCAAAACCAACCTTCCGAAGCCGAGTCCGTCGAAGCCCGGCTCGACGAAACCCGGTCCGGCGACACTCCCGAGCGCACTCTCCACTGACGCGAGCGGCGAACGCATCCAGAAGTTCCTAGCGCGGGCCGGTTTGGGCTCGCGGCGAGAAATCGAGCGTTGGATCGAGGAAGGCAAGCTGACGGTCAACGGCAACCGTATCCAGCCGGGTTATCACTTGAGACCGGGCGATCATTTGGCGGTCAACGGCCGCATCGTCAAGTGGGAGAAGTATGCCGAGCAACCGACCCGCGTGTTGGTGTACCACAAACCGGTCGGCGAATTGGTAACCCGTCGCGATCCCGAAGGTCGGCCGGTGATTTTTACCCAGTTGCCGCGCCTGGCCGTTGGCCGTTGGATTGCGGTCGGTCGTTTGGACATCAACACTTCCGGCCTGCTGTTGGTCACCAATAACGGCGAGCTGGCCAACCGTTTGATGCATCCGTCGCGCGAGGTCGAACGCGAATACGCGGTGCGCATCCTTGGTGAGGTCGGCGACGACATGATGGAACGCCTGAAAAACGGGGTAGAACTGGAAGACGGTCCCGCCCATTTCGAGGCGGTGAGTTTCTATGCCGGCGAGGGCGCCAACAAGTGGTTTTACGCGACGGTCAAGCAGGGCCGTAATCGCTTGGTGCGCCGCTTGTGGGAATCGCAAGGCGTCAAAGTCAGTCGCCTGATACGGGTGCGTTACGGCGATATCGTACTGCCGGAGCGGGTGCGGGCCCATTCGTTCTACGAACTGGAAGCCAAGGAATTGCAGGAATTACTGGCGTTTGTCGGCCTGGCCTGACGCGCGGGTATTGCCCGAGCGGAAAATTTCGGCGGGAGCGGCTTCGGTCGCGATCAATGGTGTGCCGACACCGGTATGTACGTCATTTGCTCAACGATTCCCAAGTAACGCATCGCTGTCGCGTCCGGCGATTGCGGTTGGCCGGAGCGCCCGCGATGCGCCGGCCGATTCTTCAGTCGTAGCCCAGCGCGGCCAGAAAGGGTTTCAGTTCGGCTTCAATTTCCTCGAACTCATCGGCGTAATGGCGCCAACGGCCGACCGACGACGAATACAAGGGTTGGGCGACTTGCTCGTAACTTGGGCTGGCAATGTATTTGCCGGCCGCTCGCTTGTGGAATTCGGCGACAGCGGGGTTCCAATCCAGACCGATCAGCGAGAACACCCGTCGGAAACTCGCTTCGAAGTCGAATACCGCATCTTCGTAACGCAGTTCGACAAAGTCCATCGTCAACATCGGCTTGACGGTCAGCCACCAATCCATCACCTGGCCGTAAAAGTGCGCCGTGCCGAGCCAAGTCAGCAATGGTACCGTGGACGGCGTGGGAACCATGGTCTGCATGAAACAACTCAGGCAAACGTCGCGCGGATCGCGCAGCAAAAACACCAGCTTGGCATCCGGGAAGATCGCGTTGATGAAACCAAGATCGATGGAATTCATCGTGGTTTTGTCGAGCAGGTGTTTCGTGCCGATCCGGTCGCCGAACAGTGCTCGCGCCCGATCCCAGTAAAACCGTCGCAGATGCAATACGCCGTCCCAATCCAAACCGGCCAACAATTCGGTCTGTCGGGTGCTTTGCGGGTTGATGCGTCTGAGTTCCTTGGCCGTCGCGGCGATCAGGTCGGTTTCGTCGGCAACGAATAAATCGGGGTGAGTGCCCAGCACTTCCTGGGTCAGCGTGGTTCCGGTACGCATGAAACCCAGCACGAAGACCGGCGGCGGCAGGTCGGCCGGAAACTCGCGGCCGGCCCAGCGGCCAAGCAAGTCGCGGGTGTAGGCTGTTTTATAGTCAGCCAACATCGTGGGGACCAAGGTTGCGTCTTGCCGTTTGACCTCAACGAGTTGCGGCGCTATATCGGCGGCGGGACGCAAGTGGGCGAAAACTTGGGAAAACTCGCCCAGCCTATCCAGCAACCGGGCCATCTCCTTGTGGGCGCGAAATTTTTCTTCCGGCTTCAACAGGGGATGGCTCAAGGCCTTGGCTAAACGTTCGCGCGCCGGCTGGTATTGGCCATCCGATATTTCCAGCGTCGCGACGAGTATCGTCAGCATCGGATTGTCAGGCACCAATTTCAACGCTTGTTTGGCGGCGGCCAGTGCCGGCTTTTTTTGATTCAGCCGGGAATGGCTCAGAGCCAACAGTTGGAAACCGCGAACGTGGTTGGGCGCGATTTGTACCGCCTGTTTGCAAAGTTCGAGTGCGCCGTCGTAGTCGCTCCAGTGTTGCAGCTGATCGGCCAAGTCCAAGGCTAAGCCGGTGTCGCGGCTTTTTTTGGCTTTTTTCAGCAGCCATTGGCCCGATAGGCGCAAGTATTTCAGCCCTGCGTCGCGATCGCCCAACCAACATAAGGACTGGCCGAGACAGGCGGCGATTTGGGGATCTTTAGGGCTTTCGGTCAGGGCCTTGCCGAAGCATTCGGCTGCGGCCGCGAAGTCTTTTTGTTGCACTGCGGCTTGGCCGCGTTCCATGAATGACGCCATTTCGATAACGAAAAAAAAACCGCAAGTTTAAATTGGATTCGTGGGATGTGTGAATGGAATTTGCCGCGCGGTGGATCAGCGTTGATTTTTGAGACTGCCGAGCCCATTGCGCGGCGATGTCAGCGTTGGCTCGAACGATGCGCCTAGCGCACGACGCGGTAAGCGACCGCGCCATATCGCGGACGGATATGGCGCGGTTTCAGGCTAGCGGCGGACGATCAGCGAGGCTTGGTGCTGATACGCATTTTTATCGATGTCGCGGTTTGCACCAGCTCGTAACCCAAGTTCCCAGGCAATATTGGATAGCTCGCTAAAACAGGGTATCCGGTAATGTTGTCGGCGGTGATCAGCGTGACTTCTTGGCCAAACCCCAGCATATATTGTTCGCGAAACGAGACGTACAGTCGGGCGCCATCCAGGTTCAGATTGCCGTTGACGACCAGTTTGTCATTTCCGGCCGCGCCGCCAAGCTGCATTTCGATCGAGCCGTCGACAGTTAAATCATTAACCACCGTTAGCGTACCCAAATCGTCGCCGGGGGATATTGTGCCGCCAAACTGAACCGTATTGTCGTCTCCCGTTAAGGTTAGCGTGCCGCTGCCGGATAATACCCCATGTTGAATGTCGAGATTACGTGGGCCGAATGTCCCGTTGATAACGGTTTTACCCCCGGTCTGCGTGTAATACGGTGACGAACAACGGCTTTGAGCTTTAATTTCGAAAATGCCATCGTTTATTATGCCAGGGTTTGGGTTTTGATCCGTGGGCGAGAAATTGCAGTAATTATTGGTGCCATAATCGATAGTAAAAGTGCCATGATTTTTGATAGAGTTTTTAAGTGCTGGGAAGCCGCCACCTTTCCCGGTAGTAGAATATAAATTTTTTATAAAGCGCATGGTCCCGAAGTTTTCGATGCTGCTGCCTTGGTTGGTATAAGAATCGAAATAACCTGAAAATAGCATCAATCCGCCGACTTCGTTGATGATAGCGAGTGGGCTATCAAAATTACTGCCTGTGGTCCAGGTATCGCCGTTAAATTGCATAACGCCGGCGTTTCTGACTTCCCCATCGACCATGGTCTGGGTATTAAAGATCCTGATTAGCAAGCTCCTT
>NZ_LUUK01000057.1 GCF_001644025.1 Methylomonas koyamae
GCCTACAACCAGATGGAAGCCAACTTCGCGATGTTTTTCGGCCTGGCGATTCAATTGTACGAATCGACCTTGGTATCCGACCAATCGCCGTTCGATATGAGCCCGCTCGACGCCAATCTAGCGCCGACCTGGAGCAATATCAGCGCCGCCACGCCGGCCGAAACCACCGCCAAGATCGCTTCGCTAAAACACGGCTTCAACCTATTCGTCAACAACCACTGCGGTCGCTGCCATATTGGCCCGACGATGAGTTTGGCGGCGGTGGCTACCAATGCCGCGCTGTTGACACCGACGTCGAGCGCCAGCTTCGGTCCGCCGGCCACGCCGATAGGTTATGGTCCGGATGCGTTCGGCCCGTTCGCGGCAGCCACCTTGTCCGGCGCCACCGCGTCGGCCAGTCCGATCACCCGGGATCTAAACATTTTGATACAGCCCAGGTTGATGGACTTGGGCTTCGCCAATGTCGGTGTGACCGAGACTGATGCCGACCCCGGCCTGGCCGGCACCGATCCGTTTGGTAATCCCTTGTCTTACGCCGCGCAATACGTCGGTTATTTGCTCGCCGATACCTCGGCCGTCATCGATTTGCCTATCGAAAAAGTCCGGGCCTGCGATTTTCTGGCTCCGCTGGCGATCAATCAAGCACTGGACGACCCCGGTTACTTTTCCCAAGGCGACGGCTTGCAGGCCGACGGCAGCCGCGAGGGCGTGCTGCGTAGCTTGGGTTGCGCCAATCCGGATACCGCATTCATTCCGACACCGGCAACCGCGCGGGCCGCCGCGAACGGCGCCAAGATGTCCGTTGCCACCGCCGGCGCGTTTAAGGTGCCGACGCTACGCAACGTCGAATTGACCGGACCTTACATGCACAACGGCGGCATGGCCACCTTGGCGCAGGTGATCGAGTTTTACGCCCGGCACGGCAATTTCGCCAACGACGCGCAGAACTTCAATTTGGGGGCCAGCTCGCGCGGCTTGGCGTCCGTCCAGAACATCGCCGACCTGAGCAATTTCCTGAAAGCGCTGACCGACGAACGGGTGCGCTACCAAAAAGCCCCGTTCGACCATCCGCAACTAACCGTTGCCCACGGCCACGTCGGCAACGATGTGCAAGTTGAAGCTGGCAATCCGCTGGGTGCCGATTTGGCCAAGGACGAAAGGCTGACCTTGCCGGCGGTCGGCACCGACGGCGCGGCCGCGCCGATTACCCCGTTTTTAGCGCCGTCGCCCTAAGGCTGGCCCGCGCGCGTATCGACTCCCAACATTCGGAAACCACTATGAAAACAGCGTTTTTTAGACCGCTAAACCTAGGCCTCGCATTGGCGCTAAGCCTGTGCCGGCTAAATTCTGCCCACGCATCCGCCAGCTACGACAGCATCGTCGCGCTGAGCTACTCGATCGGCATTTTAGACAGCACCAACCCCACGGCCGGCGACAGGACGGGCTTGTCCATCCTCGGAACCTACCAGCAAGCTAACGACGAATTCAGCTTTTATGCCAACGCCGCCGGCGACGGCACTTATCTGGCCAACAGCCCTAATCCGTCGGCAAGCGCCGTCGCCAGTCTATTCAACGGCTCGTTCGCGGTCAGCGGCAATGCCTACGACGGTAGCGTCGATACCTGGCATACCGGACAGTTCGGTTTGGAGCTCAGCAATGCCGGACCTTATCGCTACGACTTGTCGATCACCCTGGATTACGCCTTGCGTGCCGCCGTCGACGGCGCGTTTGCGACCAGCGCGATCCTGTTCGACTACTGGGACGCCGCCGACCAGCTATCCGGCTCGGATTACAGCGCGGCGGCAAGCTTTGCCGGACAGCTACAGGATCAACAATCCGCCGCCGGCTCGGCTGTTTGGACATTCACGCTGGTACCGGGCGCTACGGTCGGCCTTTACGCCCAGGCCGGGATCGAATCCCACCTGACTTCCACGGCGCCGGTGCCGTTGCCGGCGGCCATCTGGTTGTTCGGCGGCACCTGCTTGGGTTGGATTGGTTTTAGCCGGGCTAGGACGGCCTTTGCGACCGGCAAAGTCTAGCCGCGCACAGCTTCAGTCTTTCGTTACACCGATTTTTTTAACGTTACCAAAAAGGATGATTCATCATGAAAACTGTTAAACCCCGGTCCAAAGCTTCGACCCTGGCGCTGGTTGCCGTTTTAGGCGCGGCCTCGTTCCCCGGCCAGGCCGCCATTGTCGAATATCAATTGAATTTGACCGACAAACATAACGGCGCCATCGGTAGCGGCGCCTTTATCTGGAATAGCGACAGCGAAATCATGACCTCGCTGAATTGGACCATCAACGGCCATAGCGGCTCGGTGTTGGATAGCGCCCTGGCTTCCACATACCGCAGCTACGATCCGCTGGCCAACACCTACGGCGAATTGTTCTACCGCTATTTCACCGCCCCGCAAGCCTTCCTCGTCGCCGAACTTGGCCTGACCGGCCATAGCGTCGGCATGATGCCCTACAACGTGTCCAGCGATTTCTTCGGCTTCGTCGGTTTCGGCGCGGAAAAAACCAGCAGCGCCGGCACCTATCTGTTCTACGACAAAAATTGGAGCGTCAACACCGAGGGCTATCTGACCGCCACCGTGGTACCGGTACCGGCGGCAGTTTGGTTGTTTGGTGGCGCTTTGACCGGCTGGCTTGGCTTTAGTCGGCGCAGGGCCGTGATTGCGACTAGCGAGGGCTAATCGCGCGCATGGAGGATAACAGCCTCGGCCAACGGCTGGGATAGCCAAGGTCAAGGGACGCCGCGGCCGTGCCGCGCACAAGGAAGACGCGGGGCGGGCGGCCAGGGTAGGCCGGCCAATCCGATCCGCCGCCGCGCTCGAACGCGGCGCGATAGGCTTTTAACCGATTCAACTTTTAATCCATAGGTCATTCATGAACACATTGCGATTCAAACAAGCCGAACTGGCGCTCGCCGTCGGGGCGGTGCTGATAGGGCACACCGGTCTGGCCGCCGCCAGCACCTTAAGCGTGGAAGCCACGGCCGACACCTTTTTGACCAACTACGCCTTACAAGCCGACTCCGACATGTCCAGCTACGGCGCGATGATGATTTCCTCGCCGCAAGCCGACTTGGTACAAGGCATCTCCCAGGTCCGCACTATGGAAAACCTGGTGTCGTATAACAGCGCCTCCATCAAGTCCGGCTTCGACAGCCAATTCGGCGCCGGCAACTGGCACGTCACCGACGTGCAACTGAAGTGGTACACCAACTTCGACGTGCAAGGCGTGCCGGCCAACAACAACCAATTCAATGTCCCGCACGCCGGTTACTTCGGCGTGTCCTATTTCAGTAACGACAGCTGGTTCAATCCCGCCACCGCCGGCCCTACCGGTTTGACCGTGAGCACGCCGAAAGTGACCTGGAATTCGGTGTACAACGGCGGCGCCTGGAGCAGTCTGTTCTCCGGCCAGCAAGCCTTGGGCACCTTTTACTATCCGACCGGTAATTCCAACGGCACCACCGACTGCGTTTCCCAACAATGCGCGCCGCGCTATTGGGATCTCAGCCTGGATGCGACCATGGTTGCCGACATCATGGCCGGTGGCTATCTGTCCTTCCACGGTTACGCCGCCGATGATCAAGTGGTTTATTTGGTTAACCAGTTGACCAAGCCCGGTGCTCATCCACAAATCTTCGTCAGCGCCGAAGCGGGTCCGGCCGCCGTGCCGCTACCCGGCGCGGCATGGTTGTTCATCGGGCCGGCGTTGTCGTTCCTGGGCCTGACCAAACGCAAGTTCACCGCCGGCGCGGTTCGAGCTTAGCGCCACCCGACCTCCCAGCCGCCGCCATGCGCACCGTTCCGGTAACGACCCAACGCTCGAGCCGCGCCAAAACCGCCCGCCGGCGGTTTTGTTCGCGGCCCCGCGCGGCGGTCTTAGCCATCGGCGGCTCGATTTTCTCCAACGTACGGCAGCGCTTGCCGCAAGCACTGCCGAGCCATCCCTGTCTTGAGGACCGGCGACCATGAGCCGCGACCCGATCTTTATCGCTTGGGACGCGGCATTCGCCGACGCCTCGCTGGCGATACGCCAACAACGTTACGCCCAGGCGCTCGCGGTGTTGCGTCCGCTAATCGGAGACGCCGCGCGCAAAGCCAAGCAGTGGCCGCCGTATCGCCACGCGCTGGCCGGCTATGCCCTGGCCCTTTATCGACACGGCGAGGTTAACGAAGCCTTGCTGCAACAAAGCCGCTTGCTACTGCTGGCGCCCAACGACGCCGAAGCTCGCGGCAACTTGTTGCTGTTATTACAAACCGAAGCCATCGAATTCCCCGATTCCGCCGAATTCCGCCGGGTATTGCACGGCGTGCTCGGCCAAACCGAACTGAGCGATTACGCGGTGCCGGCCTGCCGCGCCTTGCTGGCCGACGCCGCCTTCCGCCAGGCCTTGCAACGGTTGCGCGGCGACGATGCCGAAGTCGTCACCGCCTTGCGCAAGGGCCGCTTGCGTCCGCTGCTGCAAGCGCCGTTATTGCAATTGCTGCTGCGTAACACCTTGATACCGCAGCCTGACTTCGAACTGGCCTTGCGCCGCCTGCGCAAGGCGCTGTTGATGCACTACACCGCTGACCCGCACCGCCCGCCGCAAACCGGCAAGGCCGACTGGGACTTCATCGCCGCGCTGGCGCAGTATCAATGGCTGACCGAATACGCCTACGCCGAAGACCCGGAAGAAAGCCAACGGCTGGCCGCGCTGGCGCTGCAACTGCAAGCCGGCCGCGATCGTCCGGCCGAACCCGCCTGGCAAGCGGCGCTGACTTATTTTGCGTTGTACCGCTCCGGCCTGGATTTGGCCGATAGTCGGTCACTGTTTTGCCAATCGTCCGTCAGTTGGAAGCCCCATCTGCAAGCTCTGGTTCGCGAATGGCAAGCCTGTTTGCGCGAGCGCACATTGGCGGCAACCGTCGAACGCCTCACCGACATCGCCGACCCGGTGTCCGAACAAGTCCGCCGTCAATACGAAGAACATCCCTTTCCGCGCTGGCGGCAAGACCCGCAAGCCCGCCAAGTGCAAAGCGCCGGCCAATGGCTGCGCGGCCTGGCCCCCGATTTGGCGCTGTCCGCCGATTTCGACGGCGACATCGCGGTACTGACCGCCGGTTGCGGCACCGGCCTGGAACCGATTTCGCTAACCCGGCAAATTCGTATCGGCCGTTATCTGGCGCTGGATCTCAGCCGAGCCAGCCTGAGCTATGCCCTGCGCATGGCCGGCGAACTGGGCCTGCGAGACCGCATCGATTTCAAACAGGCCGACCTGACCCGACTCGACGGCTACCCGGAACGTTTCGACCTGATTACCGCCAGCGGCGTGCTGCACCACCTGGCCGAACCGCTGCACGGCTGGCGCATCCTCTGCAATCTATTGAAGCCCGGCGGGGTGATGTTGGTCAGTTTATACAGCGAAGCGGCGCGGCGGCCGGTCGCCGCCGCCCGGCAACTGATCGCCGCCAACGGCTGGCAAGCCGAGCCGGATCGCATGCGCCAACTGCGCCAAGCCATACTCGCCGGCGACTACCCGGAACTCGCGCCGCTGTTGCAATGGCGCGACTTTTACAACCTCGGCATGTTCCGCGACTTGGTGTTTCACCCTTGCGAGCACCGCTACACGCTGCCGCAAATCGCCGCGCAACTGCGACAACTCAATTTGCGCTTCATTGCCATGCGCGGCCTGCCGCCGGCCTTGAACGCCTTGTACCACGCCGACTATCCGCACGACCCTAACGGCAGCGACTTGGCCAATTGGGCTAGCTTCGAAGCCCGCCATCCAAACGCCTTTCGTTCGATGTATGGATTGTTGCTGCAAAAACCGCCGCCGTGACCAAGCGGGCCAGCTTGCGGAACCGACGCACGAGGCTCCTCAACGCGGTTTTGTCCCGTCTACCTCGGGAAGAGCGCTAGGAAGAGGAGGAGCCAATGGCGTTGGTGGCTGTAAACCTCGGTAGCGAAAACCGGGGCGTGGGGAGAGAAAAGGCATTTCGACCGGATCAAGGAGGCGGGTGGCGATGGTTAGCCAACCGGGAACTTGCACTGATCGGCTCTTGGTGGGTTGCAGGGTTTTGCAGCTGCTCATTGCCGTCATACCGGCGCGGACCGCCGGTATTCAGCACACATGGAGGTGAAGGGCTTGCGCTTATTGGGTTCCGGCATCCCCTTGTGCCCTATAGGTAGGCCGAACGACGTGTATTCCGTTAACTCAATGGTCGCCGTTCCGCTTTGCGATTGAAAGGCTAGATACGTTACGCGCTTGGATGATTCCGCGTTTTATGCCCGTTAGCTAATTGGCGGAAATTTTAATCAATCGATGAGGAAACTTATGCAACACAAGCTGTTTAAACAATCCGCCTCGGCAACGCTGGCGGCGTTGCTGGCCGGGCCGTTCGGCGCCGCCAGTGCCGGGACGTTGAGCGTCGATTCGGTCGCCGATACCTATCTGAACAGCGATCCCGTGCTGTCCAATCGGGATTGGTCCAATTTCGGGGCGATGGGGATTTCGGCGAATCTGGCCAATCCGGCAAAGGGCATGACCACGCCCAGAACCATGGACGCGCTGATTGCTTACGACACCGCAGCGATCAAATCCGGTTTCGATGCCGAATTCGGCGCCGGCAACTGGCACGTCACCGACGTCAAGGTGAAGTGGTATTCCAATTACGACATCCTCGGCGTGGCCCCTACCAACCCTCAGCTGAATGTACCGGCCGCCGGTGCGTTCCATATTTCGTTGTTGACCGATAACGGCTGGTTCGACGCGGCCAGTGCCGGCGACAAGGGTTTTGCCAATACCGATTTGAATTGGGATTCGGTGTTCGGTGCCGGCGGCAAGTACGGCAAATTGCTGGATGGCGCGCAAGTGCTGGGCACCTACAGCTACGGCGGCGGCAATTTCAACGGCGGTAACAATTGTCTGAACGAGGTCTGCGCGCCGCGTTTCTGGGATTTGGGCGCCAATGCCGATCTGTACGACAGCATCGCCAACGGCGGCTTCGTATCGCTGTTCGGTTCGGCGGCGGATAGCAACGTGAGCTACATCGTCAGCCAACGCAGCGCTGCCGGCGCGCATCCGCAATTGTTCGTCAGCGCGGCGGCGGGCGTTGCCGCCGTGCCGCTGCCGGCCGGGCTTAGTCTGTTTTTGAGCGGGGGCTTGTCCCTACTGGGAATCGGCCGTCGCCGTGGGCCGCTCGTGCCGAGCAAAGTCCAAGTAGGACCGGCCCACAACGCGCCCGCCCTCTGGGCGAACGAAAAATCCCGCTCGCCCTTCGACAAGGCTCTCCCGAGCGCTGCCGAAGGGCTGAGGACGAACGGGGTGTTGTATAGACCAACTGCACTTTCTAGGATCATTTCAAACACGTTGGAGCGATGCTCATGAACCTACTTTCCCTTCGCCGCGCCGCGCTGGCGGCCAGCTTGGCCGTGATATTCGCCGGCCAAACCGGAACCGCCTCGGCCGCCACCACGCTGAACATCGACGCGGTCGCCGACACCTTCCTTTCCAGCGACCCGGACTATGCCAATCGCGATATGTCGGCGTTCGGGGCGATGCAGATTTCCGCCGACTTGCCGGATTACGTGCAGGGCATCATGTACCCGCGTACCTTGGATTTACTGGTGGCTTACGATACGGCGGCGATCAAGGCCGGCTTCGATAGCCAATACGGTGTCGGCAACTGGCATGTCACCAACGTGCGGGTCAAGTGGTACACCAATTTCGACATCCTCGGCGTGCCCGCGCACAATCCGCAGTTCAACGTGCCGGCCGCTGGGGCTTTCAATATCTCGCTGCTCGCGAACAATGGCTGGTTCGATAAACAGGCGGCCGGCCCGTTGGGTTTGGCCAATAACGATTTGAACTGGAATTCGGTGTTCGGCGCCGGCGGCAAGTACGCTAACTTGCTGGACGGCATCCAAACCTTGGGCACCTACAGCTATACCGGCGGCGATTTTAACGGCACCAACAATTGCAGCAACGACGTTTGCGCGCCGCGCTTCTGGGATTTGGGCGACAGCGCCGATCTGCTGAACATCGTCGCCGGCGGCGGCACCGTGTCGCTGTTCGGTTCGGCGGCGGACGCCAATGTCACCTATCTGGTCAATCAGCTCACCAAGCCGGGCGGTCATTCGCAGATCTTCGTCAGCGCGGAGGCCGGCCCCGCCGCGGTGCCGTTGCCGGCCGGCGTTTGGTTGTTCCTGAGTGGCGCTTTGCCGTTAATGGCCGGTTGGCGGAGCCAATCCGCCGGCCGCGTTCTTGCCGTTCGAGACGACGATTAAAGCGAGGCGGTCATGCGAGTCATTCCTTTAGTCATGTTGGCCGGCGCTTTGTTGGCGGCACAAGCGGCGCTGGCGATAGGCCCGGTGCCGGTATCCTTGCGCAACGTGCCGATACCGCCGGTGCCGGGCCTGCTGGGCGGCGCCGCGCCCATCGTCGTCGATAAAAACGCCGCGATCGCGTTGGGCAAGGCCTTGTTTTGGGATCAGAACGTCGGCTCCGACGGTCAGGCCTGCGCGTCTTGCCATTTCAGCGCCGGCGCCGACGGCCGGGTCAAAAACCAGATCAATCCTGGTGGGAACAGCGTCCATGCCAGCGGCCGGACATTCGATACCCTGCCTTCCGGTGGCGGCGGTCCGAATCACACGCTCAGCCTGGACGACTTTCCGTTGCATCAATTCAGCAATCCGGCAGACAACACCAGCCGGGTGGTGTTCAGCAGCGACGACGTGGTCGGCTCCGCCGGCAGTTTTAGCGGGCAATATCAAAGCGTATCGCAATTCGGTTCCGCCAACGATCGATGCGCGCGCTCCGCCGATCCGCTGTTCAAGGTCGGTTCGGTCGGTACCCGGCAAACCACGGCCCGCAACGCGCCCAGCGTGATCAACGCGGTGTTCAACCACCGCAGTTTTTGGGACGGCCGCGCCAATAATATTTTCAACGGCAGCAGCCCGTGGGGCGAGCGCGATCCGGACGCCGGCGTCTGGGTGAAAACGAATGCCAAAACCGTCGCCAAGCAACGGCTGCACTTGGTCAATGCTTCGTTGGCCTCGCAGGCGGTCGCGCCGCCGACCAACAGCGCCGAAATGAGCTGCGACGGCCGGCATTGGCAGGACATAGGCCGCAAGGTGTTGTCGCGGCAAGTGTTGCGCGACCAACTGGTGCATCCCCAGGATAGCGTGTTGGGCGCGATGAGTCTGGCCGCGAACCGGAAGCCGGGCTTGAATACGACTTACCGCAATCTGGTCACCCGCGCCTTCGCTTCGCGCTATTGGTCCTACGCCGGCAACGGCCCGTTCGGCGCGCCGGCCGGCGGCGGCTTGCCTTACAACCAGATCGAGGCCAATTTCGCGATGTTCTTCGGTTTGGCCATACAGTTGTACGAATCGACCTTGATCTCCGACCAGGCGCCGTTCGATCTCAGCCCGATCGACGCCAACATGAAACCGACCTGGAGCAACGTCGCCGCCGCCACGCCGGCGGAAACCCAGGCCTTGGTGGCCTCGTTAAAAAACGGCGTGGAATTGTTCGTGAACAATCATTGCAATCTGTGCCATGCCGGCCCGGCGTTTAGTTTGGCGGCGGTGGCGGCCAATGCGGCGTTGTTAACGCCGACGCCCGGCGCCAGCTTCGGTCCCCCGGATACGCCAATCGCCTTCGGTCCGAATGCCTTCGGCCCGTTCGGCGCCGCCGCCAAGGGCGGCATCAATCGCTACGGCAATATCGTCACCCGCGACACAAACATTCAGCAGTTACCGAAATTCATGGACTTGGGCTACGCCAATAACGGCGCCGTCGATGTGGAAGACGATCCCGGCGTCGGCGGCACGGACGATTTCGGCAATCCCTTGTCCTATAGCGCGCAATATGTCGAGTATTTGTTGGGCAACGCGACGGGCTTGCTCGATCCGGGCGTGAACAGCATCCGCGCCTGCGATTTTATCAGCCCGCTGGCCTATAACGTTGCGGTGAATCTGCCCAATGTATTTTTGCCTAGCGACGGCTTGCAGGCCGACGGTAGCCGCGAAGGCGTGTTGCGCAATCAAAACTGCACGAATGCGGTGACGGCTTATATCCCCACTCCGGCCGCCGCGCTAGCCAATTTGTCCGCCAGTAAAATGGCCGTGGCAACCCACGGCGCGTTCAAAGTGCCGACCTTGCGCAACGTGGAATTGACCGGCCCTTATATGCATAACGGCGGCATGGCGACTCTACGGCAAGTGATCGAGTTTTATAGCCGGCACGGCAATTTCAGCAGCGATAGTCTGCATTTTCATCTGGCCGGTTTTTCGACGTTGACGACGACGGAACAAAACGTCACCGATCTGACTAATTTTTTGCTCTCGTTGACCGACGAGCGGGTCAGATACCAAAGGGCGCCGTTCGATCATCCTCAGCTCACCGTCGCCCACGGCCACCTCGGCGGCGACCTGCAAGTCCAAGCCGGCCACGTCTTGGGCGCAAACTTGGGCAAAGACGAGCTGCTGGCGATTCCGGCGGTCGGCGCCAACGGCTCTTCGGCACCGATCGCCCCATTTTTGGATCCGCGACCATGACCGACCGAAATGAGCAAGGTAATAGAGCGAACCCTTGCCATCAACGCCGGCGCCGTTTTCAGGAGAAAGGGCCGCTAGCTAGACGCTTATCCGCCTTGGGTGCCGGCGCGGAGGGTGTGAATGCAGTTACGATTATTGGGAGGAGCTTGTCATGCAAAACGAAGATTTAATCGCGACCGAGAGCCAGATCGCCGATCTGGTGCGGGTGTTTTACGAGCGGGCCAGCGCCGACTCGCGCCTGAAAGGTATTTTTGACGGCGTCATTGACGATTGGGACGCCCATCACCGAGTCGTCGAGAACTTTTGGTCGCGCACCCTGCTGGCTACCGACCGTTACCACGGCAGCCCGTATCCGGTGCATGCGCGCTTACCCATACAAATCGAAGACTTCGATATTTGGCTGGCGTATTTTCGGCCCGTTGCCCGGGAAGTACTGCCGCCGGCGGCGGCCGAGCAAGCCATCGCTCGCGCCGAACACATGGCGGAGAGTTTCAAGACCGGGATGTTTTTCGACTACACCCCGGCTAAAACCACGTCATGCCTGAAACCGGGCGATTGAGGCGACGGACGATGGACTCTGTAAAGGAGCAGGCATGCGGACTGAAGACGCTTTAGGCTTTTACGCGGCCCAGGCTCAAGCCTTTGCCGAGACGCTGGCCAGCTTTCGCGGCGGCGATTTGATCGGCGCGATATTGACCCAAGCGTTTTCCAGTTTCGACGGCAACGTCGGGTTCGAGGCCGGCGATTATCCGCCGGTCGATTGCGACAAGGGCTGCGCTACCTGCTGCACGTTGCGGGTCACCGCGACCGCACCGGAAGTGCTGTTAATCGAACGCTTTATTCGCCACGGTCAAGCGCGCGGCCGGGAATTGAATTTGGCGAAACGGGTGGTCAAGGCCAATGCGGAAACCGCCGGTCTGGACGAGGCCCGGCGGGTGGCCTTGCGTCGCCGCTGCCCGTTTTTGGAACGCGGCGTGTGCATGATTTATCCGGTTCGGCCCTTGGCCTGCCGCGGCCATGCTTGCTACGACCGCAAGGCTTGCGTCGACGCGGCGAAAGGGCGGATTACCGAAATACCTTATTCCGAGCCGCATCGTCAGTTTCGAAGTTTGATTCAAAACGCCTTGCAGTCGACGTTACGCGACGCCGGCTACGGCTGGGGTTTGTATGAGCTGAATCAAGCCGTGACCCTGGCGCTGGCGGATGCCTCGAATTTGGATCGCTGGTTGGCCGGCGAAAATTTGTGGCGCGGCGCGGCGATTGGCGACGTGGCGCCGGCGGACATGGCCGCTGCCTTCGATCGCTTAAAGCGGATGACGGAGTAGTTGTTTGGCCTGGCTGCGCCGGGTGTTGAGCGGATTTATGGCGGAGAATCCTTGAGCGTCAGTTGCTGGGCCGCAGGTACCGAGCAATAGACGGCCTTCGCCGTATCAGACCGTGGTCAGGTCGAGATGCCCGGCGATCAAGCTCAATGCGGCGCGGTTGGCGAGCGGATCGTAGGAAGCGGGTTTCAAGATCAAGGTATGCGGACCCAGCGCGTCGTGCAAGGCTCTGATTTTATCCAGACATTCCTCGGCGTCGCCGACGATGGCGTTCGCCAGGATGCGTTCCTCGGCAAACGCTTCGGCTTCGACGCCGAACGGCAGCTCCGCCGATCCGCTTTGCGCGGCGCGTTGGATTGCCGCGCCCATGTTGCGGGCGAAATCGCGGACGAAGGGCAAGGCGGCGTCGATCGCCGCGCGCCGATGTTCGGCGCAAAAAAAGTAACGCGACAGTACGAAGGGCGGCGCGGTTCGCGCGGCGCGGGCGCGGTAGGCCGCCAGCGCGGT
>NZ_LUUK01000058.1 GCF_001644025.1 Methylomonas koyamae
GCGGCCGGGTCGATCAGCAAATCGATTTTTCCGGCCGCCGCCTTCAATATGCCATCGACAAAGACGCTACCGGCCGTCGCGGTCAATCCGATCGTGGAACCGGTATCGGCGACGATGCGACTGCCGGTTTCCAACACGACGCCGGCATAGCCTTTTAACGTCAGCGTGACCGACTGGCGCAAATGGTCGGCCAATTGGACGGTCCGGCTAAACCCGCGTATCGAACTGCCGGTCGCCGCGTTCTGGTAACCGGCGGTCAATACCAGATTGCGCTGGCTCAAGTTCAAGTCCACGTTGCTTTTTACCGTCAATCCACCGAAGTCGGCACTCAGATTGATTTCGCGAAAGGCCAACTGCTTGGACAGGTCGAACGATCCGGCTGAAGTACCCAACACTAGCGCATCGCTAACGTCGTCGGCGGCGTCGGGCAATCCCACCAGGATTTTGCCGCTCGTCAGATTGAGAACGCCGTTTTGTTCCAAACCGTAGGCGGAGATTTCGCCGGCCAAGGTCAGCGTCGAAATCAAGTCGCCGGTACTGCCTTCGGCGGCCAACGTAATCTCGCCGCCGCGACCGGACCGCACGTTGCCGTTGACCGGTAACCATGCGCCACCGTCGGCCAAAATTTTGGCACCCTTGTTTACAAGCACGTCGCCGTTGGCGCGAAACACCACTTTACCGCCGTCGATCAGCAACGGATCGGTCGGGGTTCCATGCAGACCACTACGCAAATCGTTGACCCATGCGCCGGATACATCCACTTTGACTCCGGACGCCACGACTATCCGCCCCTGTTGCGCTAGATCGACGCCATCCGCCACCGCTGAAATATCGGTTTGCAAATTTAGAGCGCCGCCGGCCGCTTTGAAATCGCCGTTGACGGCGATGTTGGTCGCCTCGACGCTCAATTTGCCGCCCGGCCCCATCGCCAAGTCGGTGTCTAGGGAAGCGTCGCCGCGGGTCTTCACCGACACGTTGCCGACGCCGGAGCGGGTTAGCGTGGCGGCCGCGATTTTCAAATCGATATCGGTCTCGCCGTTCTTGGGGAATTCGTCGTCCAACGCAAAGTTCAATGCGTCGGCACGATCGACGAACTGAACGTTCTGCAGAGTTTTTTGAGCGTCCTGAAACGTCGCCAAATCGATCTCAAAGCTGCCGTTCGCGGCGGCACTCGCCGAAGCTCGCTGGTAAACACCGACCTCGGAACCAGCGGTCAGAGTGCCGCCCCACGCCAGCCGAGGCGCGGAGATTTTCAAACTGCCGGCGGCCAGACCCTCGGTATAGCCTTTTTCAAAAACGCCTTTGCCGAACGACCCCAGCAAGTTCCACGTTTTACTGACCCCCCATTTGGCATGATTTTCCTCGACGCTACCGAAAACGCCGGCATACTTTGCCGTAGGATCGGCATCGCTAATATCGACAACCTCACCGTAGCTGGTCAGCAGCTTGGTGGTCTTGATGTAACCATCCTGATATTGCAGCGAGCCGCCGGAAATATCGAATTGCGAGCCGTCGTTGGCGATCACGTCGCCGCCGGATGTCAACGTGATTTTACCGCCCGTGCCCAATCGCTCTTCCACCGTTCGGCCGATCCTGGCCAAGGCGCCGTCGTCATCGACAAGATCGGTACCCTTGCGCAAATCGACATACACTGTTTTGCCTTTTAGAATCCCGCCGCGCTGCAGCGGCGAATCGCGCAAGTCGTAGCTCTGCACCGAAATCTCGCCGACATTGCGCTCCATCCCCACCTTGACGTTTTTATAGCCGGCGACGTCGATTTTGGCGTTTTTATCGATCAGTATTCGGCCGGACTTGCCAAGGTCGGCGTTTTCCGGAGTGTCGGTCGCGTTAACGGCAACGGTCGCGCCGGGCGCGTGTATCGTCGAACCCGACTCCAAGGCCACCGTGTGGGCACCAATCTCGATATAAGACGCCGGTTGCGTCTGTTCGTCGATCGCGCTACCGCCGTCGCTATCGGCCACCACTTCGGTGACGCTGCCGTCACCCAAGCGAACCTTAGCGTTGGTTTCGGCCCCGTCGCCGGCATTGTCGCGGACGGTCTGCGTAGCGAGCAATACCGGATTGTTCTCCTTGATTTTCTCCCTGGCGATCAAACGAATGGAACCGTTGACGTTCACCGAAGTCGTCGCGCTGACTCGGCCTTCCTGGTTGACCGCGAAACCGGCCAAAGTCACATTGCCCTGCCGCACGGCGATATCGCCGGTGTTGGTCACCTTGCCGCCGGTACCCACTTCGACCAGCAAACCGGAGAACGGACCTTTGTCGGCGGCGGCCTGCAGATACACCTTGTCTTCGCTGGCCGCCATGATAATTTGGCCTTGAGTGCCGGCGGTCACCGTCCCATCGTTAGTAATTTTCGGCGCGGCGATGATAATGCGGCCGGCCTTGTCGGTGGTGATCTTGGCGCCGGCGTTAATCAGTATCTCGGCGGTTTTAGGATCGAGTTTGTCGTCCGGCGATTTAGGCTCGATTTCCAAGGCCGCGCCCTTGCTTTCGTCGTAGACACGGGTGATGCCGCGCGCCCAGGCTTCGTCGGTAACTTTTAAAGTGGTGGCGATGAAGCTGTTGACGTTCACCACCGAGTCTTTGTCGAAGATAAAGCCGTTTTTGTTGTACAGATAGATTTGGCCGTTGGCGACGATCTGACCCATGATCCTGCTGGGATCTTGATCTGGATCGTTTATCTTGTTCAATGCGATCGACGAGGTGCCGGGCTGCTCGAACTTGACGGTATTTTCCTTGCCGACGTTGAATTTTTGCCAATTCAAGACTGCTTTGTCCGAAAGCTGCTTGATCACCATCGTATTCCCGTCCACGACCGGTGCTTGCGCACTACCGCTACTGATCCAAGCGGCCGCCGGTATCGGTAATTCGGCCAACGCGGCGCCGTTACCCACCAACAGGCCGCCGGCCAATGCGTAGCGCACGCGAGCCGCGAGCGGTTTCAATCGAAATTGAACGTCCTGGGATTTAGCCGATGGTTTGTTGGTCATGGAATTAGCCCTTCAAATAAAATAACGCGCCGGCGGGGAATTAACCAAATAAGCGCAAACAGCGACTTCGCCGAATTAATCTTCTATTGATTGCAACCATTCAGCGCGCGGCACGAATTTCTTTCCCGCGGAGAAGGAATAAACCACCCTTTTCCAAATGCCCGGCGAATAGTGACTATTTATTAATCTATCCGACTAACGGTCGCCAAAAACTGTACTAAAGTAGCAATCAAATTATTTAGCCATTCGGAATATGACGAGTCTATTACACCCAAAATCCAAACTCATCGCCGAACAAAAAACATCCAATTAAATGCCTTATTAATTAATTGGTTATAGCAAATAAATCGCCGGGATAATCTTGAAAATTAATAGTATAAAAATTAGGTCATATTATCGTAACAACCAACATTGCCGATTTCGTCGTTCGCGCGCCGCCGTTCAAACAAAATCTATAAATACGCCGAATTTCCATACGTTCAAGCCGATGTTTTAAATACCGTTTAAACGCATCTATTTATCGACTCCAGAAACCAGCCGGAGTACAAACCTAGGTTTGTACTCCCTTCAACAATCGAAAAAATCCGCGAGTTTCTCCGCGACTCGTCAAATAGAGCGTCGCGCTTCGCATAGCGGAACACGGAACAGCCTTTAAAAATCGGTGGCGATATTGAAATGCACGCGCGGATCGCCGCTACTGACCGGCGCCAACCCGCTGAACGGTATGCCTACGTCGAAAGCCCCGCTCAAATGCTTCCACACCTGAAAGCGTAAACCGACGCCGGCGCTGCTCAAGAAATTGCCCTTGGCGTTGCCTTTCAAAGGGTTCTTGACCCAGCCCTTGCCGGCGTCGAGAAACGCCAACAGCTTCAACTCATCGACGGCTTCCCAATCGGCCAAACCCAAATGCGGGCTATGCAATTCCAACGAACCGAACACCGCGTCGTCGGCCAAGGCCTGGGTTTCGAAATAACCGCGCACGCTTTGCGCGCCGCCGAGCGAAAATTGCTCGTTGCTGATCAGCGGGGTATCGGCCGCCTGGCCGGCAAAATGGCCGACCAAGCTCATACCCCACGGCAGGTCTTGCTGATGCTTCAAGTCGCCGGTCAGGTACATGTAGTTTGCCTTGGCCAGGTAACGCTTGTTCTCGAACTCGGCCTGGCTGTTGCCCAAGCCGCGAAACGACCAGTGCGCGCCCAATTCGAAGCTGGTCTGGCGACCGTCGCCGTTCAGCGTGCCACTGTACTGAGCCATGAATGGGGTGTAACTGATCGGAGTCTTGATCGCGTCGGCGCCTATCAAATTCAAATCTTCCTTAAAGTCCTTGTAGTCCACGCCCAAGGTGCCGCTGTGGTAATAGTCGGGCAAGGCTTTAAACGGATGCACCAACCGGGCGCCGTAAATGTTACCGATACCGATCACCGACAAGGCGCCGGCACTGGCGATTTGCGCGTTCGACGACGAACTGACCGCGTAGAAGGCCAACCGGGTCGGACTGTCGAACAGCGGTAGCGCGTAGGTTCCCGCCCAAACGTCCACTTCGGCGTTGTTTTCCGGGGATACTTGATACATCAGCGAGGCGCTGTGAAAGGCCTGCCAAAGGTTGTCGTAACGCAACGACGAGACCAGCCGCAGCCGCGAGGTGGTCGAGGTATTACGGCCGTTGAGTTCGACGCGGCCGTGCAAGGGCATTTCGTCCTTGACCTTTAAATCCACTTCCAGGGTACCGGGCGTTTCGCCGGCCCGCAGAATCGGCTGAATCTGGCGATCCGGCGATTGGCCGGCCAACTCGGCCAGTTGTTGCTGCATTTTCGGCATGTTGGGAACGTTGCCTTCGGCTAGCTCCGGCACGGCGGCCTTGATTTTGCCCAACGCGAAATAGCGCGAGTCCTTGACCCGCAACTTGGATACCTTGCCTTCGACGACCTGCAGATAAACCACGCCGTTTTTAACGTCCTGTTCGGGAATATCCACCGAAACAGTTTGAAAACCGTTGGCTTGATACAGACTTTCCAGCGCGGCCCTGGCCAATTCGACGTTATCGATGCTTTTGTCCGGCCCCAGAAACCGATACACCGTCCGCTCGAGCTGTTTTTTGTCCAACAGCGTATTGCCCTTGACCCGCAATTCCAGCAAATCGAACTTGGCCGGCGCGCCGGCTTGGTCGGTCTGGCCGCCGTTTGAAGGCGTAGAGACCTGGTCGGCCGCGAGCGCGGACAGCGAGCCGCTAGCCAGCAATGCAGCCATCAATACTTCGCGCCAGACCCGGCGGAAGCGGACAGTGTTCAAACTCATTGAATTCCGATGAAACCTAAACGGCCTTCGTTATGAAGGCCTGCGAGCCGCCATTTTAGGTAGCCCAGGTTAAGCTTTTATGACAAACCGGTGACGCGCGGCGGGCATTCGCACCGGCAACCGGCCTGCTACGAATCGACCGCGTCGCCCCGAAAACGGCAATCGCGTTAAAACCGAAAAAGCGGCCGGGTCAGCCGCGTTGCCGCGACTGCCCCGGTCACTTTTTAAGGCGGTCGTCCCTGACCTGGTTCGGGATTGCCCCTAATCAACCATTACAGTTTGGCATCGCCGTTGTTGTAAATGGTTGGTGCGCGGCAGGCATTAGTCGATGCGGCTGCTGTCGCATGACTGTATGGATTGACCGGACGGCTGGCGTTAAACGCACCGTTGGCTTCGGGAGCAAAGCTGGTCGGTACGGCCAAGAATGCACCTGGAGTAGCGGTAAAGGTGTGGGTGAAACCGGCATTCAGCGCCGCCATCACTTCCGGCGCGCCGGCTGAAGTAATGATCGCGTTGGTCAGTTTTTTCAGGTTGGCGTCGGAAAAGTGGTCGGTCCAATATTGGAAAGTGTTTTCCGCCCAGTCCTTGTATTTGCCGTTGACCACGTTAGCCAGGGTCGGCGCCACGCCATCGACTTTAACAAAACGGAAGTTGCTGGATACGGCGGTCTTTTTCTCCAGAGACTGGATACCGACCGCCCAGCGCACACCGTAGGTGTTATTGAAACCGTTGGCGGCGTTGCTGCCGTCGTTCAGCTCGTCCAAGCAGTTGCCGACCGAACCCGAGGTGTTGTTCTCGTGGATCATCGGATAGCCGTCGCCTTCACTGAAACCCAAGGACACTGCGTCTGCGGCCGGTGAAGTAGCGACTGCCGCTTCGGTGCAAGGATCGTGCAGGAATTTAATGTTGGATTGGGCCTGGGTACCGGAACCGTTTTCGCGGCGGCAGGTGTGCAACAACGAAGAACCCGGCAAATAAGCTGCGGCATTAGCTTGGACCCAATCGTACAAACCGGTGGAACCGGTCACTTTCAATTGATTCCAGTCCGCCCAGCTGCCGGCATGAATCGATGCGATTTGCGCCGAACTCAGGCTAGGCATGCAGGCCTCGGTTTCGGCACCGACCGCGCAGCCCGCCAAGGAACCGTTGGCGATTTGAGCGGCTTGCAATGCAAAATACAGTTTTTTGGTGACCGGCACGCCGAAGGTCACCGCCGAAGCGCTTTTCACGGTCAATTTAGCGACATCGTCGGAAGTCACATTCAGATAGCCGGTTGGGGCGTTGTTTCCGGTAAATTGCCCCGGATCGACGTCGGAAATGCCGAAGTCGGAGATGTGGGTGCTGTATTTGCTAGCATCGGCCAAGTCGTAAGGGCAGGTGATCAAGCCCAGCGTCGAACCGGCGACCGGCAAGGTGTTGGAGGTGCAAGCCGAGCTGATTTTCAAAAACTCGATCGTAGCATTGGCGGTATCGCCGTTGGCTTCGGCGATGATAGGGCTAACGCCGAACGCGGAACCGCCGGCGCTGCGTTTGTAGACCAAGATGTAAGGCTTGTTGGTCGGTACATTGCTGTTGGTAGTAGCGCGGGTGCACAAATAAGCGTTTTGGTCGGAACCGGTCAGGCTGTCTTTGTATTTCCAAACTTTTTTAGTGGTGTCGCAGACTTTATCGGCGGCCGGTACCGATGAATCGGTGATCAGCTTTTCGATAAAGTTGACCGCCGCGGAGGCGCCGGACAGATACAACACGTTGGTTTGGCTGGCGTCGATGATCGGCAGGTTATTGCCGTCGACCGGAATCGGATCATTGATGGTGGCGGCTTGCACACCTGATGCGGCCAGCAAGGCACTGATCGCGGTGCCTAATACTAAGTTTTTCATGGGTAGTTCCTCGAGTTATCAATCGTGAAAACCGGAGCGGCGCCAACGCCGCTCCGAATACCGCTTACGCGGCGGCGTATTTACGGCGGGTCGCGCGCAACATGCCCATCAGGCCGGCGCCGAACATCCAAACCGCGGCCGGCAGCGGCACATTGGCTTGGACCGGAGCGTAGGTCAGCAGATCGCCGGCCAGGGTCCATTTACCAGCGGCCAGAGTGTGAGGCTGAATGCCGTTGTAGTACCAGAAATCGCCGGAGGTGCCGTAGGCTATATTGGCTTGAGCCAAGCTGACTGCGGTGAAGATGGTGTTGAATTGGTTGTGCTGCCCGGTTTTCGGGGTATCGGAGTCGTACACCAACGAACTCAGATTGGCCGCATAGTCGGCTGCGGTAGCACCGGGGTTATCCGCAACTTGTCCACCGTTAATTTCATTCGCGTGATTTTTAATTGCCGTTCCGGTGTTTGCCGACACAGTCAAATTCGTGAATTTGGGGATCTCGACCATACCGGTAATCATCTGCTTGGAACCGTAACCGACGGCAACCGCGAACTTGGTTTGCGAAGCGTCCATACCGCTGGCAAAAGTGTTCCACATATCGTTGTCGGCCAGGTTGTAGCTCAGCGTATAACTGTCGTTGGCGACGTTGGCGATCAGATCGCTCATCAACACGCCCAAATCCAGCGTGAACGTCAAGGTTTGGCTTTTGTCGTATACCGACAAATACGCTTCGACCGTAGCCGCGCTAGTGTTGTTGATAGACGCATTCGCCGCGCCGGTGGCAGCAAACATCGCCGCCGCCAACAAGGCTTTGTTTAAAGATTTCATAATGGTTTCCTTATGTTTAAGATTTAAAAAATACATAAGGTGACAGCCCAGCCGTCTTGGCTTGTCGGCTTCCTACCGCCCGCCGCCATCCCCGGCGACCGACCCAAGCCAAGACCTGAAACTTTCCGTCCCCGCCTCGCGGCGAGTTTGGCTTTTACACGCTTACCTGCTCACTAAACTTCTAACACCTCGAGTGGTGTCGCTATCCCCGCTACCATGTGTCCGTATTGCAACCTACTCCCTACCTTCTTCCTCTTGCCGCTCCCTTCGCTGGTCTTCCCTGTTCCCTGTAATTCCGCGTCAACCAAGATCCCGCGGCTCCCTGCCATCTCAGTTGCGGCGAATTATTCCAAACAAATCAATAAGTTTCCGTTACAGCTCTGTTAAAGAATCGTGAAATGTATTACATGCGTGATACGCCGAAACATCGCCGAATGCCGCAGCACGTTGTTTTTCAAGGGCGAATCGTTGCCGCCACGGACCGCGTACCTAACAGGCTAAATTGGGCGCATCCGACATGGACTGTCGAATTTGGCGTGCGGCATCGGCCGCCCGCCCAACGATTGGAGGACTTAACATTGGCCGGAAACGAATATCGGCGAGAGGGCAACTGTGCTAATCGTTAGACGCTGTCGCGGGGACCAAGCACTGATGGACTGACTTTGCCCGGCGTTGCAAACGCGCTAACCGCAGTTATCGGCGATTCGCGGCTAAACACTCGGTCGCCGCTAAAACGCCGCCTACCGGAGTTTCCCAAACGGGAAAACTATAGCTTTCAAAGTCAGGATGCCCGTGGCATTGGGAATGGCGTGTTTGTGCTTCCCCGCCGGAGCGGGACCTATTAACCCGGCTCTTGTAATATCGTTCGCCCTGTCGAAGGGCACGCCGGTCCGGGCTTAGACCAGCTCAGCCCGAGAAACACCAGTGAGAAATAGGGCCGGATGTAGAGGGCATGCGGCGGCTGACGCCGAATTGCGAGAAATTGACCGAAACCGAGGTTACAGGGGGATCGATCGTTCGAAAAAGCCGGTGCTGGCGAGAACGCCGAAACCTGCCGGGACTAGCGCCCGACAAACCAGCGCTGTTGAATCGCGAACGCGACGTTCACCAAGCCGACCATGACCGGCACTTCGATCAGCGGCCCAATCACCGCCGCGAAAGCCGCGCCGCTGTCGATGCCGAACACTGCCACCGCCACCGCGATCGCCAATTCGAAGTTGTTGCTGGCGGCGGTAAAGGCCAAGGTCGTGGTTTGGCCGTAGTCGGCGCCGATTAGTTTGCCCATCGCGAAACTGACCAGAAACATCGCGACGAAATAAATCAGCAGCGGTAACGCGATGCGCAACACGTCGAGCGGCAATTGCACGATCAATTCGCCCTTCAACGAGAACATCGTCACGATCGTAAACAGTAACGCGATCAGCGTCAGCGGGCTGATTTTGGGTACGAAACGCTGCTGGTACCAATCCTTGCCCTTGGCTCTGACCAACAGCCAACGCGTCGCGAAACCGGCGATGAACGGAATCCCCAGATAAATAAACACGCTTTGGGCAATATCGGCGACCGTCACCGCCACCAAACTGCCCGGCAAACCGAACAGCGGCGGCAACACGGTGACGAACAACCAGGCATAAACCCCGAAAAACAGCACTTGAAACACACTGTTAAAGGCCACTAGCCCGGCGCAGTAGTCGTTATCGCCGCGCGCCAGTTCGTTCCAGACGATCACCATCGCAATGCAACGGGCCAGGCCAATCAGGATCAAGCCGGTCATGTATTCCGGATAGTCGGCTAAAAATCCGATCGCCAAGCCGAACATCAACAGCGGACCGATCAGCCAGTTTTGCACCAGCGACAGCGCCAACACCCGGCCGTTACGAAACACGTCGCCGAGTTCCTCGTAACGCACTTTCGCCAGCGGCGGATACATCATCAAAATCAAACCGATCGCAATCGGGACGTTGGTGGTGCCGACCGAAGCCTGGGCGTTCAGGCGATTCACCTGTTCCGGAAACGCAAAGCCGATGCCCACACCCAGCAACATCGCGAGAAATATCCACAAGGTTAGGAAGCGGTCCAAAAACGACAAGCGCGGCTGCGGGCAGATTGGCAAATTCATCGTGGAAAACCTCGAACTGTTCGATCAGATAGGGCTGCAATTCGACGAAGGACCGCAGCAACTCGCGGCGCTATCGGTCGGCAAATCGGCGTCTTTACCGAATATCGGAATGCTTTTCAACGAATGAAAAGCTTCCCAGGGGACGCCTTGCGGATCGACCGTCCAGTATTTGTCCGATTCGGCGTAGCAGCAGGCGGCCTGTTTTTGCTCCATGATCGGCAACGCCGCCTGTTGCAGCACCTGCTGAATTTCGGTCAAGGCCTGCTCCGATTCGACTTGAATGCCGAGATGATCCACGCCCGCTGCTCGGCTCCGGTTGGAGATCGCGAAGTTGATGCGCGGATCGTCCAGCATCCATTTGGCGTAATCGTCGTGGACGACGCTGGGTTCGGCTTGGAACAGCGCACTGTAGAACGCAATGTTCCGTTGTAGATCGTCGACGGCAAGGTGAATATGGAAACGTTTCATAAGGCTGTTTTCTCCGCGAGAGGGGTTAAGGTAACAAGGCGCCGATGCGATCCAGTTCGGTCTTAAAACGCTCGGGATCGTTTTTCAATTCATTCAACGGCAAGTCCAGAAACCGCTCGATCCGGTAACGCACGATCCCGTAGGCAGTTTCGAAAGCGGCTTTGATTTGTTCCGGGCTGCCTTCGGCGTGCGCCGGATCGTCCACGCCCCAATGGGCGCGCAAGGCTGGGCCGAGATAGGCCGGACAAGTTTCGTTGGCGGCATTGGCGCAAACGCTGATCACGATATCCGGCGTCACCGGCAAATCGTTCCAGGACTTGCTGAAATAGCCGGCCGTGGATATCCCTTTTTCTTCCAGTATCGCCACCGCGCCTTCGTTCAAGCGGCCGATCGGCCGGCTGCCGGCACTGATCGCATGCCAGCCCGCCGGCGCCATGTGGTTGAAGATCGCTTCGCCCATCAGCGAGCGGCAGGAGTTTCCGGTACACAAAAATAAGACGTTCATACTGGTGACAATTTTGTTGGTTTGATTCAAGACTCGCCGTCGCCGCAAGCCGTTCGCTCCGGGCCGAAGCAAGCCGCCGGGCTGCCGGCGCAACACTCCTCGGTCAGATACGCAATTAACTCACGGATCAGTTTCAAATCTGCCCGATAGCGTTGAAAGCGGCCTTCCTGCGTGGCGTCAACCAGCCCGGCATGGGTCAGGGCTTTTAAATGAAACGATAGATTGGTCGGCGGCAAACCCAGTTCCGCGGCGATTTCGCCGGCAACTAAGCCCTGCGGCGCGTGTTTGACCAGCAACCGGAACACGTCCAAACGCACACCGGAAGCCAGAGATTCGAACAATTTAGCGGCTGATTCCTTATCCATCGGTTTAACTATTCAATAATTATTGTATAGTCTAAATATTTTTTCGGGTTTGGCAAGTCGGCACTGAGCAGTGGCTCGAATCGGATACTTGCAATCCTTAAGCACGACTCCGCCAAACGACGGCAAATCCGCGCCGTCGTTCACGGTCATTTATTTTGTGGCGAGTCTATGGAAATTTTTATAATGCGCTGTCCCTTGAATATTCGAGCAATGCCACGGTCACGATGAGCGAAACCCGCACGCTGCAACAAGCCTACCAAACCGCCGTCCAGCCGCCGCGCGACCCCGAGCGCCTAGCCCAAGCACTCAACGACTGGTACCAGCGCTGGCCGACGCGCAATTTCCTGCATCCCTGCGTCATCGACGGCAAGGCCGCGCTGGTTTGTCAAGCCGACTTGAGCGTCTCGGCGGCGGACGCTTATCGCGAACTGCTGGCAATCGCCGAGGCGCACGGCGTACTCCTGAGACAAGACCGGCGTTCGTCGGACTGTCCTCCGGCGCACGGCAACCGCCGCCGCGACGTCGGCTTGGTATTGACGTTTTGTATCGGCTTGCTGGGTTGGTCGCGGGCGGTCAGCGCCGACGACTTGCTCACGCCTCCGCCAAGTCCCGCCGCGCAGTTGGTGGCGCCACCGGCCGGCGCGATGCAGGCGATCGCCAGTCGAGACGAAGCCAACCATACCTTGATCAAGTTGCGAAGAACCCAACCGCCGAGCGCCGCCGACATCGCCAACGCCTATCAACAGGTCGCGAATCCGCAACCGGCGCCGGCCGACGCGGCAGCCGCGATACTGGATTTTCTGAAAAACGCCTATCGACCCGAGCTTGGCGAACCGGCCAGCGTCGCCGCCGATTTCGAGAGCATCGCGGCATACTACGCCCATTATCCGGCGGTCGCGGCACTAATCAGGGATCTGGACCAACAAAAAGTGCTGCTGAAATACCGCAAGAACACCTGGCAGGCGCAAGCCTGGGGCAACCAATACCGGGTCGATAGCGTGACGATTTATTTCGATACCCGACTAGGCGCGCAACTACTGGCCGAACCGGGCTGCGACGCCAACCCGGCCTGCGGCGTATCGCCGGCCGACGCGCTGCTGCACGAACTGCTGCACGCCAAACTGATGCTGTTGGATAGCGGCCATTTCATCGCCGGCGGCGGCATGGCGCAAAATCTTTACCCTTTCGAACACGAGCGGGAAGTCATCGCCGAGGAAAACCGGCTGTACCGCTCCATGAACCAAGAGGACGGTCTTGCCCGGCCCTTGCGCCATCGCCATAGCGGCCAATTGGCGGAAGTCAGTTGTCCGGCCTGCGCGCCGCACCAACAACTCGCCGCCGCGCCCTAAATCAACCCATTCGACTGGGGCAGCGCCTGCCGACTAAGGCGGGAGTGAGCCGTAGACCGGATTTGACAGGGGTTCCGGCTCGTATTGAAGAGAAGGAATGACGATAGCCCCGACCGGCACCGGTAACGGTGCCGGTCGGGGGCTACTACCGAATGTCGCGCCCGCCCGCCAATCAGCGCGGTCCGGACAGCGGCCGTTCAAATTAAGCCTGCAAGGCTTTCAACAAAGCTTGTAACCGGTCATTGGCATCGCCGAACAACATGCGGGTGTTTTCCAGCACGAACAACGGATTGCCGACGCCCGCATAACCGGAGGCCATGCTGCGCTTCATGACGATGGTGGTGCCGCCCTTCCAGCATTCCAGCACCGGCATGCCGGCGATGGGACTGTTCGGATCGTTCAAGGCCGACGGATTGACGATGTCGTTGGCGCCGATCACGATCGACACATCGACTTCCGGAAAGTCGTCGTTGATTTCGTCCATTTCCAGCACGATGTCGTAAGGCACCTTGGCTTCGGCCAGCAACACGTTCATGTGGCCGGGCATCCGGCCGGCGACCGGGTGGATCGCGAAGCGTACCTTCTTGCCCTGTCCGACCAGCAACTTGGTGATTTCGTTGACGGTATGCTGGGCTTGAGCGACCGCCATGCCGTAACCGGGAATGATGACGATGTTCTTGGATTCGCGCAGCAGTTGCGCGGTTTCCTCGGCTTCGATCGGCTGAACTTCGCCTTCGATTTCCGCCGCCTCTCCGCCGCCGGCGGTACCGAAACCGCCCGCGATGACGCTGAGGAAATGGCGGTTCATCGCCCGGCACATGATGTAACTCAGAATCGCGCCGCTGGAACCCACCAGCGCGCCGGTGACGATCAGCAAGTCGTTGCTGAGCATGAAACCGGTCGCCGCCGCCGCCCAGCCCGAGTAGCTGTTCAGCATCGACACCACCACCGGCATGTCGGCACCGCCGATCGCCATCACCATGTGCACGCCGAACACCAGCGCGATGCCGGTCATGATCAGCAGCGGCGTCAACGCGTCGCCGGCTTCGGCGTTAGCCAAGAACTGACGGCCCAGAATGAAGGTGGCGACGAACAGCGCCAGATTTAACCAATGCCGGGCCGGCAGCAATACCGGTTTGCCGGTGACCTTGCCGCACAGTTTACCGAAGGCGATTACCGAACCGGAGAAGGTCACCGCGCCGATGAACACGCCGATGTAGATTTCCAGCTCGTGTATGGTTTTTTCGACGCCGACCAACGTGGAATTATGATCGAGGAAACTGGCGTAACCGACCAACACCGCCGCCATACCGACCAGGCTGTGCATCAGCGCGACCAGTTCCGGCATTTGCGTCATTTCCACCCGCGCCGCCGCGAAGGCGCCGATCGAGCCGCCGATCAACAGCGCGCCGGCCAGAATGCCGAACGCTGTAACGTGACCGCCGAACACCGTCGCGACAATCGCGATCGCCATGCCCAGCATGCCGAAATAGTTGCCGCGCCGGGAAGTGTCCTGCCGGCTGAGACCGCTCAAGCTTAAAATGAACAGAATCGATGCCGAGATGTAAGACATCGTAACTAAACCTTGTGCCATGTTGCCTACTCCTTATTTTCTGAACATTTCGAGCATGCGCCGGGTGACCAGAAAGCCGCCGGCGATGTTGATGGACGCGATCAAGATGGCCACGCCGGACAATACCGTAATCACCAAATTATTCGGCGTCGACACTTGCAGCAAGGCACCGATGACGATGATGCCGCTGATCGCGTTGGTCACGCTCATCAACGGCGTATGCAGCGAAGCGGTGACGTTCCAGATCACTTGATAACCGACAAAGCAAGCCAGCACGAACACGGTGAAATGCGACAGGAACGACGCCGGCGCGACCGCGCCCATGCCGAACAAGGCGGCGCCCGCCAGCAGAATCGGCAGCAGTTGCGCCAGCGCCGATTGGGGTTTCTCCACTTTGGGCTCGACCGCCGGCGCTTCGGTCAGCGGTTTCGGGCTGGCGGAGAGTTTCGGCGGCGGCGGCGGCCAGGTGATCTTGCCTTCCTTGATCACGGTGGCGCCACGGATCACTTCGTCGTCGAAATTGACGTTGAGCGTGCCGTCCTTGGTCGGACACAAGTCGGTCAGCAAGTGGCGCAAGTTAGTGGCATACAGTTGGCTGGACTGGTTGGCCAGCCTACTGGGCAGATTGGTGTAGCCGATGATGGTGACGTCGTGCTTGACCACCACCCGGTCTTTTTCGGTCAGCGCGCAGTTGCCGCCTTGCTCGGCGGCCAAATCGACGATGACGCTGCCGGGCTTCATCGATTTCACCATGCCGGCGGTAATCAGTTCCGGCGCGGGTTTGCCGGGAATCAGCGCGGTGGTGATGATGATGTCCACTTCCATCGCCTGACGGGCGAACAGCGCCATCTCGGCTTCGATAAACTCCTTGGACATGGTTTTGGCGTAACCGCCGCTGCCGGAACCGTCTTCATGAAAATCCAGCATCAGAAATTCGGCGTCCATGCTTTCGATTTGTTCCTTGACCTCTGGGCGAGTGTCGAAGGCGCGGACGATGGCGCCCATGCCCTTGGCCGCGCCGATCGCCGCCAAACCGGCCACGCCGGCACCGATGACCAAGACCTTGGCCGGCGGTATCTTGCCAGCGGCGGTGATCTGACCGGTGAAAAAACGACCGAAATGCTGGGCGGCTTCGATCACCGCCCGATAGCCGGCGATATTGGCCATCGAGCTGAGCGCGTCCATTTTTTGAGCTCGCGACATGCGCGGCACGCTATCCATCGCCAACACTGTGGCGTTTTTAGCCGCCAATTGCTGCATCAGCGCGTCGTTTTGGGCCGGCCAAATAAAGCTGATCAGGGTCTGGCCGTCTTTCAGCAATTCCGCTTCGTCTATCGCCAGTTCCGGGTGACGTTCCGGCGCCCGGACTTTCATAACGATATCGGACTCCTGCCAGACTGCCTTGGCGTCGGGCAGAATCTTGACGCCGACTTCCTGGTAGGCTTCGTCGCT
>NZ_LUUK01000059.1 GCF_001644025.1 Methylomonas koyamae
GCCAACAAGGAATGCCCGCCCAATTCGAAGAAATCGTCTTCGATGCCCACTGGCTCGACACCTAAAACCTCTTGCCAAATCTCTACCAAGGCTTGCTCGGTTTCGGTGCGGGGCGCCACATACGCCTTTTTCAGCTGTTCGCTGAGATCCGGCGCCGGCAATTGCTTCCGATCCAATTTGCCATTGGCGGATAGCGGCATGGCGTCTAACATCACGAAGGCACTGGGCACCATGTAGTCCGGCAGGTGGTGTTTGAGTTGGGCTTTGATGTGATCGACTAGGGCCTGCTCGGCCTCCGCGTTTGCTTCCGTCGTAAGTGGAACCACGTAAGCCACCAAGCGCTTGTCGCCGGGGTGATCTTCCCTCGCGATTACTACGGCGTCCTTGATCTCGGGCTGCTGAAGCAATTGCGCTTCGATTTCGCCCAGCTCGATGCGGAAGCCGCGGATTTTGACCTGGTAGTCGAGCCGGCCCAGAAACTCAAGTGCGCCGTCGGCGCGATAGCGGACCAGATCGCCGGTTTTGTAAAGCCTGCCGCCGGCCGGACCAAAGGGGTCGGGGACGAAACGCTCAGCGGTCAGATCGGGGCGGTGCCAGTAGCCGGGCACGATGCCCGCTCCACCGATGTACAGTTCGCCGGCTACGCCGACCGGGACCGGGTTGAGCGACCGATCCAGGTTGTAAAGACGAACGTTGGCGATCGGCCGACCTATCGATAATGGTTTGTCCAAATCATCCAAACTCGCTTGGTAGACGCTACTCCACACCGTACCTTCTGTCGGGCCGTATTCGTTGTAGAGTTTGGCGCCGGGCAATACGGCAAGGTGGCGCTTGACGACGTCGGTCGGACACGCTTCACCGGCGACGATGGCAACCTGCAGGCCGCTTAAGGCGTGGGGCGCTTGTTCCAAGAGCACGGCATACAGCGATGGCAAGGCTAACAGGTGGGAGATGCGCCCTTGCTCTATCAGGGCTGCCAGCGCCACCGGGTCTTTGCTGTTGTCGTCATGGGGTAGATATAAACAGCCGCCTTGAGCCAGGGTCCAGAAAATGCCCGCCACCGAGCTGTCGAAAGCAAACGAGGACAGCAGCAGATAGGTTTTGACCGGTTCTGGATAACCTGTCAGCCGGGACCAAGTGGAATGCACCGCGTTGCGGTGGTTCACCGCCACGCCCTTGGGCCGACCGGTTGAGCCGGAGGTGTAGATCAGGTAAGCCAGATGCAAGGGATGCAGGTTCACCGTAGGGTTTGTCGCGGGATAACCGGCTATGGCCGAACTGTCGCGGTCGAGGTAGATGACTCCGTCTCTTGCCGCCGTCAAGTCCGTAGGGTCGGCAAATTCGGCATAGCATCCTTCGTGGGTCAATAACAACGTGACGCCGGCATCGGCTAGTATCAACTTCCGCCGTTCGGCCGGATAGTTCGGATCGAGCGGCACATAAGCGCCGCCAGCCTTCAAAATCCCCAGCAGGCCGACCACCATCTCCAGCGAGCGTTCCAGGCAAATACCGACCAGCACGTCCGGCCCGACGCCTCGTTCGATCAGGTAATGCGCCAGTTGGTTGGCTTTGGCGTTCAGTTCGGCGTAGCTCAGGCTTTCGCCTTCAAAGCTCAGCGCGATGGCGTCCGGGCTTATCTCGACTTGCGCTTCGAACAG
>NZ_LUUK01000060.1 GCF_001644025.1 Methylomonas koyamae
CACCGTGAAGAACTGGTTTAGCAACGCCAGTTACCGGATTGAGCAAATTGCTTTTGCCAACGGTACTGTAATGACCAATGTCCTGGTCGGGACGGATGGGAACGACGTACTGTCCACCGCTGGCGGAAACGACTACCTATTGGGTGGCCTGGGTGCCGATACTTTAACCGGCGGACTGGGCAACGACGTTTACATGCTGGATAACCCCGGCGACGTGATTATCGAAAATGCCGGCGAAGGCAACGATAGCGTTATTTCCAACATGAGCTACAGTCTGGCGACTAACCCCAATCTCGAAAATCTGACGTTGACGGACACAGCGGCGATAACGGCGACCGGCAATTTACTGGATAACCTGTTGTCGGGTAACTCGATCAACAACACTCTGAGCGGCGACGCCGGTAACGATGTGTTGAAAGGTCAAGCTGGTGACGACACCCTTTACGGTGGTAGCGGCAACGACACCTTGTACGGGGCGGATATCACGGATACTGCACCGGCTACTTTGATCAACCAATTGGAGATCAGTGCAAAAGCCAATCTGTTGAACGACGGTGTCGGGGCTAAGATGGACGTTTACATCGACGGCGTCCTCAAAACATCATTTAGTGTGACCAATACCGCGAGTTATCAAAGCTACACGGTGGATCCCGCTTTACTGGGTGTTAGCGCTAGACGTATCGATGTAGCCTTCAGTAATGACGCGACAGTCGCCTCGCCTGTGCAGGATCGAAATCTGTACATTGGCTCGATCACCGTTAACAGTCAAACGATCACATCGTCCGCTAATGGCGTGATTCTCGACATCGGTGCCGGAACGGCTGCTTTCGACGGCAAAAATCTGATTGCGGGACAGGCAGTGCTACCATGGAACGCCGCGTTACGTTTTAATCTGGAGGGGAACGATTTGCTGGACGGCGGAGTGGGAGCGGATACGATGCGAGGTGGACTTGGGAATGACTTGTATCTCGTAGACGATGCCGGAGATGTGATTATCGAGTCTGCCGACGGTGGCATTGATCGGGTGCAGGTTGGTTTTAGTTACGATTTAAACCACGCGGCCAATGTAGAAAATTTAACCTTAACAGGCTCGTTAGCGGCGAATGCAACCGGTAACAGTTTGGACAACACCCTGATTGGCAACTCGGGTAACAATCGCATCGACGGCGGGCTCGGCGTTGACCGAATGGAAGGCGGTTTAGGCGATGATACGTTTATCGTCGATACCGTTGGCGAAGTCGTTGTTGAAGCGGCCGGTGGTGGCAGCGACACCGTCGAAACGTCGATTTCTTTGACTTTAGGTTCGAATGTTGAATACCTGACACTCACCGGCACTGCTGGCATCAACGGCACCGGCAATACCTTGGACAATCGGCTTACCGGTAACAGTGCCGCCAACAGCCTCTCCGGCTTGGCCGGCAACGATACTCTGGACGGACAGGGTGGCGCGGATACGTTGACCGGCGGCACTGGCAACGACACCTACGTTCTGGGCCGGGGCTACGGTGCCGACACCGTGGTCGAGAACGATGCGACGGTGGGTAATGCCGACGTGGCCCAGTTCCTGACCGGCGTGAGCGCCGACCAGTTGTGGTTCGTCCATGCGGGGAACAACCTGGAAGTCAGCATCATCGGAACGTCGGATAAGCTGGTCGTGCAAAACTGGTATATCGGCAGCGCCAACCACGTCGAGCAGTTCAAGACCACGGACGGCAATTTGACCTTGCTGGATAGTCAGGTCGAGAGTCTGGTGTCGGCAATGGCGGCCTTTGCACCGCCGTCGTCGGGCCAAATCACGTTGCCGACTAATTACCAAACCGCGCTGGCGCCGGTGATTGCGGCCAACTGGCAATAAGCGGCGTTAGCGTGCCCGATCCCGAGGTCAAGCAGCTTGGGGATCGGGCGTTGGGGCGCCGGCTTTGGTTGGATGCGTTCCCGATGAGTTCCTTGGTTCCGCGCTCGATTAGGTGATTTCGAACTGGTATGAATGACGCTCGGTGCTGTTGAGCGCCGCCTCGTTTGTGGGAAGGAAAAGGAATGGAAGCGGCCGCTGTTTTGACGGGCTTGTTAGTCCCGCCGCCGTAACCGATCCAGCCATCCAAGCTGCGCCGGCAAACACACCGTGTTGAGATCGTAGCGCTCGATCACCGTTTGCCGGGCGTTGTGCCGCATGGCGGCAAACCCCGCCGGCCCCGCTTTTAAACCTTCGATGACTCGTTCGGCAATCTCACTGGGCGAGAAGAAATCCACCAACCAACCGTTATCGCCGTCGCGAATCACTTCTTGCACCGGCGCGGTATTCGAAGCCACCACCAGGCAGCCGGCGGCCATCGCTTCCAGCACCGACCAGGACAACACGAAGGGATAGGTCAGGTAGACGTGGACCCTCGATAGTTGCAGTATCTTCAGAAAGGTCGGATACGCCACCTTGCCCAAAAAATGCACCCGCCGCCCATCCAGCGCGTCGCCAAGTTCTGCCTGTAACTGTTGACGATAGGTCTGCCCCGGCGGCAGGCGCTTGCCGTAACTGACCTCATCGCCGCCGACGATCACGATCCGTGCCTGGGGCCGGGCTGCCAGGACGGCCGGCAGACTGCGCATGAAGCTGGGAAAACCGCGATAGGGCTCCAGATTGCGGGCCACGTACGTGACGACTTCGTCGGCCCGGCTCAACGTCAGCCCGGCTTGCGCCAGGGATAAGGCCGCATCCGGATTCGGGCGGACGATGCTCGTGTCGATGCCGTCGTGGATGACGTGCAATTTGTCGTGGTAGCCGGTCGGATAGCGCGATTTCTGCCAGTGAGTGGGACAGAGTCCGGCATCAACCGTATCCAAGGCCAAATAATTACCCAGATTCTTGGTCCGCAAGCGCGGCCCGTCGTCGAAGGCGGTCGGCTCGTTCGGATCGAAACCGACATCGGCGCCGCTCAGCCGGTAAAAGAACTCGAAGTAACCCAGCAGCGGCGATTGCGGGAATACCTCCTTCAAATACCAGATTTCGCCCCAACCGTTATGACCCAGCATCAAATCCGGTACGAAACCGGCCCGTTTTAAGTCCAGGGCGGTGCGGGCAACACTTTGAGCGTTGATCACCGCCGTTTCGGTTTCCCGCAAATATTGGTGAACGCTGTGCGATCGTGCCCGGTGCGGTCGGTAGACCATTTTCCGCACGCCCGGCAGTTCGCCTTCCGAACGTTGGGTGATAAACACGACTTGATGGCGGGGATCGGCGGCCAGATGGGCGGCCAAGTGGCGATACTGGCCGGGGAAATTTTGATGGACGAATAGGCATTTCATCGGAGCTTAGCGCTTGATGTTGGGTTGTTTGCGGTGTGTGTCGTCGTTTGGCGGATCAGCGAATACCGTTCTATGGCGTTCATCACTATTTGGCGCTGATAGCCGGCCGACCGTTTCCATATCGCCCTTCAGCCTGCTCGATCAGGTCCCGTCCCAACAAACCGCTGCTGGTGAACAAGCGCAAGCGAGCCGCTCGCCAGTCGGCGAGGGTGCGCAGGCGTTCCTGACGGGCGTCGGCCAACGCGGTCTGGGTATTCAGCAGTTCCAGAATGTCGGCGGCGCCTTTGTCGTAACGCCGCCGGGAGCTGTCGACCGCGGCTTGCGCGCTGTCCAGCCAAGTCGCCGAATAGCTGAGGTTGCGCAGCGCGGCTTCGGCCTCGGCGTGGGCCTTGACCACATCCAGCAGGGTCTGCCGCTCGGTGTCGGCCAGTTCGGCCGCGCGCTGCTCGGCTTGGGCCTGAGCGCCGCGGATTTTGTAGGTGCGGACAAAGCCTTCGAACAGTGGGATGGTCAGATTGATACCGATAGTTTCCACTCTCGTTTGGTTTTGCGACAGGGCTTGATTGGGGTAGCCGTTTTGATAGGCGTTCAGGCTAAAGTCCAGCGTCGGCAAACCTTCGGCGCGGGCCTGCACGATACGTTCCTTGGCGGCTTCCCACTGGGCTTGGGCCGCGACGATGGCCGGATGGCGGCGCTGGGCTTCGGCCAGCCAGGTTTGCAAATCGCGGCCGTCTTGGGCCAGCGTCTCGCCGGCCACCGCCGTGTCGACGTTGTCCGGCAAATTCAGTAGCGTTTCCGGCGCGATACCCATCGCCTGGCGCAGTACCGCCAAGGCCTTGCGGTAGTCGCCGTCGGCCCGGCTGCGTCCCAATGCCGCCTTGGCCAGGGCGGTTTCGGCTTGCAGGGTATCGCTACGGCCGCTGACGCCGCCGGCCTCGCGGCGGCGGGCGCTCGTCAGGGTCTGGCCGGCCAGGGCCTCGCTATCGGTCTTGGCCTGCCGTTGGGCGTTGGCGGTTTGGGCGTCGAAATAGGCTTGAATCACGCCGTCCAGGATGCGTTGAAACACCGCGTCTTGATTGGCCAGCGCTTGGGTCAATAGCCAGTTGGCCGCGGCCAGATTAGCCGAACGGCCGCCGAAGTCGAACAACCGCCAATTCAGGTTGCCGTACAAGGTGAAACCGTCGGTTTCGTTGGACGGCGCGTTCGAGCCGGGAAATTGGTAATAGCTGTTCAAATGGTTGACCGCACCGTTCACGGTCGGCCAATATCCGGCTTTGGCCACGCCGAGATTGGCGGCCTGGATTTTGAGTTCGGCCCAGGCGGCTTGGGCTTGCGGATGATTGCATAGCGCCAGATCGACCGCGTCGTCCAGCAGCAACGGCGTTGCGAAGTCTTTTTCAACCGGACAGACGATGCTTTGCCGGTCGCCCGGCAACACCGCGCCCTGCGTCAGCACTGGCGGCCGGGTATTGAGCGGATCGTCGAGCACGTCGGGAATGTTGGGTACGGGGGATAGATCAACACTTAGGGCCAACTTGGGCATTAGGCCCAGCGCCACACTCAGCGCCAATGCCGTGGCCGAACGGCCTGGGCGGCACGCTGTTCGCACCGTTTTGGCGTTAACGCTCACGCAAGCTTTCCCGGCCGTGCTGCAACAGCGGCGTCAACACGTATTCGATGACCCGGCGCCGGCCGGTTTTGATGTCGGCCTGGATCGACAAGCCGGGCGACAGCGCGGCATCATGGCCGTCGACCGCCAGCGTGGCTTGGTCGAGGGCGATGCGCACGCTGTAGATCAAGCCTTTTTTCTCGTCTTGAATCGCATCGCGCGACACGTGGGCCACCTGGCCAGTGACGGTGCCGTATTTGGTATAGGGGAAGGCGTCGATCTTGACTTCGGCGCGTTGGCCTTCCCGAACGAAACCGATGTCTTTGTTTTCCAGGGTAGCTTCGACTTCGACCGTACTGTCTTGCGGCACCAATTGCAGCAGCGGCTGGGCTGCGGCGACCACACCGCCGACGGTATGCGCGGCCAGTTGCAGGACGGTACCGGCCACCGGGGCGCTCAGCTTCAGCAAGCGGCCGTGGGCGTCGGCGCGGGCAGCGTCCTGGTCGGCGTCGCTGGCCAGTTTGCCGGCTTGGGTGCGTTCGTCGAAGGCCAATTTGCGAGTCTCGGCAATCAGCGCGGCGCGCTGGTTTTTGGCGCTGTCCAACTGGCCTTGCAGCTCGATACGGGCTTGTTCCTTTTCCAGGTAGGCATGCGGGGCGACGTCGTGGGCCTCGGCCAAGGCTTGAAAGTCGCGGGCTTGTTGCGCGGCCAGCGGCAGCGCCGCGGCGTAGCGGGCGATGTCGCCGTCCAGGCGCTGCCGCTTGGCGATGAAGTCGCGGTATTGGCCCGCCAAATGCGCCAACGCGGCTTGGTATTTGGCCGCGGGTACCTCGGCGGGACAGGCGAAGGCCGGCACCTTGCCACGGTCGATGGCGTCGATCAAGGCACCGGCCCGCGCCTCCTGCAAGCGGGCTTCGATGTAGTTGGCCCTGGCCTTGTCGCGTTCGGCGTCGAAGGCGTTGCTGTCCAGGTCCAGTAACGGGTCGCCTTGCTTGACGAACTGGCCTTCGCGCACGTAAATCGCGGCGACGCTGGCGGTATCGACCGAGGCGATGGTCTTGGTACGGGCGCTGGGGATGATTTTGCCGGCGGCGTTGACGATGATGTCCACTTCGCCCAGACAGGCCCAGGCCAGCGTCGCGGCGACCAACGCCATCAACAACCAGGCCACGCCGCGGCCCAGCGGCGACACCGGTTTGGCCTGCAAGGCCAGCGCCGCCGGCAGAAACTCGGCTTCGTCGGCGAATAATGGCGGGCGATCCAGCTCTCGCCGCCGTTGCCAGAAGTAGCGAAAGGTATCGCGGTAACGGCGCCACAGTTCGGCGTAGGCTTGCAATCGGTGGCGCAGGCTCATGCGCCGGCCTGCTGCAGTTGGTACAAGTGGGCGTAGATGCCGTTCGGCACCTGCAGCAAGGCCTGATGCCGGCCGGTTTCGGCAATCTGGCCGCGTTCCATGACCACGATACGGCTGGCGTCACGCACCGCCGACAAGCGGTGGGCGATGATCAACACGGTACGGCCCTGGCAGATACGGCGCATATTGTCCTGAATCACTTTTTCCGATTCGTAGTCCAAGGCGCTGGTGGCTTCGTCGAAGATCAGGATGCGCGGGTTGCCGATCAGTGCCCGAGCGATGGCGATGCGTTGGCGCTGGCCGCCGGACAAACCGGTGCCGTGTTCGCCGACCAGGGTGTCGTAGCCTTCCGGCAACTCGCAGATGAACTCGTGGGCGCCGGCTAGTTTGGCGGCTTCGATGACGGCTTCGAACGGCAAGGCCGGGTTGACCAGGGCGATGTTGTCGCGAATCGAGCGGTTGAACAGGGTATTTTCCTGTAATACCACGCCGATTTGCTGGCGTAGCGACGCGGTGTCGACGATGCCGATGTCGTGGCCGTCTATCAGCACTCGGCCGCGGTCCGGGACGAACAGACGCTGCACCAGCTTGGTCAAGGTACTTTTGCCGGAGCCGGAGCGGCCGACGATGCCGATCACTTCGCCCGGCGCGATCTTTAAATTCACTGCGCGTATCACGTCCGGCGCATCCGGCCGGTAGCGGAACGAGACTTGGTCGAATTCGATGGCGCCGGCAATGCGCGGTAACCGGGTCTTTTGGCCCATGATTTCGCTACGGGTGTTGAGAATATCGCCCAGGCGGCGCATCGAGATGCCGACTTGTTGAAAGTCGTTCCACAGCTGCGCCAAGCGCAAGATCGGCGCCGAGACCTGACCGGACAGCATGTTGAAGGCCACCAGTTCGCCGACGGTCAACTGGCCGTCGACCACCAGCGTGGCGCCCAGCCACATGATGGCGGCGGTCACCAGTTTGCTGATCAGGTTGACGCCGCCGCTGGCCAACGTCGCCGCCTGCGTCACCGCCAGGCCGGCGGTGACGTAAGCCGCCAGTTGTTTCTCCCAGTGCTGGGTCCAGCGCGGCTCGACCGCCAACGCCTTGACCGTATCGATGCCGCTGATGGTCTCGACCAGAAAGGCTTGGCTTTCGGCGCTGCGGTTGAACTTCTCGTCCAGGCGGGTCCGAATCACCGGGGTGAACGCCACCGACAACAAGATATACAGCGGTATCGATACCACGACGATCAGGGTCAGCCACGGGCTGTAGTACAGCATCACGCCGATGAATATCACCGAGAACAGCAAATCCAGCAACAAAGTGATGGCATTACCGGTCAGAAACGAGCGGATATTCTCCAGCTCGCGGACTCTGGCGACCGAATCGCCGACCCGGCGCGCCTGAAAATAAGCGGTCGGCAGGGCCAGCAAATGCTTGAACAAACGGGCGCCCAGTTCCACGTCGATCTTACTGCTAGTATGAGCAAACACCCAAGTGCGGATGCCGGACAAGGCGGCTTCGAACAGCATCGCACCGATTAAGCCGATCGCAATCACGTTCAAGGTCTTCATCGCGTGGTTGACCAGCACCTTGTCCATCACCACTTGGAAAAACAGCGGCGTGACCAGGCCTATCAGTTGCAACACCAGCGAAATCAACAGCACTTCGCCGAACAGCTTGCGGTACTTGATCAGGGCGGGAATGAACCAGGTGAAATCGAATTGCGCGGCCTCGCCGGCATAGCTGGCCTTGGAGGTGAAAAACAGCAGTTCGCCGGTCCAGCATCCTAGCAGCTCGGCCAACGTCAACACCGCCGGCGGCTCGCCGGGGCGCTGGATCAGGACTTTGGCGTCGGCGTTTGGCGAGCGCTGATTGCCGGCCGGCTGGCCGCCCGGAGCCGAAACCACGGGCGCCGGCACCCCGGCATCGAATTTGGCCAGGATGAAGTAGCGGCCGTCGATGTCCTTCGCCATTGCCGGCAACGGCGCTAACGCTAAACGTTGCGGGTCTTGCCGGCGCAACTGGGCGGTCAAGCCCACCCGTTGTGCGGCCAATTGCAAGGCTCGGTGGTCGAAACGGTAACGCCCCTCGCGATCCGCCACCAACATCGGCCCAAACTCGTGGCGCAAGGCCGCTTCGTCGGCGGCCACGCCGTGGAAGGCGGCAATCATTAATAACGCGGCTAGTCCGGTGTCCAGGCCTGGAGAGTTTGGATTCGCTGATGTCATTGCGAGTAGCCGGTTAGAACCGGCACGTTTATCAGTGGGAAAACACTGAATACACTGACGGAGCTGACGAATCGCAAATCGAACACGGGCATCCTTGACTAGAGGCGAATGAAATACAGGTTGGTAAATTTGAGCTTTGTCGCTAACGGCAAGCCCGTTCTGCGAAAAGACCGGGCAAATCTAGTCTGCGTTGCGGCATTTGTCTAGAGGAACGGGTTGGCAATGTGTGGGAGCGCCAAGATTGAAAGATCGTCAGTGATTACACAGTGAAATTGAGTATAGGCGCCACCAGCTGTTTTGGAACAGGAATCACTGGTGGGTTTGCGGTCGGAATGGGTGGCGGCTTTAATCGGAATATGCACTTATTATACATTAATTCAGCCATTTCGGGTGGCGAGGCTAATGTGACAAAGTAGAATTAAGCCGGCTAATGCCGGATCTGGGTGCATTTAAAGGCCTGCACGGCAAACGGTTCGTGTTGGACATCGACCACACCGGGCAGATCGCATCGCTGGTTATGGCGGAGGATGAACATGGCTAACTTCGTGTTCGACATCAGCATTGTGGAAACGGATCCGGGTCATCCCGAGTCCCCGTTTTCGCCGCCGGACGATTGGACGGGAAGCCTCGAAGATTATCGCGGTTGGCTGAGAACGCAATTCAAGGCAAGCCCCTGGGTAAGACAACGATTGGCCATTGCGGCCAGGCGGTACTAACTCAAGGAACCGTTAGACGTTCGAGGTCGATTCGGCTCAATCTTGCCGTCAATCCTAACCTCCATGCTGGAAAAAATACGCGCCGAACCCTCGTTCGACGAATAACCACCCTACCCCCTTTCGAATCCGTCAGGGGGTAGTTTTAACCGG
>NZ_LUUK01000061.1 GCF_001644025.1 Methylomonas koyamae
CAAACTCCCCGCCGAGAAGATGCCGGCCGCCACGTTGGTGCTGCCGTTATAGGTCCGGTTGCCGGTCAGGCTGACGACGAAGGGCGTGATCGTTAAGGTGCCGTCGACATAGCTGAAATCGTAGTTGCTCGCGGTATAGCCGCTCGCGGTGATGGCGTAGCTACCCGCGTTGGTGGCACCTTGCGAGATTCCGCCGTAACTGACGCTGCCGCCCAATACACTTGAGGTTTCGCTGTTAACGAAGCCGGTAATATTGACGCCATGGCCACCGCTATAGCCAGAGCCGTTGTATGCGCGACTGTCGTTGCTGGCGGTCACGGTCAACGTTTTTTTGTTGACCGTTAAGGTTCCGCTGGCGCCGCCGGTGCCTATCGTCGTCGAATAACCGGCCCCGCCACTGATCGCGGCCGAGCCGACCGCACCGTTGACCGTGTAGCTACCGACCTCGCGACCTGTGCCGGCGGTACCGCCGACGATACTAAAACTGGGCGTGCCGCTTAAACCCGCGACCGTGGCCGAGTCCGTCACGCCGTCGTCGTTGACGTAGCCGGAAAAGGCGCTGCTCGCACTCGGATCGGCATCGCCGTAGGTTTTGCTGATGTTGCCGACATCGACGCTCAAGCTCGGCTGATAGTCGTAGATCAGGTGATTGCCCGCGACGATCGTTCCCGGCAGGTCGCCGTCGTAGGTTTTGTTGTAAAGCCTCGGTAGTGCCGAACCGGCCGCGCCGGTAAGTCCGCCTTCCGTCGATCCGGATGGGCTGTGCATATACACCAACCAACGACCGTTGGCGGCGGAGAGTACGCCGCTGCCGACATTATTGACCAGTTCGCCGCCGCTGGCGGCCGCCAAAACCAGCGCGTCCCCGCTGCCGTTGGCCGTCAAGCCGGCACCGCTGTTCAAAACGATATTCTTGCTGCCGCTCGCGCCTCCGGTGCCGCGATGGACAATGCTGATGGTATCGGCCAGGATTTGTCCCGCCAGCGTGATGTTGCCGCTGTCGTCCTCGGTGTTGCCTGTACCGTCGCGCAATTCCATGGTGACCGAACCGGCGCCGGCATCTATCGTAACGCCGTGGGCCAATTCGATAACCGCATTCCCGGCCGAGCGATCGGCGTCGACGACGCCGTTGGCGGCCAAATCGTTGGCGTGCAACACTAAATTGCCGCCGTCGGTGGTGATATCGGCATTGACGTAAATGCTGCGGCCCGCTTCCAATTTCAACGTCGCGGACGAACTGAAAAGCCCGGCGACGTTGAGGGCGCTGTTAACCGTAATGTCGTTGCTGGCTTGTAGCGTGACGTTGGTGCCCCACCCGAGCAAATTGGTCAACACGCCCGGTGCAATGGTCATGTCCTTGCCGATCGCCATGCCGTAGGTGATGCGACTCGGATCGGTGGCGCCCGAGGTGACCCGGCCGGTGTTCTCGTTGGCGAAGCTGACCACGAAGGTATCGCCGTGATCGTAGGCAAAGCCGGGCAGCAAGCTGAAATAGTTGGTGCCGGCATATTGATAATAATCGACCCAGGGTCCGCCGGTATCGAAGCTGATGCCACTATTGGCGGTGGTGCCGACAACGCTGTTCGCGACCGATACCTCGCCGAAGATGCCGTAAAAGGCGTCGCCGTAGGTCACCGAACCCGCGTTCGCCAGCCCGCCGTTACGCCAATCGGTATCGATGACCAGATAGTCGTAATAGTAGGTATTGTAGTTCACCGTTAATCGGACTTGGTTCAGGCCGACATCCTGATTGCTGTAGCTGCCGATCAAACTATTGCTGGCGGACACCGCGCCGGCCCCGCCGATACTGGCCCGCGCCCAAGACAACGCGCCGGCGTCCGCGGCCGAACCATTGCGCCAATGCCGGCTACCCACCAGATACGAGACGCCCAGATCAATGACGCCGTCGCTGCCGACTTGGTCGCCGGAATGACTGCCGACCAAGCTGTTAGCGGCGCCGACCACGGCGCCTTGGCTGCTCTCGCCGTAAGCAAAGCCGGTTTTTTCGGCGACCCAGGTCACGGCGCCGGCATCGGCGTTGGCGCCACTATGCCAGTGCGGGCTTAGCACCAAGTAGTTATAGGTGTAGACACTGTTGACAGGATCGTAACCGTTCGTCAAAACCGTGACGCCGCCGCTGCCGATTTGGTCACCCGCCGTGGCTCCGATCAAGCTGTTGCCGGCGCTGACGGCGCCAAGCAAACCCGTCAAACGGCTTCCCCAGGTCACCGCGCCCAATTGGCTGTCGGTGCCGTTTCCCCAATTAGGGCTGATGACGACGTAGCCCAGTCGCGTCGCGTTGTTATATTCCGCCGGGAGGGCAACGACACCGCCGCTACCGACACGATCGTTGGCGTGCGTGCCAACCAAACTGTTAGCCGCGCTGGCGTTACCTGTCAGCGGGGAAGCGGCGCCTGCCGTGGTTGTGACACTGCCCCAAGTAACCGCGCCGGCGTCGGCGGTAGCGCCGTTATCCCAATACGGGCTAGCGATCGCATAGTAATCCAGATGATATTGCTTTTGACCGTTGGCGTTGGCCGGTCCGGTTGTCCAGTCGTAAGGCAACAGCGTGATGCCGCCGCTGCCGATTTGATCGCCCGCGGTGCCGCCGATCAAGCTGTTTGCCGAGCTGATACTCCCGGTTATGCCGGTCGCGGCGGCGGTTTTGGTGACGGCTCCGACGTTCGCGGTGCCGCCGTCGCTCCAATTGGGGCTAATAACCAAATAATAAGCAGTGCGGGTGCCGGACCAGGAGCTCCCGTTGTAGGTCAGCGTCGTGTATTGGCCGGCCTTGACACCTCCACTGCCGACTTGGTCGCCGGCGGTATCGCCGACCAAGCTGTTGCCGGAACCGACAGTGCCTTGAATGCCGCTAGATTCGGCGCCCATCGTGACCGCCCCGCGATCGGCGTTCCAGTGCGGACTGATCACGCTGTAGTAGTAGGTATAGGACCAGCTATCCGCGGTATCGACACCGTTATAAGTTGCCACGACGCCGCCACTACCGACCCGGTCGTTGGCGTGACTACCGATCAAGCTGTTACTACTACTGATCGCGCCACTGACGCCGCTGCCGGAACTACCCCAAGAGGCAGCGCCGGCGTCGGCATTACCGCCGTTATCCCAGGTGGGCGTTAGGACCACGTAATCGGCCACGCCCACATCGACGATATTATTGACGTCGCTGCCTACGCCATCGTTGGCGGTGCTGCCGACTAGGCTGTTTCCCGCGCCGACCGCGCCGCTGACACCGCTGGACTTGCTGCCCCAGGTAATCGCGCCGGCGTCGGTCGCTCCACCGTTATCCCAATCCGGGCTCAACACTAAGTAATAACCGCTTTTCAGCAAAATACCGCCGCCGCCGACATGATCGTTGGCGGTCGAGCCGACCAGACTGTTAGCCGAACCTAGAGTTCCGGTCTTGGTGGCGGTAGCATCCCAGAAGGTAACCGCGCCAGCGCTGCTGTTCCACAGCGGGCTAAGGACCACATAGCCGGGGTCTTGTCCAAGGTCGGTGACGCCGCCACTGCCGACCTGGTCGCCAGCGTGACTGCCGACCAAACTATTGCCGCTGCCGATGACGCCGGACACGCCGCCGTTGTTAGTAGTAGTTTCGGTCGGAATATTGGTTAAGGTGTTGCCGAGGTAGTTCGTTGTGGTGATGGTGCCGTAGGTGATATTGCGACCGTCGCCCCAGGTAATCGCACCTGCATCGGCGGTCGATCCTCCGTTGTTGAAGTGCGGGCTTAGAATCAGATAATAAGGGTGAGTCGAGGTGTATCCTGTATCCTGATTGCGGCTCGTGTAGTGGCTGAGGACTTGGATGCCGCCGCTACCGACCAAATCGCCTGCGGTCGCGCCAACCAAGCTATTAGCCGAAGAAACGGCGAAACCGGCTGTCGCTCCACCGGACGCGTAACCGGTCGCGCCGTCGAGCCAAGTGACCGAACCTTTGTCGCCGTTCCAGTGCGGACTGGCGACAACGTAAGCGGCGTCGGTACGGTAAGTATTCACGTGGCCGTGCGGCGGGGTGTCGCTAGGTTGACTGTTGTAGTTGGTGCTGCTGGTGTAATAAAGCACTTTGATGTCGCCGCTACCGATCTGGTCGTTGGCATTGCCCCCGACCAGACTGTTCGACGAAGAAACGGTACCTGTCAATGCGGCGGAACCGCTAGCCCAAGTGACCGCGCCGGCATCGGCGCTGGCACCGTTTTGCCAATGCGGACTGGCGATCGCGAAAAAATTTCGGTAATACTCGGTGGCGGTAATCAACGCGCCGCTACTGTTGTAATCGTGAAACTCGGTGACAAATTGCGTGACCCCGCTACTGCCGATTTGGTCTCCAGCGGCACCACCTACCAAACTGTTGGAAGATGAAATGACACCGGATATTCCGCTCAAAGCGCTACCCATCGTCACGGCGCCGGTATTGGCATTCCATTGCGGATTGAGTACCAGATATTTTAAATAGCCGTTTTCGTTGTTCCAGGCGTGGCTGGCGGTGCCGTAGTAGTTGTCGATCAACACAATGCTGCCGCTGCCCACCGCGTCGCTCGCCGAACTGCCGACCAAACTGTTGGACGACGTCACCGTTCCGCTCAGCCCCGTGGTTCCGCTGGACCAAGTCACCGCCCCCTTGCCGCCGTCCCAATGCGGACTGGAAATCAAAAAGTTGCCCTGCGAATTGAACGAGACGTTGACGTTAGTGTTGGTATTTTGGCTAACAAGCAGGGTGATACCGCCGCTGCCCAAGCGATCGTCGGCGTGGCTGCCGGTCAACGTCGCCAACAACGCGCCGGACCAACCGTTATATAAATAGACCGCACCGGCATCCTGACCGCCGAAGTCGTCGTAGGGGTTGGTGACCACCACGTTCGTGCTCCACAGCACCGAGGTCCCGGTACCGAAACCGGAGGTAACGCCCAGTGTATTGGTGGGGTTGGGGTCTTCGAATTCGAATTGCGGGTATTTGCCGCTGTTATCTATCGTGATGTTGCGCGGGTCCAGCAACAGATTGCCGTTGCGGCCCTTGGGCGCGGCCGTCGCCACGCTACCGCCGAAGATCAGCGTATCGTGCGAAGACACCTCAACGGTACCGCCGTCGCCACCGTTCTGACCGCCCTTGGCGGATATATTGCCGTAAAAATCGGTATTCTGGTCCGACCAAACCACGATGTCGCCGCCGTCGCCTTTTGCGGTAGCATCGGCTTGCAACTGGGTAAAGGGGTTGATCCGGACCAACGTTGCGTTGCGAACCGCCGCGTCCTTGCCATGAAAACCGCCGCCGATACTGATCTTGCCGCCACCCTTGGCGCCGTTGGCGGTGAGCGTCGCGGCAGCCAAAGTGACGTCTTTGCCGCCGGTGACGGTGATCTTGCCACCCTGTCCGGAAACGCCACTGGCATCCAGGGTAGCGGAGCTGAATACGCCACCCTGGCCGCCCGCGGTCACTGCGATGTCGCCGCCATTTTTGGTTCCCTTAGTCGACAGTTTCGCGGACGCGGTCTGGATGACTCGACTGTCGGCGGCAATCGTGATTCGGCCGCCGTGGGAGACGGTACCCTCGGCGCTAAGCGTTCCGGCTTGCAGCACCCGATCGCCTGTCAGGCGAATATCGCCGCCGCTATTACCGTCGGCGCGGACCGTGCCGGTGTCGACAACCAACTGGCCATGCTCGACGACATTGCCGCCATGAGTATTCTCGGCGGCGGACACGTCCAGTGTACCGCTGTTACTGACTTCGTCGCCGATCAGTTCTATCGAACCGCCGCGATTGACTAGGGATTTGGCCTCGACCACGCCGCTGTTGTTAATCGCTGCGCCACGCAATTGGTCGGCGGCGCTGGCGGTCATAATGACCCGACCGCCATCGGCGCGGATCAGCTGCTTATTCTCGATCAGCGTATTGACGGTGGCGGGATCGACCTGAACATTGACCAGTTTACCTTCGTCCAATTCCAGTGTTACGCCATCGCCGCCGGCCAACGCTACCGTGCCCAAACGGGCCTGGACCAGACCTTCGTTGCTGACGCTAGGGGCCAGCAAGGCCACGTATCCGCCGTCCTTGACACGGATTTCGCCCTGGTTGACAACGCCGGTATCGCCGCCGTCGCGCTTGAAATGGTAATTTCCGGCACGAAAATCGGCATCGCTGATGTTCATCGTCGACGCGGCCATCGCACCAACGTCGACTTGGGCGCCCTTGGCAAACAGCACGCCGTTAGGGTTCACCAGAAACACTTGGCCGTTGGCGGTCAATTGACCGGCAATGACCGACGCTTCGCCGGACGTCACCCGATTCAGCGCAATCGAGTGGGCGTTAGGTTGTTGATAATCCACGTGGGCATTGGCACCGATGTTGTAGCTCTGCCAGTTGATGATGGCTTTCTGACTGCCTTGTACGACATCCATCCGAGCGCCGTTTTGCTGGATTTTCACCTGTCCCGACGCCACTTGCCCTCCGCTCGGCAACGCGTTGCCGGCCAGTTCGGCCAAGGCGGGCTGCCAAGCGCCGGCCAAGGCGATCTGTATCGCCAACACCAGCGGATGACGGTTGAAGTGCGGCGTGCGGCATTGGCTGGCATGTCTAGTCATGAGACTGTCCTCTCGAATCAGTGCGGTTTTTCGGTGCTTGCGGCGGCTTTGCGTTCCAACAGGCGGGCAAAATTGCTCAACGACGCCAAGTGCAGATAGATCAATCCCAGCGCGCCGGTTTGGAACAGGCTGTCCAACGCATCGCGGCTGATTTTTTGGAAGCGCGCCTCATCCACTATCCAAAGACCGGACAACGAGTAACGCTCGCCGCTCGGTGATACCGCATCGGCGCGACGCTCGGTTAAGAGGTCCAATTCGTGCAAGGTGGCGGCGAATTGCGCAGTCCGTTGCGATTCGGCGTGGAACTCCCGCAAAAAGGCGATGATTTGTTGCAAGTAAGCCGACGGTTCGCCGTCGACCAACAAAGGCTCGCCAGCCGTTTCGTTAAAACGCGGGCTAGTGTCGTCAAAACAAACGATCAATTGCTTGTCTTCGGCCTGCTCGGCGGGTACGAACGGGTATCGGCGGACGAAGGCGGGTATGTAATGACCAGCCCAGCGACCGGCACCATTGACGAACAGGTTTTCGCCATCGTTCAAGCCCAGCACCGCGACCGGGACAAAATGCCCGTCGCCGGCTTTGGCGAAGGCGATCGGGTATTCCTTGCCGGCTTCGCCGAATTCCGGACCAATCAGCGGCACCGAGTTACTAACTCGCGCATATCCGACATCGTCGGACGGCGCGATATGCAACCGACCGTGAGCGGCGGGGTTCAGGCTGACGATGCGTTTATAAAATAGCAATTGGTTATCCACGGTGGTATCGCAGGTTGAGTTGGTGGAAAAACGGAGCCCGAAGACGCTTAAAACGCTTTGCTCAGGCTGACCCAAAAATGAGGCGTTTTGTAAGTTCCGTCCGAGTCGTTGCCGTCCGTAGAGCGCGCTGGGTTGGCGCCTATGCGTTGAGCAACGCTGCCGCGGATGACGAAATTGCCGGGGACCGTCCAGTTGATACCGACACCGCCGCCGCTGAGCGTGTAGTGATTGGGAACGCCTTCGGTGGCATTCGGCCAAAGATCGTTATGCAACGTGATGCCGCCGTGGTCGATGAACCCGACCAACTCGACATGTTCGTAAACTTCGTAGCGCAATTCGAAATTCATCAGATAGCCCTCATCTCCGAGGGCTTCGTTGACCGGATAGGCTCTGATGCCGAAGGGACCGCCGAGGCTGAATTTTTCGGAGGAATCCAGGTTTTTGGTAGCCAACTGTCCGCTGAAACCGGCGTACAAGCGTAATTTGTCGGTCAGACTTTGCAGGCGGGAAGCGTTAAGCGAGAATTTTTGATAGGCGCCGCCGGCTCGAGCGGTGGCCCGATTTTGGGCTTGATCGACCGGGCTGCCCGACAAATCCAGATTGCCGGCCACCATGGTCGCGCCGAACAAGGTCACCGCACCGCCGAGCCAATCGTCTTGATGGTCGCCGCTCAGGCCGACGTAACCGCTTTGCACTTCTTTGTCGCTGACCACGCTAGCAAGGCTGGTATTGTAGTAGTGGCGATCGTCGAAACCGCTGGCAACGTACAGATTCGTACTCACCCCGCGCAGCAGCGGATAGGTCGCGAAAGTGCCGCCGGTCCAGGCCGAGCCTTGCGCGTCCAACGACTGAAAGGGTTCGCCCAAGGTATAGTCCAACGCGGACGCCGCCAAACCAACCCGTAGCCCGGAGTAACCCACCGGCAACGAATAAGCGACCCGCCCGTAAACGTTGCCGCTGCCGCCCTGAACGCGCAACGTCGCCAAGTCGCCCAAACGCAAGGGGTTATTGAGGTTCAGAGACCCACCGAATTGGTTCATGCCGACCGAACGCACGCCGGTATTGCTGTAATCCACGGAGCCGCTGATTAGGTTGCTGGGGTCGATTTTCAACAGCAGGTCGGATTCACCCGCTCTCGCGCCGGCTTTCAGGGTAGACGATACCGTGCCGCCGGTCAGGTCGTTCAACAGCAAAATACCGCGCTGCATATCTGCCAACCGCAAGGCTTCTCCCGCCGGCTGAGCCGCCAACATCGTTTGTCGGGGAATGTCGTTTCGGTAAGTGTTAGCCGAGTCGTCGACTTCGACCTTGCCCAGGGTGGCTTCGCGGATCAGGATTTCGACGATACCGTCGCGAATTTGCTGAGCTGGCAATAGCGCGCGGGCGAAAAAACCACGTTGCTGGTAATACGCCGCGATATCGCGAGTGATTTTGCGCAGTTCAAGCAAGTTCAAGTCCTTGCCGATATAGTCTTTTAGAAACGACTGCAGATCGGCCTCGCTAATCAACACTGCGCCGCTGATCTTCCAACCCTTGACTTGGATGCGGATGTCGCTTTCACCGGCAGGCGCCGGTTGTTCCGATATTTCGAACGGGACTTGCGCGTTGCCCGGCAAAATCGATTCGGGTTTGATATTTCGCAAAATCGAGCCGGCCTCGGGAACCACCTCGACCGCGTGACCGACCGCTAAGTAACTGATTAATGAAGCTAAGGCGCCGGCACGAAGCGGAACGCGGCTGACTTTGCGATTTCGATGGTTCGGTTGCATACGATTCCACTTAACTGAAATGAAAATGAGAGTTGTGGCCTGCCCGTATTCTTAAGGCAGCGAAGTCGGTTGCGACTATCGCCTATAAACTCATTTTACCCGTTACGAATTAGAGTGCCGCTTTCCAGTCGACGTTGTGTTTCGATCGCATCAGCACAACCGCTCAACTCATGGGCCTAAAAGCATGCCCCGAGTAGACCACAAGAACTAGATGGAAATAATATAGTCGATTCAAAACTAACTGGCGGCAAAAAAACGCCAAACTTTAATACGCCCGCGTCACAGTTCTGGCATTTTCCGAGCAAAGACGCTCCAGCGACAGTCGGTTTTTGTCAAATTTGTAGGGTACTTTGCATTGTATGTCCTTTAAACCACGCAGTTGGCTTTTCGGACAAAGCGGTAGCAGTTTATTCGGATAGCGGCCCGCCTTGCATCGGCCCCTTCTTCGCTCCGTACCACCACCGATCAGGATGCCACTTCGCAGCATCAGGCCGATCAGGCGCAGTATGCGTTTGTCGGTGATCCGTTATCCCATGCGAGCAATCGACCGGTCACGATAGATTCGATCAAAGAATTTCGATAAATCAATATCCACCACGTACGGCTTGCCGCTATTGATGATGCTTTGCGCCGCTTGATGTGGAATCCGTCCCGGACGGAAGCAAACTGTGCGGCGAAAATTGCGGTTCAAATAGCGGCTCCAGCAGCAGCTTCAATATAGCCTTATCGAATGGCGTTAAACTGGAATTGCAAGAGATTAGCTTGACCGATCTATCCCCTTTATTGAATGTATTGAACGGTCTGGCCGCCTTGCTGTGTTCCCTTCGAGCCGGGATTAAAGATCTACTTGCACCGCGAACCGGTCAATGGCCGTAAGGCCATCAATGGTTTGGCATTGCTGGTCGAGCAGGCATTAGGCTTGAATCCGTTTGAACCGGCGATCTATGTGTTCAGCAATCGGCGGCGGGATCGGATCAAACTGTTGCATCGTCTGTATGCGGCCAAGTCCGAGGCCAGAGCGAATCCGGCTCAGCGCGATCTGTTTCTGAACGAAGCCGAAGCTCTGGCACCCAACGCTGCACCGGTGGCCGAGGAAACCACACCTGAAGCTGTCGAAGTGGCGGGCCATAGTCGCAAGAAACGCGGCCGCAAACCGCTCGATCCCCTCCTGCCTCGCGAGATTGTGCGCCATGAACTAGCGGAAGCCGAGCGCATCTGCGCCCATGACGGCACACGCCTGGTGGAAATCGACGCTAACATCAGTGAGCAACTCGATATCGTGCCGCAGCAAATCCACATTATTCAATATCAGCGCATCAAATATGCCTGTCCGTGCTGCGACAACAGCATCCGGATCACGCCGCCACCGGCGCGCATCTATCCCCAAAGGCTTACTCACCGAACCCGTGCTGGCTTGAGTGGTGAGGGCGGTGTTGTCTACCGACTTCGGTGCCGCCATTGACAGCACCGGTGCAAAGGCCGATCGTATGGCTGCGGTACTGGGCTGGGCTGCACTGACATTTTCACAGTGCCGGTTAATCCATTTGCGCATCAGATTGGCATTGATGCCGTGTTCCAGTGCCATCAAGGCTGCCGAAACACCCGGCTGCAGATAGGCTTCACCGAGCTCCCGTTTTACTTCCGGATCATAGCGACAAAGGCCATGACTCCGATGTCCCACCATTAGCGGTCGCGATAATCGTCTCTTGTTCTCCATCGTAGGTGTCCACCTTGTTATCCCCCTGCGTCAGAATAGTTGTCGCCTCAAATTTTTAGCCCCCTTTAAATTTGAGATAAAAAATGAATCCCTCCAAGAAGCAGTATTCTGCTGAGTTCAAAGAGCAAGCCTTGGCGAAAGTCTACAGTCGTGGCAAGCGGACGATTCAAACCATTGCCGACGAATCAAACCTCAGCATACATACCTTAAAAAACTGGATGAAAAGCACAACAACCGTAAGCGGTCCTTTAACAG
>NZ_LUUK01000062.1 GCF_001644025.1 Methylomonas koyamae
AATAGGCGGGCTTTTTTTGTGCGTTTGCGTAATTCGATTTTCGAATACAATTTGTTGCGTCAACAATACTATGTAATAAGTCTGTAGGTTGATAGAATTACCTAACTTAAATTGATAAGCAAGGGAGTTCCTATGAGTGTTACCGAACGAATTCAAAATCAATTGGCTAGCGATGCGGCCGTGCTTTATATGAAAGGCTCGCCAGAGTTTCCACAGTGTGGCTTTTCGAGCAAGGTTGTTCAGATTTTGGGTGCCTGCAACGCAAAATACACGTATATCAACATTTTTGAAGATCCAGAGGTTCGTGAAGGCTTGAAAGTCTATTCTAATTGGCCAACCTACCCACAACTGTATATTAAGGGCGAGCTGGTCGGTGGTTGCGACATTGTAACCGACCTTTATACGAGAGGGGAACTGACTAGCATGTTGGCTAATGCTGGTGCGGTGCAGTAGTCGAGATTTTCTAAAATCTGCCGGTTTCGGAGAGGGAATTGGCAGACTCCATCACTCTAAATCACTTCAAGTTCACTTAACCGCTTCCATCGGTTAATTATCAAGCAGAAAAGTTCGGCCGTTTGTTCGGCGTCATACAGTGCGGAATGGGCTTTTTCGTTATCCCAACTTAGTCCGGCCGCCTGTGCTATTTTTGCTAAAACGGTCTGACCATAAACCAAAGCGCCAAGCGTAGCGGTATCGAAGCTACTAAATGGGTGAAAAGGGCTACGCTTAAAATTCGTGCGCTCAATCGCGGCATTGAGAAAATTGACGTCGAAAGATGGGTTGTGGCCCACTAAAATGGCCCGCTTACATTCGTTACGTTTTACAGCGGCTTTGATCGGCGTAAACAGTTTTGTGAGCGCCTCTTTTTCGTCCACGGCCATCCGGAACGGATGATATGGGTCGATGCCGGTAAATTTGAGAGCCGCTTCATCCAATTCAGAATGCTTAAAAGGGATAATATTGCTCTGGTGTTTTTCGGTAATCCGAAGCAAACCCTGCTCATCCGGTTCTACTATGATGGCGGCAATTTCAAGTAGTGGGTTTTTTTTGGGGTTGAACCCGGCGGTTTCTATGTCAACGATGACCGGCAGATAGCCGCGAAACCGATTGCCTAGCGGGTTGGTAGTAATTTCCATCGAACGTGAATGGCGAAATAAGTCTGTTGTGTGTTATGTTACGTGAGTTTTGGATAGATTTAAACAATATTCAATTAACGAGGTAAATATTATGCAAAACGGGAAAACAGTTTGGCTGGCTGCCGTGGCGCTTGCCCTGCTGAACGGATGCGCGGCTACCAATAGCAAAGATCCCAAGGATCCCTGGGAAGGATGGAATCGAAACGTCCAATCGTTTAACGATAGCGTCGACGACTACGTCATGAAACCGGTTGCTAAGGGATATCGGTGGATTACGCCGAGTTTCGTCGATCAGGGGGTGACGAATTTCTTCAGTAATATTGACGATATCGGGGTGATCGCTAACGATGCGTTACAAGGTAAGTTTTTGCAAACCGGCCAGGACAGCGCGCGGTTTCTGGTGAATACCGCGGTAGGCGTCGCCGGATTTGTCGATGTTGGAAGTATGTTGGATTTGCAGAAACATAACGAAGATTTCGATCAGACTCTTGGGGTCTGGGGTGTTCCAACAGGACCCTATGTTGTGCTGCCGTTCTTTGGCCCTAGCTCCCCGCGCGGCGTCATTGGGTTAGTGGGCGATGCGGCGATGAACCCCTTCACGTACGTTGGTTTTTATATCAATCCGAACTGGATAGGTGCCGCCGTTTCCACGGGTTCTGGGGCGTTGAAGGTTATAGATGCCCGTGCTGATTTGTTGGGAATGGAAAAAGTAGCGTCCGAAGCAGCGATTGATCGGTACCAGTTTTTCAGAGATGCATATTTCTCGAATCGGAATTATTTGATTAAGGATGGCAATGTGCCTGAAGACGATGTGCTGAAGTTTGAGGAACAAAAAGACGATGGTTTTGGTCCACTTGCTCCGAATCCTTATTGAAGTGCGTCTACAAAAGGCTGGGTGCGGCACAACGCCGTCCCTAGCCTTTCAGTTTATTTCAGTCCGAATAAAATCGGATTCAACTGTAGATAACCGAACTTTTTGAATTTGATTCTCCAACGCCGTATCGGCGTTGACATCGCAAGCTACCCGTAAGTAATTCGGCGTGTAACCGAAATAGCGGATATCGCCGTTGTCTAGCGTTTGCGTTTGACCTTCCCAAAGTACATCCGCCAGGAAGGCGATGTTTTCGATGATGAATTGCTCTTTCAGAATCTTTGCCAAATCGTGCAATTGCTTGCTGCGCCGTTTTTTCAGGTCTTGGGCGACCGGGCCTGGGAAATTTGCTGCTGCCGTGCCTTCGCGGGGAGAATAACTAAAGATATGAATATGGCCGAAGCCGAGGCGCTCTATGTAGTCATAGCTTTCCTGCCATTCTTGCTCGGTTTCTCCCGGGAAGCCGACGATGATATCGGTGGTAATATTAAAGTGAGGGATCGTTGTTCTGGCCAGCTCGACAATTTGCCTAAATTCTTCAGTCTTGCAGCGCCGCGCCATGCGTTTCAGAACACTGTCGCTACCGCTTTGCAAGGGCAGGTGCAGGTGCGGCATTAATCTTGGATTTTTGAATAATTCGAAGAAGCCGTCCGGTAATTCCCACGGTTCCAGGGAGCCCATGCGCAGGCGTGGAATCTGGGTTTTGTCCAGGATCTCTGTAATCAATTCGACCAGATTGCTGCCGATGTCGCTGCCGTACCCGCCAAGGTGAACCCCGGTAAGCACGGCCTCCTTGATGCCTTGTTTATGTAAGGCATTGATTTCGTCGACCACTTCTTGAATAAGTCGGCTGCGTTCTTCGCCACGGGCAACCGTAACGATGCAGAAAGTACAGTGGTAACGGCAACCATCTTGTACTTTGACAAAGGCGCGTTGCCGGCCACGGCTGAACAAGGACACTTCGCCGGGCTCAGTCGACATCGCCGGCATGCTGTCCAGATTCAATTCGGTCAGGGTTTTTTCGACCAGCTGGTTTTTGTCCTGGTTGCTTACGATTAAGTCCACGCCCATCAATTGCGCGGCTTCTGCCTCATTCAGTGTCGCATAACAACCGCTGACCACCAGTTTGGCTTGCGGATTATCGCGGTGGATGCGGCGTATCATTTGCTTGGATTTTTTCACGGCGTCTTGAGTCACCGCGCAGGAATTTATGATTACCAGTTGCGCGTCGCTCAAATTGCAGGTGATACCGTGGCCCTTGGCCTGAAAGGCTTGAGCCCAGGTTTCCAGTTCGGCTTCGTTGAGGCGACAACCGAGTGTTTTTAAATGTATCTGCATGAAATATCTAAAAATGTAGGTTGGGTTAGTGAAACGTAACCCAACGAATTCAAACAATAGGCGTTAACCAAAAAACCAATACGTTACCAAAATCGCGGCAATCATCCCGCCGAGGTCGGCGACGATACCGCAGGCGGCGGCATGGCGTATCTGCTTGATGTTGACCGCACCGAAATACACCGCCAACACATAAAACGTGGTCTCGGTGCTGCCTTGCACCACCGATGCCAAGCGTCCGGCAAAGGAATCTGCACCACGCGTTTGCATCGTATCTATCATCATCGCTCGCGCGCCGCTGCCGCTGAATGGCTTCATCAATGCGGTCGGCAGGCCGTCGATGAAGCGATTGTCAATGCCGGCAACATTAATTAACAGTCGGACACTATCGGTGATTAATTCCAACGCGCCACTGGCCCGGAACACCCCGAAGGCCACCAGCATCGCCACCAGATACGGGATGATGGTGATGGCGGTTTGAAAACCGTGCTTGGCGCCTTCGACGAACAACTCGTAAGCATTGAGTCCTTTTAGGGCAGCGGCGGTGATGAACGACACCACCAAGCCGAACAAAATCACATGGCTGACCAAGGCCGATTGTTTCAGCATCTCGGCCTGATCGAGTCCTGAGAAATAAGCCAGTAGGCCGCCAACCAAGGCGGTGATACCGCCCAGATAGCTCAACACCACCTTGTCCAGGAGGTTTATCTTCTGCACTGCGGCCACCGCTAGCAAGCCGGTCAGCGTCGACATATAGGTGGCGATTAAAATCGGGATGAACACGTCGGTCGGGTTGGCAGCTCCGAGCTGAGCCCGGTAGGCGAAGATCGTCACCGGAAACAGCGTCACCGACGAGGTGTTGATCACCAAAAACAATATCTGCGCGTCGCTGGCTTTGTAGGGATGCGGATTCAAACTCTGCATTTCCTGCATGGCCTTGATGCCCATCGGCGTCGCGGCGTTGTCCAAGCCCAGCATGTTGGCGGCGATGTTCATTGCCATCGCGCCGAGTGCCGGATGATCCTTCGGTATCTCCGGCATCAGCCGGTTGAACAGCGGATTCAGCGCTTTGGTCAGCAAGTCGATGAAACCGCTATGCTCGCCGATTTTCATGAGGCCCAGCCACAAGGCCAACACGCCGCTCAGCCCCAGCGAAATCTCGAACGCAGTCTTAGCCAGGCTGAACATCGCATTCATCAACTCGGAAAACACCTGGGTGTCGCCCAGCACCAGCAGTTTGAAGGCGGCGGTGGCGAAGGCGCTCAGGAAGAAGAATATCCAGATGAAGTTCAGCAACAACCTGTCCTAATGATTAGCCGATTTTCTTGGCTAAATCAGCTGCGTAGCCGGTATAGCTGTGCGGCGTCAGCGCCAGTAATTCGGCCTTGGCAGCGGCTGGAATCTCCAGTTTCTCCACGAAAGCGCGCATGCCTTCGCCGGTGACGCGGTTGCCGCGGGTCAGTTCTTTCAGTTTTTCGTAAGGCTTTTCGATGCCGTAACGGCGCATCACGGTTTGGATGGGTTCGGCTAAGACTTCCCAGTTTTGGTCCAGGTCTTGGTCGAGTAACGCCGGATTGATTTCCAGTTTGGAAATGCCTTTCAAGGTCGATTGTATGGCGATGCTGGTGTGGGCGATGCCGACGCCGATGTTGCGCAACACGGTCGAGTCGGTCAAATCGCGCTGCCAGCGCGATACCGGCAGTTTGTCGGCCAGGAAGCCGAAAATCGCATTGGCCAGGCCCAGATTGCCTTCGGAATTTTCGAAGTCGATGGGATTGACCTTGTGCGGCATCGTCGAGGAGCCGACTTCGCCGGCCACAGTTTTTTGCTTGAAATAACCCAGCGAGATATAGCCCCAGACGTCGCGGTCGAAGTCCAGCAAAATGGTGTTGAAACGCGACAGGGCGTGGAAATACTCGGCCATGTAATCGTGAGGTTCAATCTGTATCGTGTAAGGGTTGAAGGTCAAACCCAGCGACTCGACGAAATTTTGTGCAAACGCTGCCCAATCGACATCCGGGTAAGCGACGCTATGTGCGTTGTAATTGCCGACCGCGCCGTTGATCTTGCCCAGAAGTTCGACCTTGGCGAGTTGTTCGCGTTGGCGCTGCATGCGGGCCACGACGTTGGCGAATTCCTTGCCGACCGTGGTTGGGGTCGCCGATTGGCCATGGGTGCGCGACAGCATCGGTTGCTCGGCGCTGTCCAAGGCCAGTTGCCTGATCGCATTAACGGTGGCGTCGATCTCGGCCAGAATCAGGCCGCGACCTTCCTTCAACATCAAGGCATAAGACAGGTTGTTGATGTCTTCCGAGGTGCAGGCGAAGTGGATGAATTCGTTGACGGCGTGCAGTTCGGTGTTGTGTTTGATCTTTTCTTTCAGGAAATATTCAACTGCCTTGACGTCGTGGTTGGTGGTTTTCTCGATGTCTTTGACCGCCTGGGCGTCGGCTTCGGAAAAATTGCTGACGATTTTATTCAGCGCGGCGGTCGCTTCGGGGGACAAGGCCGGCACTTCGGCGATCTTGGTTTCTGCAGCCAAGGCTTGCAGCCAGCGTACCTCGACTTCGACCCTATAACGGATCAAGCCGTATTCGCTAAAAATGGGGCGCAAGGTGTCGACTTTGTTGGCGTAGCGGCCGTCGATGGGGGAGATGGCGGTGAGGGCGGATTGGGTCATTGCTGGTATATCCTAAAAATAAAGCTTAAAAATTAATTTTCCGTATTTGAAATTACTTCATCAAAACGCCACTTCGAAATGCCTTCCAAACCATGCATTAGCAGGATGTTGAAAAAAGAAACTCGGTGGAAAAAATCTTCCGAAATTCTTCTGTTTGTTGCTAAAAGGCATTTGGCTGCAATGAACAATCAAGGACTTACAAAATTTTATTTTGCGGGAAATGCGTTTTTGGGGGCAAAATTGGAGCAGATTTTTAAATTTCAACAGCCTGTTAAACAGTCAATTGTGCAACGGTAATCCTTAATGCTGTTGCGACTTTTTTTAATATATTTCTGCGAGGTTTATCTTGGTTTTCAATATCAATATATTCGGCTTCTGAGATACCTAAGTCCGTGGCTAGCTCGGCTGTCGATAAATGCAAATATTCCCGCCAAGCTTTAATGGGGGTAATGTCTTGTTTAATAACGGCGCCAACGACTTCATTAGGAATAGTGGCATTGTTGGCCGCGTGTTCTTTCAGATAGTCGGCATAGGGAATCACCACAAAAGCCGGGTTGCCGTCGATGCCGTTGATAATTTGTACGTTAGTAAGTGCGCTCATCACGTTTTTTCACCTCTTCAATCGAAACAACCTTGACGATGCCGTCAAATTCAAAGAATACCCGATAGCCGCCGATACGCAAGCGATAGCTGTAGGCGTGTTTGGTCAGCTTTTTTACTTGGGAGCAATCGGGGAAGTCTTTCAAAACTTGAGTGGAATCGTAGATATGCTCGCGCAATACTTTATCGGTTATTTTTCGTAGTTGCTTGACCACTTTAGGCTGCCATTCAATTCGATTCATTGTACTTCGATTCAATAATCCCGCCGCCCAAACAAACCTCGCCCTGATAAAACACCACCGATTGCCCTGGCGTAATCGCCCGTTGTTGTTCGTCGAAGCGGACTTTGACGCGGCGGCCGCCATCTATCGGTTCGACGACACATTCTTGGTCGGGCTGACGGTAACGAGTCTTGGCGGCGCAACGCAGGGTTTCGGTCAAGGGTTTGATGCCGCACCAGTCGAGTTGGCCGGCTTCCAATATGCTGTGCAGCATCAAAGGGTGATCGTGGCCCTGGCCGACGATCAGCACATTGTTGATCAGGTCTTTTTCCAACACGAACCACGGCTCGTCCGGCGCGTCCTTAACCCCGCCTATGCCTAAGCCTTGTCGCTGGCCCAGCGTGTAATACATCAAGCCGTGATGCTTGCCTATATATTTACCTTCCGGAGTGCGCATTTCGCCGGGCTGGTGGGGCAAATAGCGTTCCAGGAATTCCCTGAATTTACGTTCGCCGATGAAGCAGATACCGGTGCTGTCTTTCTTACGGCTGTTGGCGAAGCCTGCTTTATCGGCCATCGCCCGGATTTCTGGTTTGTGCAGGTGGCCGATCGGGAACAGGGTTTGTGACAAAGCTTTCTGGCCCATTGCGTACAGGAAATAGCTTTGTTCCTTGTTGGGATCCAGGCCTTTTAATAATTGGAATTCGCCGTCTTGTTCGCGAACGCGGGCGTAATGGCCGGTGGCAATATATTCGGCACCCAGGTCTTCGATTGCGTAATCCAAAAACGCTTTGAATTTGACGTGTTTATTACAAAGAATGTCGGGATTGGGTGTGCGGCCAGCTTTGAATTCCGATAAAAAGACTTCGAAAACCTGATCCCAGTATTCGCTGGCGAAGTTGACGGTCTTCAGCTCAATGCCCAAACGGTCGCAAACCTGCTGTGCATCGGCCAAATCCTGCATCGCGGTGCAGTATTCGGTGCCGTCGTCTTCTTCCCAGTTTTTCATGAACAAACCGGTGACTTTGTGGCCTTGTTCTTGCAGCGCTAAAGCAGTAACAGAAGAGTCGACGCCGCCGGACATGCCGACGATGATGTGTTTGTTCATGGGAAATCGAGAAATGATTGCAACAGGGTCAACGGATGCCGGGTGCCTTTAAGGTATTCGTCCACGGTTTGCAGTACCAGCGGGCTGCGCAGTTGCTGTTGTCGAGCGTAAATGTCGTTGCGGCTGAGCCAGTGAGTCGCGATAATGCCGTCGTCCAGCGTTTGGTCCATGTCGTGATTGTTAACGCTACCGCTGAAGCAGAAGCGCACGAAGCTCGGTGTTTCGGGGGCTCTCCGCCAGAGTTGCACGGCGATGACGGCTTCAGGCTCGAAGCACCAGGCAGTCTCTTCCTTGACTTCTCGTTTGACGGCGTCGATCAGGTCTTCGCCGTTTTCCAGATGTCCGGCTGGTTGATTGAACGCAAGCCCGCGTGTCGTTGTCTCTTCCACCAGAAGAAAACGCTCGTCTCGCTCGATAACCGCGGCAACGGTAACGTGTGGTTTCCAGACCATCCTGTTGACATTTGACGATAAAAGGCCGGCATTTTACTCGAAATGTTTTTTAACTGCGCAAAGATTGAAATTTGCTTTTGAAGACGCTATTTTTAGAAACATACGTAATACTTGTAGCACCAGAGCTTATGTCCGAATTTGAACCCTTTAGAGATAACGACGCTAACACGGCGCTACAGGAAGCCAAGCCGCGGTTGAAGCGGCCGCCCCTATACAAGGTGATTTTGTTGAACGATGATTTTACGCCGATGGATTTCGTCGTTGAAATACTGACCCATTTTTTCAACATGACCGAAGAGAAGGCGACGCAGGTCATGTTACAAGTTCATACCCAAGGTGTCGGGGTTTGCGGAACCTACACTAAAGACGTAGCCGAGACTAAAGTACATATTGTCAACGAATATTCCCGAGAGCATCATCATCCGCTGATGTGCACAATGGAAGAGGCGTAAGAGGTAGTCATGTTAAGTAAAGAACTTGAAGTAACTTTGAACTCCGCGTTTACCGTGGCGCATGCCAAGCGGCACGAATTCATCACAGTCGAGCATTTGCTGTTGGCTTTGCTGGACAACGTGACAACGATACCGATACTGATTGCCTGTGGCTGTAATGTGAATGCCCTGCGGGCTGAGTTGACTCGCTTTATCGACGAAACGATTTCGTTGATACCGGAAGGCGTTCAGCGAGAAACACAGCCAACTTTGGGATTTCAACGGGTGCTTCAACGGGCGGTTTTCCACGTTCAGGCGTCGGATAAAAAAGAAGTCACAGGCGCGAATTTATTTGTCGCGTTGTTTAGTGAGCAGGACTCCCATGCGGTGTATCTTCTGAATAAGCAGGACATTACCCGTTTGGATGTCGTCAATTATTTGGCTCACGGTGTTTCGAAGATCGAGCAGTATAAAAAGGAAAATACCGAGGAGCCGGAAGCCGAGCGTGGCAGTTCGGAAGCCATGGGAAGTCCGTTAGAAAAATATGCAACCAATCTCAATGATGAGGCGCTAAAAGGCAATATTGATCCGCTGATCGGTAGGGAGTTGGAAGTCGAGCGCACAATACAGGTGCTATGCCGCCGCCGGAAGAACAACCCGCTACTGGTTGGCGAGGCCGGTGTTGGGAAAACGGCGATTGCTGAGGGTCTTGCAAAACGTATCGTAGAGGAAAACGTTCCCGATATTCTACTGAACAGCGTTATTTATTCATTAGACATGGGTGCTTTGGTCGCCGGTACCAAATACCGGGGGGATTTCGAAAAGCGCCTAAAATCCCTGATCAATCAGTTAAAAAAGGAACCCGATTCGATTTTGTTCATCGACGAAATACATACGATTATTGGGGCCGGATCGGCCTCCGGTGGCGTGATGGATGCATCAAATCTGATCAAGCCGGTGCTGGCCTCCGGTCAGTTGCGCTGCATCGGGTCGACTACCTATCAGGAATACCGAGGTATCTTCGAGAAGGACCACGCGCTAGCCCGACGTTTTCAAAAAATCGATGTCGTTGAACCTTCTATTGAAGATACGGTGCTGATTTTGAAAGGCTTGAAGTCGCGCTTCGAGGAACATCATGGCCTGAAATACACCCAGGAAGCATTGCGAGTCGCCGTTGAACTGTCGGCGAGGTATATTACAGATCGGCACCTGCCAGACAAGGCGATCGATGTGATTGACGAAGCGGGTGCCAGGCAGCGGTTGTTCACTGGCGAGGGGCGCAAGGATACGATAGACATCCCGGAAATTGAGGAAATCGTTTCTAAAATCGCTAGAGTACCGGCCCAGTCGGTGTCGTCCAGCGACATAGAAAAACTAGCCAATCTAGAGAAAAACTTGAAGATGTTGGTCTTTGGCCAAGACGAAGCGATTTGCGAGTTGGCAACCGCGATTAAATTGTCCCGTGCTGGATTACGCGATACCAGTAAAACCATTGGCTCCTTCCTGTTCGCCGGGCCCACTGGTGTTGGTAAAACCGAGGTAACTCGACAGTTGGCGAAGGTATTGGGTATAGAGTTGATTCGTTTCGATATGTCTGAATACATGGAGCGGCATACCGTATCGAGACTGATTGGCGCGCCTCCCGGTTATGTTGGATATGATCAGGGTGGTTTGTTGACCGAAGCCGTTACCAAGCATCCCCATGCTGTGTTGTTGTTGGACGAGTTAGAAAAGGCGCACCCGGATGTCTTTAATTTGTTGCTGCAAGTGATGGATCACGGTACGTTGACCGATAATAACGGGCGTAAGGCGGATTTTCGTAACATCATAATGATTATGACCACGAATGCAGGTGCGGAGGAAGGTAGTCGGGCTTCTATCGGATTTACTCAGCAGGATCACGCTTCCGACAGCATGAAGGTGATCGAGCGCGGTTTCTCGCCGGAGTTTCGAAATCGGTTGGACGCAATTGTACAATTCAAGTCGCTGGATATGACTGTGGTTGGCAGTGTGGTCGATAAGTTCATTTTCGAGCTAGAAGCTGTTCTGGCGGATAAGAACGTCACCCTGACGCTCGAGCCTACCGCGCGAGCCTGGCTGGCGGAACGTGGCTACGATGAAAAAATGGGAGCCAGACCCATGGCCAGATTGATACAGGAAAAAATCAAGAAACCACTTGCCGAGGATTTGTTATTTGGTCGCTTAGCCAACGGTGGGCATGTGCGTATCTATGTTGAGAATGAAGCTTTGGCGTTTGCGATTGAGGGCAAACAGATGATGGTTTCGGAGCTGAATCAGGTGTTATAAAGACAGAGCAATCGCTGACCCTAACGGGTTAGCGATTGCGGAACGTGATGCGCCCCTTAGTCAGGTCGTACGGAGTCATCTCAACACGAACTTTATCGCCGGTTAGGATCCGAATATAGTGCTTGCGCATCTTGCCGGAAATGTGTGCGGTAACGATGTGTCCGTTTTCCAGCTCGACTCGAAACATCGTATTCGGTAGAGTATCGATGACCTTACCTTCCATTTCGATTTGATCTTCTTTCGCCATAGTAAAAGCCCTTAAATTAAAACGCCTATGTTAGCACGGTGAGAGGTGCTGTGGCTAACGATAAGACGTTTAAGGGTTTCAGTACTTCAAACCTTGCGTTTGACTTCGACAATGTTGGGCAGATGACTGATTCGAGCCAATATAGAACTCAGTTGCGCGGTATTTTCGATCTGAATCGACATTTGCAGAATTGCCGACAAATCATCGTGAGTCTTTAACGATGCGTTACTGATGTGGGCTTTCGAAGCAGTCAATATTTGCGAAACGTCACCCAGCAAATTTGGCGCGTTATAAGCGTGAATCAGGATTGGCACGTTATGGTGAATCTTGTGGTGACCACTCCAATCCGCTTTAATCACATGCAATTGTTGTTCCGGCGTCAAGTGGCGAATGTTTTCGCAATCGCTTCGATGAACCGTGATTCCGCGTTTATGGGAAATATAGCCGACGATTTCATCGCCTTTCACTGGCGAGCAGCATTGGGCCAGCGTGGTGACGACATTGTCGATGTCTTCAATGATCACCGCAGCTTGTGGAGCACTTTGGGCTGATGCAAGCTTTATCGGCATTGGTTCCAACTCAGGAATTTTCAATGCGCCGGCCAATTGCCGGTTGTTGATATCGCCGCGCCCGAGTGCTTCGTATAGATGCTCGGTGTCCTGCATCTTGAAGTGCTTAATCAATTCGTCGATATCGATCGTTTTAATGCCCAGTCGTTTGCTTTCCTTTTCCAGAGTCTGTTTTCCAGATGCGATATTCGCCGCTTGTTGTTGGTATCTGAACCAACTCTTCACCTTGCTGATTGCCCTCGGCGTTTTCAGATAGCCAAGGTTGGGATTTAGCCAATTGTGGTTAGGGTTGCCGTTTTTGACTGTGATGATTTCGACCTGTTCGCCGGATTGTAACTTATAGGTTAACGGTTTGATCTGACCGTTGATCTTGGCGCCGCGACAGCCGTGGCCCACTTCGGTATGAATCGCGTAGGCAAAATCCAGTGGCGTCGCGCCCTTGATCAAGTCGATCAATTTGCCGGCTGGCGTTAAAACAAATACTCGGTCGGAAAACAATTCCGTATGAAAGTTTTCCAGGAGATTGCCGTTGTCTTTGTCTTCCAGCAACTGACGAAGCGATGCAATGTTTTTTTCGGTGGCGGCGTTATATTTGCTGCCTTCCTTGTAACGCCAATGCGCGGCAACACCTAGCTCGGCGAATTCGTGCATGGCTTGGGTACGGATTTGAATTTCGATACGATTGCCGGTTTCGTCCAAAACCACGGTATGTAGCGATTGATAGCCGTTTTCTTTTGGGTTGGCGATGTAATCGTCAAATTCCTTGGGAATGTGGCGCCAGTGGCTGTGTGCCACACCCAGTACGGTATAACAGCTGGGTAAGGTGTCCACGATGACGCGGACCGCCAGCAAATCGTAAAGATCGTCGACGGCCAACTGCTTACGGCGCATTTTGTGCCAGATACTGTAGATATGTTTTGGTCGCCCGTAAATTTTTGCGGCGATTCCCTCCCGGTCCAATGTCTGGCGCAACATTGCCAGAAATGCTTCGATGCAGGCCTCGCGTTCCTCGCGCTTGCTCGCGAGAGATTCGGTAATTGCTCGATATTGTTCCGGTTCCAAATAACGAAATGCCAGATCTTCAAGCTCCCACTTGAATTGGCTAATGCCTAAACGATTGGCGAGTGGTGCGTAGATGTCCAGGGATTCCCGCGAGATGAAATGGCGGATTTCCGTTTGTTCGCGGAATAAGTTGCGCAGGCGTTGAATGCGATAGGCCAGCTTGATTAATACCGCCCTGACGTCGTGGGTCATTGCCAACAGCATGCGGCGCAGCGTTTCGGTCTGATTCGGCTCGTTCGCCATGTCCGGGCTGTATATGCTGACGTTATTCAGCCAATGCACGTCTTTAACCAAGTCTGCAACGACGTCGCCGAAGCGTCGGCGCAACTCGGTATCACTCAATAGGCCGGTAAGGCGAGAATCGCTGAGAACCGCCGCCAGAATGGTTTCAAGATCGATATGTACCGAAGTCAGAATCGCCGCGACATCGATACCTTTCGGGCGTGGAGGCAAGGCGTCAGCGGGAGTTGCCATGCCCAATTCGTCGACCAGGTTGAGTGCGTCGGCAATACGGAGGCGATCATCGCCTGTAAAATCAGGGAACAGAGATAGCGCCAGCTCTGTGTGTTCGCTCATATTCAATTGGAAAAGGATTTATGAAGTCGAATCAGCCCGGAACCCTAGTGCCGAAAGCTATCGTTCAGCGAGTGGGCGGAGGCGGCGGCG
>NZ_LUUK01000063.1 GCF_001644025.1 Methylomonas koyamae
CCGGCCGCTGGCTTGCAATACGATCCTACTCAAACCATTTGGCTGGGCAACCATGCCAGCCTGGACGCGCGCGGCGTCGCGGTGAAGGAACTGGCGGACGCTTACGGGAACCGGGGCGGTCAAGTGCTGGACGGGGGCACGATCGCTTTCGATGCCAAACGCGGCGCCGTGGTGATCGCCGAAGGGGCGGTCCTGGATGTTTCCGGTACCGTGGCGACCGTCGATGTCGAGCGTTCCGATACGGTTTCGGCGGCGGCCTTCGTCAAGCGAACCTTCGCCTCCAATGCCGGCAACATATCGATCAAAGCGGCCGACGGTATCGTTATCGATGGTGAAATGCGAGCCTATGCCGGTTCGGCCAGCATGCACGGCGGGCGATTGTCGCTGCGCCTTGATCGTTCGGAATTAAACCGTCCGGAAATTCCGGTCGTGCCGTTTCCCGACGGACCGTTGGTCATTAACGTCAGTCAGAGCGGCAAGCGCCAATCCGAAGAGGATCTGAAGTTCGGCGACGCCTACCCGGAAGACGGCATCGGCTTCGCAAGTATCGGCGCGGATCAGATTAGCGCCGGCGGTTTCACCGACCTGAGTCTGGCCGTGAACGGGACGCTAGGCGACGCGGCGGTGGCCTTCGTCGGCGACGTCAATCTGACCGCGGCGGAACGCATCCACATCGATGCCGCCGAGCTGCGCGCGGTCGGATCGAACGGCGCCGACGCCGGCTCGGTTGTGTTGAATACCACTTTTCTAGAGCTCGGTTCCGATAAGCTACGCACTATTGCCGACAGCGCCGAAACCGGTACCGGACAGTTCGCCGGCAATGCGCAATGGATACAACTGACCGGCGCTAGTCTCTGGAACGGCTTCCAGAAGGTCACGCTATACAGCGCCCACGATATACGCACGATAGGCGTCCGCGAGGAAAGCGACGAGCAACGCGATTATGTCGGTGCCCTGGTGACGGCCGGCGATTTGTATTTGCACGCCAGCCAAGTATATCCCAGCACACTGACCGACTTCACGTTCGCGGTGCGCGGCAATCCGGACGGAAAAATCGTTATCTCCGGCACTAACACCGATGCGACGCCGTTGTCGGCGGCCGGTTCGTTGACTTTCGAGGCGCCCTTAATTAGCCAGCAAGGCGTGGTCAAGGCGCCGCTCGGGAAGATTACGTTCCAGGCCGGCGATACGCTAACGCTGGCCTCCGGTAGCGTGACTTCAGTCTCGGGTATCGATCGGCTGACGGCTACGGAGTTATTGATTCCATTCGGTGTTGTTCAGGGCGGAACCGACTGGTTATATACCTTGGATAATGTTCGAAACCTGGTTTGGGGCGCCGCGCCGGAAAAACGCATCGTCATGGACGCGCCGGAGATCGATGTCGCCAGCGGCAGTCTTGTGGATTTGGCTGGCGGAGGCGATTTGCTGGCCTACGAATTCATACCGGGTGCCGGCGGCTCCTACGATTATTTAACGTCCGGTAGCGGCAGCTATCAGGGCGGCTTCGCGATTTTGCCGACCTTGGGGTCGTTGCTGAGTCCGTACGACCACTATCAAAGTAGTAGCTTCGATTATTCGCTCGGCGCCACGATTCATTTGGAAGCGAGCGGCGATCTGCCGGCCGGCGATTACGCGATTTTGCCGGCGCATTATGCATTGCTGCCGGGCGCCTATCTGATCACACCGGTCGCCGACACTCAGGACCAAGTCGTCACCCAATACACGCCTGACGGTAGAACCATCGTGTCCGGTTATTTCGCCCAGGCCGGCGGCAGTATTCGCGATGCGCGTTCCAGAGGTTTTCTAATCGAAACCGGCGCTGACGTTCGTAAGTACTCGGAATATCAAACCTACACTGCCAACAGCTTTTACCAGGAGCAAGCTAAAACCAACGAAACCGCAACGCCCAATTTACCGATGGACGGCGGCCAGGTTTCGTTGATCGCGCAAACCCGGTTGGTGATGGAAGGGGAGTTCATGCTGCAAGCCTTGCAAGGCGGCCGCGGCGCTCGAATGGATATCGCCGCCAATAACATCCGCATCGTCGCCGACCGCTCCGGCGAGGCTGCCGGCACCGGCGTCTTGGAAATTCTGGCCGACGACTTGAGTGCGCTGAATGTGGAAAGCCTGTTGCTCGGCGGCGCGCGAGACCGCGATGTCGAGACTGGCGAGACCGCGGTTGATGTCAGTGCCGATAGCGTGGTGTTCGCCGAGGGCGTCGATCTGCGCGGCGGCGAGATTATCGCGGCGGCCAAAAACCTGGTCGAAGTGCGTACCAATGTGAGCTTGGATGCCGATCGCCGTGTGGTCGGCGGGGACAGTGTGTTCAATCTGGTCGGTAACGGGGCCTTGCTACGCTTGTCCGGCGGCGATCAAATCGAACTGAACCGTACCGAAACCGACGGTTCGGCCGGCGATTTGTTGGTCGCCAAGGATGCGTTGTTGCACGCCGCCGCTTCGATGTTATTGGATGCTTCGCACTCGACCGAGTTGCAGGGCGATATTCGGATGGAGGGAGGTTCGTTGAATCTGGCGGCCAATAGCGTCAATCTCGGTGCCGTGGATGGCTTGGCCGGCGGCGCATTGAATCTGACCAACGCCAAATTGGCCCAGTTAAACGTGGACGAATTAGTGCTGACCGCGCGTGATAGCCTCGGCTTCTACGGCAATGTGGATTGGCGGGGCGAGCGTTTGGCGATTAACGCCGCGGGTATGACCGGTCACGGCGCGGCCGGCGACGTGGCGTCGATCAGCGCCGGAACGCTGGTCTTGGCGAACAGCGGAGCGGCGGAAAATCTACAGACTGTTGACGGCGGCGGTCGATTGGCTATCGTTGCCGATAGACTGGAAACCGGTGCCGGCCGGTTTTCGATACTGGGTTTCGACGCGGTCGATGTCAACGCGAGCGAGCAAGTCCGCGCCACCGGTGACGGCGAATTGCGCGTCGCGGCCGATTTGCGGCTGGCGACCGGCGGTTTCGGCGCCGACGGCGGCGCCAGCTTGAACATCGACGCGAGCGGGCATGCGGCGGAATTCGCCGGTCTAACCGGTAACGCGGCTATCGTCAGCGGATACGGCGCCGAATTGGCCGTTACCGCCGACAATATCGACTTCGATAGTCGGGTGGTGTTGCCGTCCGGCGCGTTGAGCCTGCACGCGTTGAGCGGTGACGTGAGCTTGGGCGAACATGCCCAGCTCGATTTGGCGGGGCGGGCCGTCAAGTTCGGTGATGTCGACCAATACAGTCCGGGCGGCCACTTCACGGCGGTGGCGGATCACGGCGGCATCGCCGCCAAGGCTGGGTCATTGATCGACGTGGATAGCGGCGGTGGCGATGCCGAGGGCGGAAATGTCGAAATCCGGGCGCTGGAAAAATCGGCTTCGTTGCAAGGCGAACTGCAAGCCAAGTCCGGCAGCGCGACGGTCGAGGTCGGCGACTTCGCCGCCGGTCAGGGTTTCGACGCGTTAACGCAGAAACTGAACAGCGCCGGTATCGATCGTTCGATATACATCCGAGTCGGACAAGCCGATATCGTGCAAAGCCAGTCCGGCTCGGTCCGCGCCGAACAAGTGACGCTGGTCGCCGATACCGGTTCGATCGAACTGGCCGGCACCGTGAACGCCGACGCCGCCGACGCCGGCGGTAGCATCAAATTGTATGCCGGCGACGATGTGGTTCTGAACGCTGGCGCGAAGTTGTCGGCGCGCGGTACCGGCGACGGCGCCAAGGGCGGTTCCGTGTTGTTGTCCAGCGTCGATAGCGACGGCGACGGGATCTCCGGCGTCGCGGTGGGCGAAGGTAGTCAAATCGACGTGCACGGCACCGGCGCGGAAGGCGGCGACGTGACGCTACGAGCCTTGCGGGACGGCATCGGGGTGCGGATACAGCCGGTCGCCGGCTCGGTCAGCGGTTACAAGACGTTTTATGCCGAGGGCGTCGCCAAATATGCCAACGCCGATTTGGGCGACGACGGCCGGATCGACGCCGCCGACATCGCCAAAATCAAGGCCGATACCGCCGCCTACATGACCGAAGCCAACATGGCGGCGGTCGCCGACCGGTTGGGCCAAGGCATCCGGTTGCTGGCCGGCGTCGAGATCGATTACAGCGGCGACCTGACCTTAAAGGACAAGTGGGATCTGGCCGACTGGCGCTACGACGAAAACAGCGACGACAATGTTTGGGACGACGTGCCGGGGCGCTTGGTGATTAGGGCCAGCGGCGATTTCACGCTGGATCAGTCGTTGAGCGACGGGTTTAAAAACGTCACGTTTCAATTCGACAATTTCGACGGCACTACCAGGTCGGTCGAGATTATCGACAAATTGCAGAGCGGCGCGTCCTGGTCCTACCAACTGACCGCCGGCGGCGATTTGACCAGCGCCGATTCGGACAAAACCTCGGGTGCCGGCGATTTGACGTTAACCAGCAACGTCAAGGTAAGAACCGGCACCGGCGACATTCAGTTGAATGCCGGCGGCGATATTGTGATTTCCGCTGGGGAAAGCATCGATAACGAGCTGGCTGCGGTCGCCGCGAAAAGCAGCACGGTTTTGGCGGTCAGCGATGCGTCGGCCTGGAAAGCCGGCGGGTACCTATCGGGTTCCGGAATTGTCGCCGGGACCTATATTACCGAGGTCGACGCCGGAGGAATCACGCATGCGACGTCGGCTTCCGCCGTCATTCGCAGCCTATCGTTACGGCTGGACGACACTGAAGCGTCCGGTTGGCGGGTTGGTTATTATTTGACCGGTAACGGCATTGCGCCGGGTACCACCATTACCTCTATTAATTTGGCCGGCGTCGCGGCGCAAACCACGGCCTTGGCCGCCAAGAACAGCAAGAGTCTGAAAGTTGCGGATGACGTCAATTGGGTGGTCGGCGATTACCTGACCGGCAACGGTGTCGCGGCCGGGACTCAGATCACCGCGATCAACGTCAACGCCAACACCAAGATTAAGACTGTCACAATCAACAACGCGCTGACCGGAGCAGTATCGGCCAACTCGACCTTGACGACCCTGCCATCGGTGCATTTAAGCACCGCGACGACTAAAATTATAACCGCCGACACGGCCATTTCGACGCTGCCGTCGGTGACGCTCAGTTTGGCCACGACAGCGCAGATATCCAAAGATACTAACAAGAAAGCCGAATATACGCCGGCATCCGTCTATAGCGCCGGCACGACGACGCAAACCAACCCTTACGGTTCGCTCAGCGATCGGGCGGTTGCGCAGTTATTCTACAGTGAGTATCCGGTGGATGGCGGTGATGTGGGTCTGACGGCGGCCGGCAATATCCAAGGGACGGTCAGCAATAATAGCTACAACGATTGGATGCTGCGCGTCGGAGGTTTGAATGCTCAGAGGCAATCGCAACCGACCGCATGGGGGGTGGGGTTAGGCTATATTCCCGGCGTGAAAAACCAATTGAAACCCTTTGTGGTACCGCAGCCGTTGTTCCAACAAAACGTTGGGGCCTTCGGCGGCGGCGCGGTTAATGTCAAGGCGGGTGGCGATATTTCCGATCTGGAAGTGGTCATGCCGACCACTGGCAAGCAGGTCGGCGACGCCAATGGTAGTCCGAATCTGACCGGATTTAACAGTAACGAAGTCGTGGTCGGCGGCGGCGGTACCCTGGCGATCGAGGCCGGTGGCAATGTCAACGGCGGCGTGTTTTATTTGGGCCAAGGCGAAGGCTCGATCAGCGCCGGCGGAGCCATAGGCGGCGGCGGCCAATTTGCCGGCGGTCCGGTACTGTTGATGGGGGATACTCGTTTCGACATATCGGCTGGAAACGACTTGTCGCTGGCCGGCGTCACCGATCCGATGATAGCGGACGACGGCGAAGTGAATTTTTTCAGCTACGGCGCCGACAGTGGTTTGACCTTGGCCAGTCTGGCCGGCGACATTGGCTTGCACAGCAGTGCTTCGAAATTGATTTCCGTGTTGCTTCCCAATACTAGCTCAACGGATCAGCAAAAGTTGCTGGCGGCCTTATATCCGGGTTCCTTGAATGCCACCGCGTTTGGTGGAGACATAGAGTTGAACGAAGAAATCATCCTGTTTCCGGCGGCAACCGGCAGCTTGAATTTGTTGGCGGAAGGCGACATCAGCGCGGCCGACCTGACCTACCGCCTGGGTGTATCCGATGCCGACCCGGCGCTGGCGCCCGGCGCCACCGTACCGCTGGCGCGGACGGCGATGGCGGATTTGGCCGGCGCCTTCAATGCGCTCGGGGATTCGCCGTTGGCGCATGCCACCACGCCAATCCACGCCGGCGACAAGCAACCAGCGCGCTTGGTGACTCGTAGCGGGGACATAAAAAACATCGAATTGGTGTTGGCGACCAAAGTCTTGGTGGATTCGGGGCATGACATTCTGAATTTGGCGGTGTCCGCGCAACACGCCAACGTCAGCGACACCAGTTTAATCAAGGCCGCCCGGGATATTCGCTTCAGCAGCGCTCGCAATGCGAACGGTAAGCTATTGGATAACAGTGCCAGTATCGAGATCGGCGGCAGCGGTGAGGTACTGGTAAAAGCCGGCCGCGACATCGATTTGGGGGCGTCCAAGGGTATATCGACGGTCGGCGACGTGAACAATGCCAATCTGCCGGACCAGGGTGCCAATCTTACGGTGCTGGCCGGCGCAAACGGCGAACTGAACTATGCTGGCTTTATCAACGCCTACATGATGGGCGACGACGCGCAGTCGTTGAAAGCCAGGGAATTGATTACCACCTTTATGCGCGAACGTTCCGGGAATACCGCGCTTGGCGAAGCAGACGCCTTGGCGGCTTTCGCTAAACTGAACAGTTGGGATTTTGTGGCGATTCAGCCGAAGTTGAACGCCGCCTTACTGCCGGTATTTTTCGATTTGATTCGCACGTCGGGCAGCGCGTCGGCTTCGGATAAGTCGGCTGGAAACGAGGGGGCTTACTCCGCGATCGACACGCTGTTTCCGGGTGGCGAATGGCAAGGCAACCTAACAATGGTTTATAGCAAAATTTACACAGTGGACGGTGGCGATATCAATCTGCTGGTACCTGGTGGAGGTGCTAACGTGGGTTTGGCGGTTTCGCCGAACGATAACAAGACCTCGGACTCATCAGCAGAAGATGAAGAAGCGAACAAGGACTTGCCGGGGATCTTGGTCCAGCGCACCGGCAACATCAACGCCTTCGTGCGCGACAATTTCAATGTGAATACCTCCAGGGTATTCGCACTGGATGGTGGTGACATCATGCTGTGGTCTTCCAACGGTGACATTGACGCCGGCCGCGGCGCCAAATCGGCCATCTCGGCGCCGGCACCGAAAATCAGCTTCGACGAAAAAGGCAACATGAAGATTGAATTTCCGGCTGTCGTGTCCGGCAGTGGTATTCGCACCGCCGCCAGCTCGGAGGGCGTGGTCGGTGGCGACGTGTTTTTGTTCGCGCCGAAAGGGGTGGTCGATGCCGGCGAGGCCGGGATCGGCGGGACCAACGTGACCATTTCGGCGACGGCGGTATTGGGCGCGCAAAACATCCAGGTCAGCGGAATTTCCACCGGCGTGCCGGTGGCTTCGGTCGGCAGTGTCGCCGCCGGCTTGACCGGTTCCAGCAATTTGACCGCCGGCGTCAGCCAAATGGCGGAAAGCTCGGTCGGCGGCGATGTGGCCAGTAAGAACAGTGCCGCCGCCATTGCCAAGGCGATCCTCGGCATACTCAGCGTAGAAATCCTCGGTTTCGGCGATTGATATAGCGGTGCCGGCGCGGCGGCGGCGAGCCGCCGCTGGTTGGCTCGGCGGGAGGCACCCCGTCCGAGTCTTTGGCGTCATTCCCAAGGTGTCATAAAAATGTAAGATTTGGCGGGGATAATTCGCGATATGTTTTGATTTGAGAGTAAACATGAAGCGGATAGTCCTTGCAGTATTGACCTTGTTGAGTTTATCGCAGCCGGCCCTGGCGTGGTGGAACGACGATTGGGGTTACCGGAAGAAAATCACCCTGGATGCCAAGCAGTTGCAACAGGAGGGCGTGAAACCGGCCGGCGAGGCTTTGATACCGGTGCGGCTGCATACCGGCAACTTCGGCTTCTTTACCGATCTGGGCGAAAACGGCAAGGATGTGCGCTTTATCGCCGGCGACGACAAAACTCCGCTGAAGTTTTTCATCGAGAAAATCGATGCCGTCAACGAGATGGCGCTGATCTGGGTGAAATTGCCCAAGGACATCGCCAATGCCGACGAGCCGGCGATCTGGATGTATTACGGCAATCCCAAGGCCGTGGACGGCCAGGACGGCGTCGGCTTGTTCGATGTCGCCCAAGGTCTGGCCTTCCACTTCGAGGCCGATGCGGTCAAGGATGCCACCGCCTACGCCAGCCAACCGAGTAGCGCCGGCTCCAGCAGGATCGAGGGCGGCGCGATCGGCGACGCGGCGGGGTTTAACGGCGGAGCGGTCATCAAAGTACCGGCCACGCCGGCGATCCAAACCGCGACCGATCCGGGCTGGACGCTGTCGATGTGGGTCAAGATCGATCAGGCCCAGTCCGACGCGGTGTTGTTTCAACGCGATAAGTTGAGTTTGTCCGTTAGAGGTCAGGCGCCGGTCCTGCAAGTGGCTGGCAAGGAATTCGTCAGTCCGGCCGGTTTGAATCTGGCCGCGTGGCAGTTGTTGGCGGTGACCGGCAACGCTGGCGGTTACACCTTATATGTCGACGGCAAGGCGGTCGGCAACGTACCAGCGACGGTGACCGCGCTGGACGGCGAGCTGGCGATCGGCGCCGCGTTGGACGGTAGCCGTGGCTTCGTAGGCGCGCTCGACGAATTCGGCATCGCCAAAACCGTGCGCGACGGTAACGCCTTGCGCTTTGCCGCCTTGTTGCAGGGCCAGAATTCCACGTTGTTGACTTACGGTGAGGACAGCACGCCTGACAGCGAGGAGGGCGGCGAGTCGTATTTTACCGCGACGCTGAACAACGTGACCGTGGACGGCTGGGTGGTGATCGGCATTCTGATGGTGATGTTCGTGATCAGTTGGCTGGTGATGATCGCTAAGGCCATCGTGCTGGGCCGGACTCAGTCCGAAAACAAAAAGTTCGAAGCGGCCTTCAGCCGTTTAGGCCAGCGCGATATCGCCACCTTGGACCACGCGGACGAAGACGGTCAAAGCGATTTCGACGAGTCGCCGCTGCTGCTGTCGTTGACCGGCCATCACGCTGCCTTTGCCGGGTCGTCGATCTACCGGGTCTATCACGTCGGCGTACAGGAAATGAACAAGCGTCTGGCCAAGGCGGTTGGCGCCGACGTCGCGGACCGTAGCTTGTCGGCGCAGGCGCTGAATGCGGTCAAGGCTTCGATGGACGGCGCGTTGGTCCGCGAACTGCAAAAACTCAATTCGCAAATGGTGTTGTTGACCATCGCCATCTCCGGCGGACCGTTTCTGGGGCTGCTCGGAACCGTGGTCGGGGTGATGATTACCTTCGCGGCGATCGCGGTCAGCGGCGAAGTTAACGTCAACGCCATCGCGCCAGGTATCGCGGCGGCGCTGACCGCGACGGTCGCCGGGCTGGGCGTCGCGATTCCGGCCTTGTTCGGATACAACTATTTAGGTAGCCAGATTAAGGTGATTACCGCCGATATGCAGGTGTTCGTCGACGAGTTCGTCGCCAAATTGGCCGAACAGCATAGCTGACGACCCATTCGTAGGGTACGCATTGCGTACCTTGCAATTTAGCCGGTACGCAATGCGTACCCTA
>NZ_LUUK01000064.1 GCF_001644025.1 Methylomonas koyamae
TGGCGGCGGCTCAGCAAGTGCTCGGCGGCACGCCGGGCATCAACCCGGAAACCTTGAAAATGCCCGGCCTGGGTTACGCGGTGGCCTACCCGTTCGGCATCATCGGCATCATCCTGACCATGCTGATCTATCGAAAACTCTGCCAGGTGGACATCGACGCCGAAACCCAACAATACGCCGAAAGCCAACAAAAAAACGATGTACCGATCTGGAAGGACTTGCGCGTCGAAAACCTGAATTTGCACGGCAAGACGCTGGAAGAGATTCCGTTTATTCACGAGCATAACGTGGTGACCACCCGGATTCTGCACGAAGGCCAAGTGCAGTTGGCCAAGCGCCAAAGCCAACTGGCGGTCGGCGACATCCTACGCCTGGTCGGTCCGCGCGAGCCGTTGGAACAGCTCAAAATGCTAATCGGACCGGAATCCGACGTCGACCTGAAACAAATTCCCAGCCATCTGGACAGCAAGCGCATGGTCGTGACCGACCGCTCGGCGATTGGCGTTACCATCGGCGAGCTTTGCCTGCTCTACGGCGTGACGATCTCCAGGGTACATCGCCCAGACGTGGAATTCTCGCCGGCCAGCAACGTGCAGGTGCAATACGGCGACGAGTTGCACGTAGTTGGCAGTAAACAGGCGCTGACGAACATCGCGGCGGCCTTGGGCAATTCGCTGGAGACGCTGGACCACCCGCAAATCATCCCGATCTTTATCGGCCTGACTCTGGGTATTTTGCTGGGCAGCATTCCGTTGTACGTGCCCGGCGTACCGTCGGCGATCAAACTCGGCATGGCCGGCGGCCCGCTGTTGGTCGCCATCGTGTTGAGCCGCATCGGCAATTGGGGCACGGTCACCTGGCACTTGCCGAAAAGCTCGAACATCATTTTGAAGGACATCGGCATCGTGCTGTTCCTGGCCTGCGTCGGCCTGAACTCCGGCGACCAATTCGTCGCCACGCTGGTGCACGGCGACGGCGTTTACTGGATGGCCTGCGCGGCGGCGATTACCTTGTTGCCGCTGTTAATCGTCGCCGGCATCGCGAGGCTGGTGTATCGGATGAACTTTCTGTCGCTATGCGGTTTGTTGGCCGGCAGCATGACCGATCCGCCGGCGCTGGCCTTCGCCAACAGCTTCAGCCCGTCGCCGGCGGTCTCGGTGGCCTACGCCAGCGTGTATCCGCTAGTCATGATCCTGCGCATCGTCGCCGCGCAAATGTTGGTCCTGCTGGTCCATTGAATCAGGCGATCGCTGACAATCTGGCGCCGTTCGACGGCGAACTGTATTGGCTACGCGGTTTTTATCCGACCGCATCGGCCGACGACCATTTCGAGCGCTTGTTAACCGAACTGACCTGGCAATCCGAACAAATCCACCTGTTCGGCCGCTGGGTGACCGTGCCGCGCTTGATGGCCTGGTACGGCGACGCCGACGCCCATTACCGCTATTCCGGCGTCGATCACGCACCGCTGCCGTGGACCGCCCACTTGCAAGCCCTGCGCGGCGAGCTGGAGACGGCTTGCGAGCATCCCTTCAATAGCGTGTTGGCCAATCTGTACCGCGACGGCCGCGACTCGATGGGCCTCCACGCCGACGACGAACCCGAATTGGGCCGCAATCCGCTGATCGCTTCGTTGAGTTTCGGCGACAGCCGGCTATTACGTTTTAGACACAAGCGCGGCCGCGAAACCCTGGATATCGATTTGGCGCACGGCGACTTGCTGATCATGGCCGGCAGCCTGCAACACCACTGGCGTCACGAATTGCCGAAAACCCGTCTAGCCAAGCAAGCGCGCATCAATTTGACCTTTCGGCGGATTGCCGCGCCGCCCAGTCCGCTCGGGCAATCCGCGCCGAATTGACCTTGTCCAGCCACTCGCGCGCCAAATTCGGATCGGCCGGCGCCTTGCCGGCCAAGCGGGTCGCATCGCCGTCCAGCTTGATCAGATAATCGGCGTCCTCGCTAAACAAACTGGCCATATCGCGATTGTCGCCGCGCCGATGCAAAATGAAACGCGGCGGTGCGCCGGCCAGCAAATCGCCGATCCAATCGCCGTGGCATTGCCGGCCTTCGATCAGGCCTCGCAGGCTGTGATACACGTCGATTTGCTGAAACGGCCGAGCTTCCACACCGGGCGGGATGCCGCGGCCGGCCAGTACCAACGGCACTCTGGCCGAAGCCTTGAACGGCCCAAAGCGCTCGCCCTCGGCTTTTTTCAGCGGCGTCATCGAATGATGATCGCCGACAATGACCAACACCCCGTTGTCGAAAAATCCCGAGGCCCGCAATTGCCGGTAAAACCGGCCCAATTGTTGGTCGGTATAACGAATCGCCGCCGACTCGGATTTTTCCTTGGTCTCTGGGTTGATATAGGGATGGTGGCTGCTGACGGTCTTGGCGAACAGTAAATACGGTCCGCGTTGCGCCGCGACGCGATCCATAAGCCGCCGGTACAAGGCTTCGTCCGGCGCGGCCTGAAAGTGAAAACGCTCCCAGCGGTCGTATTCCGGATGATCGTGACCTTCGACACCATCGAAACCGGCGCGCCGCGCCCAATCGCCGGTATTGCCGAAATCCAGATCGGCGGTAGTCAGGAACTCGCTACGGTAACCGAGCGGTTTTAACACACGCGGCAAGGCCTCCGGCAAATCGTAAAAACTATGGAATGACGTACCGCCGTCGTCGCTGTAGCTGGACGGCGGATACAGCGGCAAGATCCCGGTCAATAACGCAATTTCGCCGTCCTCGGTAATAAAGCCGTTGGCGTAAAACTGGGTGTAGGCCCGTTGTTCGGCGGCAATCGCGTCCAAATTCGGGGTCCAGTCCTCGATACCGGAAAAGAATCGACTCTGGTAGGCCGACAGCGACTCGACCATCAGGACAATGACGTTGGGCGCGGCCGGCGCCGCCGTTTGACAACTCAAGGTTTCGCGATACCGCAGCGCATGCCGGAAAGCCGGACTGTAAGGCGAGGCTTCCGACAGGATCGTCAGGTTGTAGTCGATGACGTTTTTGTAAATCCAGGCGTGGGCGTAGCGCTCGTTTTCCGCGAAGGCGGTAGCCAGCGGCAGACTGCAAATCAGTGCCAGCGGCCACTTCCGGCGGGTCGCGACGGCCGGAAACCGCGCCAGAACCCAGTAAGCCGGCAATATCGCCAGCGCCGCGCCCAGCAAGGCCAGCCCGGCATCGCTCAACCCGTAAATTTGCCGAATGTATTTCAGCGAATAATCGGTGTATTTGATCGCATCGCCGAGCGCTAGATGGGTATTGAAATTAACGATGATCGCGTAATCGATCCAATACACCGCCCAGATCGCCAAGGCCGTCAGGCGTAACAGCGCTACCGCCGGACGCGGCAAGCGTGGCGACAGCGACACATATCCCAATAACAAGATCGCGAAAAACAGTACCGCGTCGTTGGCGATTACCTGCCCCAGACCCAGCCAGCGGGTGCCGGTGTAGTCGTAAATAAAGCGATCGACGTACAGCCCTTTCAATGCCAGCGGCGCGGCCAACAGCAGCCAGCCCAGTAATTTAAGCATTTTGGCCTTCAACGGCGTTTGAGACAGAGAAATCGACACCATCCACGACAAAAAGCGATCCGCAATAGCGCGCCGTCAGCGGTGACCGGCGATCAAGCACCGCATCATCGGAACAAGACGGAACTATTAACCCGGCCCTATTGATCACAGGTATTTCATTTGGGCTGAGCTCGTCGAAACCTAGGCTAGTGTGCCCTTCGACAGGCCCAGGGCGAACGGTATTCAAGAGCCAGGTTAATAGGTGATTGAGGCAGATAGTCCAGGTTTCCGGCATTCAGTTCGGAGACGCCGGAAAACCGGCCGATACGCAATTGGCCGCCGAGCGGAACGCGGAACCGCCGCTGAACGCAAGCCTGCCCACGTATCGGTTGGCGACAACAGCTTATTTCACGAAGCAGGCTTTTTCGGCCTCGGCGTCGGCTTCCTTCAATTTGGCGCGCAAGTCCTTACTCTGTTTGGCATCGCGGAAGGCCGCGCCGGATTCGCCGGGAGCTTTCTGCATTTGCGTGTAGGTGCGCGCCGCCTCGTATTCGGCAAAAGTCAGTTTCTCGGCGATCTTATCCACCTTGCAGCCGCAGGCGTATTGGGTGATGTAACTGCCGCTACCGCCGCGCTTGGCCATGCATTCCAACACGTACTCCACCCGGTCGCGGGTCGGAAAGTCGTTAATCCTGGCCGGCGCCGCTTCGGTGGCCGAGGCTTCGGCTTGGGTATTTTCCTGCTGGGCGGCGCAACCGGTCAAAAGCGCGATCGCGGCAATGGTCGAAAACAAGGTTTTTTTCATGGTGTATTTCGGATGGGGTTGATTGAAATCAGGGTTGGGCGGCGAAATCGACGATTTGCCGCAATTGCGGATTCATTTCCTTGGCAAACGCGTTCAAGGCCGAATTATCGGTGTCCTCGGGCAGCAAATGGGTTTTGACTCGGGTCTTGCCGTCGAACTGGTAGGTCACCACATTGCAAGGCATGAAGCCGATCGCGTGCGGCGTAATCTCCAGCACCACCTTCGCCAGCGTCAGATTGCAAAATTGGACCGTGTCGTATTCCGGAAAGCCCGACGCGCCGCGATCGCGAATCACCTTGCCGACCCGGCTGTGGCCGGTGATCCGAAAGTTGTGCTCGGCGATCGCCACTTCCAGTTCCGCCAGCACCTCGTCGTAAGGCTTGACGGTTTCGACCTGGTAATACGGCACCAACTCGGTATTCGGCGGCAGCCCAGCGCAGCTTGCAAACAGGGGCAGGCTTGCGACAATGACGGCTCTCTTCAACATCGGCAAAGTTTATCATCATGAACGGGCAAAACACAGTCGCCGGCTTGGTCCTGGCGGGCGGCCGCGCCAGACGCATGGACGGCCGCGACAAAGGCTTGCTGCCCTTCCGAGGCTTGCCGCTGGCCGCTTACGGTTTGGCCGCGTTGCAACCCTTGGTGGGCGCTACCTGGATCAGCGCCAACCGCAATCGCGACGCCTACCGTCAACTCGGCTATCCGGTAATTGCCGACGCCAACACCGACTTCGACGGCCCGCTGGCCGGTATTCTGGCCGGCATGCGAGCCTGCGATAGCGAGATTCTGCTGATCTTACCCTGCGATACGCCGTTGATCGAAACCGCCGATTTACAGCGCCTGCTGGCCGCGTTAAGCGACGAGCCAGCGATTGCCGCCGCCCACGACGGCAATCGCTGGCATCCGACCGTCGCCGCGTTACGCACCCACCTTGCCGCCGACCTGCAAGCCTATCTCGACCGCGGCGAGCGCAAATTGCAACGCTGGTTTGCCGAGCACAACCCAGTCCTAGTAGATTTCTCGGATCGGCCCGGCATCTTCGCCAACGTCAATACCGCACTGGACCTGGCCGAGCTGGACCGGCACACCTAAGTAGTGTTCCCGTTAGACGAAACCAATCCGTGCCGGTATCATGCCGCTCCCAAATCCGCCGACTTTCCAACCCACATGACCGAAGCCACCATCACCTGCCCCAATTGCAGCACGCAAGTACCGTTGACCGAGTCGCTGGCCGCGCCGCTGCTCGCCGCCACCCGCAAACAGTTCGAGCAGCAGTTACAGCAAAAAGACCAAGCCATCGCCCTGCGCGAACAAGGCATCAAGGACCAGGAGAAACAACTGGCCGAAGCCAAGCGCGGCCTGGACGATCAAGTCGCGCAGCAAGTCGCCAAACAATTACAAGCCGAACGCCAGCGGGTGATCGAGGAAGAAACCCGCAAAGCCAAACAAGCTGCCGCCGCCGAACTGGAGCACAAAAGCCGGGAACTGGCCGAACTGAACGAAGTCTTGAAAGTCCGCGACGCCAAACTGGCCGAAGCCCAACAAGCCCAAGCCGAGCTGATCAAGAAACAACGCGAACTGGACGACGCCAAGCGCGAGCTGGAGCTGACCATCGAAAAACGCGTACAAACCAATCTCAACGAAGTGCGCAACCAAGCCAAACGCGAAGCCGAGGAAGGCCTGAAACTGCGGGTAATGGAAAAAGACCAGACCATCGCCTCCATGCAGCAAAAAATCGAAGAACTGAAACAAAAAGCCGAACAAGGCTCGCAGCAATTGCAAGGCGAAGTGCAGGAACTGGAGCTGGAAAACCTGCTGCGCGCCAAGTTTCCGTTCGACAACATCGAACCGGTCGCCAAAGGCGAATTCGGCGGCGACCTGCTGCAACGCGTGGTCGGCGGCTCCGGGCAAGCTGCAGGCAGCATTCTCTGGGAAGCCAAACGCACCAAAAACTGGAGCGACGGCTGGCTGGTGAAACTGCGCGAAGACCAGCGCAGCGCCAAGGCCGACATCGCCGTGCTGGTCAGCCACGCCCTGCCCAAAGGCGTGGACAGCTTCGACGTCATCGACGGCATCTGGGTCACCGCCCCACGCGCCGCCCTGCCGGTCGCCACCGTGCTACGCCACACCCTGCTGGAAGTGGGCATGGCCCGCCTCGCCGCCGAAGGCCAACACGGAAAAACCGAGATGGTCTACCAATACCTGACCGGCCCGCGCTTCCGTCACCGGGTGGAAGCCATCGTCGAAGCCTTCTCCACCATGCAGGAAGACCTGGACAAGGAACGCAAAGCCATCACCAAACAATGGGCCAAACGCGAGGCGCAAATCGAGCGGGTGATGAACGCCACGGTCGGCATGTACGGCGACTTGCAAGGCATCGCCGGTAAATCGTTACAAGAAATCGAAGGCTTGGAGATGCGGGCGTTGGGGATGGATGATGAGTTGGATTGAGCTAACGACCAGCCGGTCGGTCTGGCTCCCAAGCTCCGGCTTGGGAACCAGAGAAATTCACAAAACTGACCCAAATATAAAACGATGTTTATACTCACGTTTAAACACTTCAGGGAAACAACATGACCGAAGCCATACTCGATATAAAACAATGGGGCAATAACCTGGGCGTACGCCTACCGGCGGCCATTGCCAAAGCCGCCCATATGCACAACCATCAACGAGTACGGATATCCGTTGAAGATGACAAGGTGATTATCACCCCGTTAGCCGACGAAGCTTTAACGTTGGAACAACGCTTGGCCCGTTTCGACCCCGAGCGGCACGGCGGCGAAGCCATGGCAACCGCGGAAGCAATCGGTGCCGAACGTTGGTAAGCCGTAAGCAAACAGCGGCTTGGATACCGGAAAGGCAAGACATCATCTGGATCGATTGCAATCCGCAAGTCGGCCAGGAAATGCGCGACATCCATCCGTTTTTGGTGCTCTCTCCGCGCATCTTCAACGAAAAAACCTAGCTGGTGATCGGCCTACCGATGACCAGCGCTGCCTACAACGCCGACAATCCGTTTGCCGTAGCGATTGGTAAAGCCGGCGGCCGTAAAGCCGAACAAACCAGTTATGTGCTCTGCCACCAACCCAAGTCGTTCGACTGGCGCTTGCGCAAAGCCAAACCCCATCCGCTCAAGGTCTTACCTGGCAATTTGTTCGCTCAGGTTTGCGAGCGGTTGAATCAGATTATTCAGATTGGTTCGGGGTGATCCCTCTGGACTGCTAAGGTTAGGGTGGAGTCGTCCCAAGCTTTCCCTGTGCCGATATCGCAAACGAACGGATTTCTCCAATTTCCGCTTGGAAGTTTGGATGGATAGGGTTCTCGTTATTTAGCCCAGTCGTATGTATTTAGCTATAGCGCTAAAAATACGTTAAAATTAACGCACGTTATTTTTAACGTATCAAATACATCTATCAACGAGGCGCTTATGAAAGCCAATCCCGGCGGTCAGATCGATTTAAACGAAATCATAGGCCGCGATCGCGTCATCGAACAGCTTTGGGAAACCTTGGAGCAGCAATCGATACGCATCAACGCCGAACGCCGCATCGGTAAAACCACCGTCATCAAAAAACTTTGCGCGTCCCCTAAAGCCGGTTGGGTACCGATTTTCCAGGATTTGGAGCAATACCATAGCGCCATGGATTTCGCCCAAGCGGTTTACCGCGAAGTCGATGCTTACCTATCGGCTCGGAAGCAGAGCGCGCGACGAGCGAAGGATTTTTGGAAAGCCATCGGCGGTACGGAAATCAAAGGCGTGCTCAAGTTACCTACCTTTAACGACCAAACGCCTTGGAAGACGTTACTGAGCAAATCGATCGAAGATTTGGTCGTATCCCAACACCAACAAAAGGAGCGGCCTTTGTTGCTTTGGGACGAAGTGCCGCTGATGTTGCAAAGCATTGCCGCTCGCGAAGGCCAAGCCGCCGCGATGGAAGTATTGGATACCTTGAGAGCACTACGCCAGGAATTAGGCGGCCAGGGCTTGCGCATGATCTTGACCGGATCGATCGGCTTTCACCATGTCATTGACAGCCTGAAACAACATGGCTACGCCAATTCGCCGTTAAACGATTTATATGCCTTCGAATTGCCGGTTTTGGAGCCCAATTTCGCGCGAGAATTGGCAGAAAAATTGATCGAGGGCGAAAACATCGCCACGTCCGATGCGGCCATGTCCGCCCAAACCGTCGCCGAACGAGCCGACGGGTTTCCGTTTTACATCCACCACATCGTCAAGGCGGTGAAATTATCCGGACAAGAAGCGACCGCCGAGGTAATCGACAAGCTAGTCAGCAAACAAATGTTGGATAGCAACGATCCCTGGGAGCTGACGCATTACCGCGACCGAATCTCGACTTATTACGGGGCCGGTTCCGAAGCAGCCGTTTTAGCGCTGTTGGATAGCATCGCGGTGCGCGACGACACAACGGCGGTCAATACCATACTCCATGAACTGAAAGGTCAAGGCTTGACCGTGGACAGGGAAGAATTGCTGAAACTGCTGAAAGCGGTCGAACAAGACCACTACCTCGCCAAAGACGAACAAGGCTACCAGTTTCGTTTTCCGTTGCTGAAACGCTGGTGGCGCTTGTCGCGCGGACTTTAGGAGACGAAGATGAACGAGTCAGCCTTTTTGTCGGTATTCACGCCGAGCCGGACCGCGCCGGAAGATTTGGAAGCCATCTTCGTTCAGCGCCATGCGCTGCTGGCCGACGCCGTGGAACGGGTTCGGGAAAGCGCCGGCAGCGGCCATAAACATCATCTGTTGTTCGTCGGCCCCCGCGGCACCGGTAAAAGCCATTTGTTGACCTTATTGGTTCACCGTGCCGGCTCGGACGAAAGCTTGCAACAGTCATTACGGATCGCCTGGTTGAACGAGGACGAAACCAGCACCACGCTGCTCGAACTGTTGCGCCGCATCTATTTGGCGCTGAGCAAACGCTACCCCGGCGATTACCGCGCGGACGACCTGGAACCCATTTACGATTTGGATGCCGAGGCGGCCGAACGGCTGCTGGCAAGCTTATTGTTGGAAAAGCAGGCCGGCAAAACGCTGCTGGTTGCACTGGAAAACCTGGACGCCTTGTTCGAAGGCCTGGGCAAAACCGGCCAACAGCGCTTGCGCGCCTTTATCCAGGAACATCCGGTGATGACTATCGTCGCTACCGCCCAACGTTTGGTCGATGATGTGTCCAAGCGTAACAGCACCTTCTTCGGCTTTTTTCAGACCGAAATGCTGGCGATGTTATCGGTGGAAGAAGCCGCCGAATTGCTCGGCAAAATCGCCGCGCTCAACCGTCAGGACAAAGCCGCCGCCTTTTTGCGCAGCCCCACCGGCCGTTCGCGGGTGCGGGCCCTGCATCATTTGTCCGGCGGCAACCATCGGGTTTATCTGGTGCTGTCGCAATTCATTACCGGCGACAACATCAACGCCTTGGTCGACCCCTTCGCCAAAATGGTCGACGAAATGACGCCCTACTATCAGGAACGCATCCGCTGGCTGCCGCCGCAACAACGCAAGATCGTCGAATTCTTATGCAGCCGGGAACGGCCGACGCCGGTCAAGGATATGGCCCGCCACCTGTTCGCCAGTCAACAAACCATCTCCAGCCAGCTCAAGGATTTGCGGGCAAAAGGCTACGTGCAATCGGCCCAGCGCGGCCGCGAATCGCTGTACGAAATTGCCGAACCTTTGATGCGGATTTGCGTGGAAATCAAGGAAAACCAAACGCCCGGCCCGCTACGGCTATTGGTGGATTTTTTACGGGTTTGGTACGACGGCGTGCAACTCGACGAACGCTTGTCGGCCTGCGGCGAAGGCAGCTTGGCGCGCCATTATTTGCAGGCGGCGATCGATAGAAATTCGGTTTGGGGTAATTTGCGGGCGCAGTTGTTGGTGGAGGATTTTCGGAGCGAATTGAATGACGAGCAGCGTGAACAATGGATGTCTCTAATAGAAAGCACCGTAAAACTATCTGAAGAGCTGGCGCTTGCTTGTGGGGAATTAGCCAAAGGAAATCATGAACTAGGGATGAGGTACCTGGAAGAAATATGCCGGGAAACGGACAAATACTCTCAGCCAGTTATTGAAGCAGCATACGCCATAGCTGCCATTACTTACTTTGAGTTCAATCGGATCGAAGCGGGCATGTTAATGGTGGAACGCCTGCTTGAATTACCGAATGCATCCGGTGATCTAGTATCGATAGCTCTCAACAGAAGAGGGACTATTTACGAAGAATTGAGCATGCCCGAAAAAGCGCTCAAAGACTATAGTCACGTAATCGAATTTGGTGATGTTGCACCGGAACAAACTGCAAAAGCGCTTCTTCAACGAGGAAGGATAAAAGGACAAATGGGCGAAATCGAAGAAGCGCTGAGAGATTTTAATAGCGTTGGCGAATTGCACGACGTTTCGCCGGATTTGATCTCAAGAGCACATTACAGCCGGGGAATAGCATTAAGACTGTTGGGAGACTTCGCCGACGCGATTGCAGCCAACACAACGGCAATTGAGTTTCCTGAAAAATCGCCTGAGACCCTGGCGAATGCCTTATATAACCGAGGTTTGCTCTATTCCATGACTGATAGACTTGAAGATGCCGAACGCGATTACGCCACGATTTTAACTATCGATAATCTACCGGATGACTTATCTACGGACGCACATTTCGCTCTGGCATTAGTAAATTTTATGTTAGGACGCTGGAACGTGGGAATGGCAAGACTTGCGGACGGTTTAGGTCAATTAACCGCGAAGAGTCAACCGGAAGAAGTTCTATTTACAGCCATGGTCGCGTTTGTCTATGCCAGTAGTCTGACGACAGCAGCCCGCAAACAACGCATCGCCGAATTAGCGCAAGTATTCGAACAACACCACGCATCGACTTACCTCGGCGAAGCCCTAATACACCATCTGGGTTCTATCCACCGAGACCCCAACGAAACGCCTAGCCCCGACAATCTGGAACAATGGTGCGTGGCTTGGGAAGCCGCCGGCACAAACAGCGAGGCTTTGAAATTACCGCTACGCCTGTTGCGCACCGGCACCGACTTTCTGAAAGCCGGCGCTCAGGACCGTAGCGTTTTGCTGGACCTGAACCAAGAAGAACGGCAAATTTTGGTTCAGACTTTCGGTCTCGGGGAAGATTAAGCAAACCTATTCGCCCTCGGAAAAGCTTGAATATCGCACTGGATTCCCGACGGTTTTTACGGCGCGGCAGCGGGTTTCAACTTTACGGTTAGGTGAGCTTGGAAAATCACCTGCACCTGATCGCCGCTTCGCCGGATCTGAGCCGGGACATGCTGCGTTTTAAGGCTTACACCGCCAAGCAAATCATCGCCTAACTGCAGTAAAGCGGCTCTGCGCCAGTGCTGGCGGTATTGGCGCTGTTGAAGCGGTCGCATAAGATCGAGAGCGAGTACCGGGTTTGGGAGGAAGGTAGTCATCCGCGGCGGATCGAATCCGAGGCGGCGAGGCGGCGGAAGTCGGTTTACATCCACCTTGACCCGGTCAAACGCGGCTATGTGGATTTGCCGGAGCATTGGCGTTATTCCGGTTCGCGGCATTATGCGGGCGCGGTGGGATTGGTCGACGCGATCAAAGACTGGCGAGAATTTGGGAAGCTGGCGCTTCCGGACGTGGTTCGAAAGGCGGCCTACATCGGTTTAGCGAAAGCCCGATCCTGCGCCATCGTCCCGGATTTGTTTCAAGACCGTCATGCGTGCCGGGAATCGGGCATCCAGTGCCATGGCGGTATGGCTTAAGTCCGTCCATGGCGTCCGGATTCGCTCCGAGCTCTAACGGGTCCGGCCATCCATCCCGGAACACAATGCTTGTTGAGTCATCTGACAAAATTGAATGAAACCCACGCCGGATTCCGGCGAAAATCTCAGCACCGCGTATGGCTGGGGTTCGGCCGAACAAAAAATACTCGACGCCGCATATCACCGGCTCGACGCCGAGCAAAAAAGACTCGGCGTCGAGTATCGCCGGTGTTCGGGCCGGATTTGCCGACGGCATTGGCCTCCGCGCGGCGCGCTCCGGCGGACGCCCGTTCAAACCGAGCGTTTCAGCGGCGTTCAGGACAGGATTGGCGGCGCTCGGATTGGCGACTCCCTCTAAGGACGCGCCGGTAGAAAAGGATCGAGTGGTTAACCCGGCCCCTTGTATCGCCGGCATTTCGTTCGGTCTGGGCTCGTCTAAGCGCAGGCTGGCGCGCCCTTCGCCAGGCAAACGGCATTGAAGGGCCGAGTTCGTCGGCTGGCTGGTCGGGCCGATGGTTTAATACCCTCGTGGTTCAGATCTTTAACCGTCTTTGCCCTGGAAATCCAAACTCGACGCTTGGTCCAAGGCTGGAACCCGCATCGTTAAACAAAGCGCCGCGCCGGTCTGGCCCCGGTCCGCTCGCGCTTTTATGCCGCCACGATTTGCATTGCGGTAGGTCGTGTGATAGAAATTTTTTCGCAATCGGAAAAAATCCGACTGCGCTCGGTGTCCGTCCGTCGAGAAAATTTGATTGGAACGAACGCCGATTCTCAACTCAATAATTACTATAAAACCGAGGAGTCCGAGTTATGAAGAAAGCTCTAATCACCACTGCCGCATCGCTGTTTCTTGCCTGGCTGCCGTCGTTGTCGCAAGCCGGCGACGCCGATACTTGCAAGGGTTGCCACAACGGTTCGGTAGCGCCCAGCTTCGAAACCTTGAAAGGCAAGTTCAAAACCGCCGATGAGTTGGTCGCCGGAGCGAAAGCCTCGAAAAACGACATGATGAAACCGATGCAGGCCGACACCGCCAAGTTGAAAGCGGCGGCCGCTGAAATCGTGAAATAAGCGCCCAGTCGGCCGGGTAACCGGCCACGGACTGTTAAGAGGAGCCCCGAGCGCCACCCGGCGTTCGGGGCTTTTTTATTTAGGCAGCGGTTCGCAGGCGGGCGGCCGAATAGCCCCTTCCCGCCCCTGCCTATCGGGTTCCGACCGGAACCGGCCCTATTGGCCAGGCAGAGCGAGTCATCGGCACAATCAGGGATTCCCGATGATTGAGTTAGGCAACTGGAACTTCTCAGGTTTGAGCTCCCAAGCCGGAGCTTGGGAGCCAGCTTAAATCCACTCAACTCCGCACGTTCGGTCAGGCGGCGGGATTCGGCGCTTGTTACAGTAAGCCCCGAATCAGGAGGTATTACCGTGACAGACACAGTAGCGAACGCGGCCTATGCGGCGCGCTTCGATCGGGTTTTCGAGTACATCGACCGGCACTTGTTCGAGCCGCTGTCGGTTGACGAATTGAGCCGGCAGGCACATTTTTCCCGCTTCCACTTTCAACGGCAGTTTTCCGCTTATACCGGGCTGAGCACGACCCGCTACGTGCAGCTATTGCGCTTGCGCAAAGCCTCGTATCAACTGGTGTTTCAGGAACGGCGGCCGATTACCGATATTGCGTTGGAAACCGGATTCGGTAACGCGGAATCGTTCTCTCGCGCCTTCAAAAAATGCTTCGGACAAACGCCGACTCAATTCAGAACCCAACCCGCATGGCAGCCGTGGAACCAGCGCATGCGCTTACCCCAACGTATCAGGAGTCACTTTATGCAAGTCAACATCGTCGAATTTTCCGAAACTCTGATTGCCGTGCTGGAGCACCGCGCCGCGCCCAGCCTAGTGATGGACACGGTTCGAACCTTCATCGATTGGCGCAAGCAGAGCGGCCTGTCGCCGATTGCCACGAGCCGGACCTTCGGTATCGCCTATGACGACCCGGCCGTCACACCGCCGGACGAGTTTCGCTTCGATGTCTGCGGCGAGGTCGAGCAAGCCGTGCCGGCAAACCCGCAAGGCGTCGTCAACAAACGGATTCCGGAAGGACGTTGCGCCGTGGTGCGCCATATCGGCTCGACCGACCGCATCAGCGATAGCGTGTACTACCTGTTCCGCGACTGGCTGCCCGGCAGCGGCGAGGAATTGCGGGACTTTCCGCTGTTTTTCCACTATATCAAGCGCGTGCCGGAAACGCTGGAGCACGAACAGATCACGGATATCTACCTGCCATTGGCCTAAACGCCGGTACTCGAGCAGCCGTGTTAACGCGATTTATGGCCTTTTGCGTCCAATGCGTTCAGCATCGCGCTCGGTTCCGGCCGAACTGCCCGCCCCGCAATCATCCGGTCGAGCTTAAACGACCGGCGACAGAGCCGCGCGCCGTCACATCCCATCCAAAATACTCTTCTTCTTTTCCGCGTATTCCTCGGCGGTGATTAACTCGGCTTCGAACATTTTTTTCAGTTGCGCGAGTTTTTCCATCGGATCGGCGGCGACCGGCGCGGACGTGGCTCCGCCGGCCGCGGGATTGTTCATTGCTTGCGCGATGTTCTGACCGAAACTGATGCCGGCGCCCAAGCCCATGCCCATGCCGGCACCGCCGCCTTCGTTGCGGGCGGCTTCGCGCATCGCCTCCAATTGCTGAATGCGGGCGTAGTCCAGACCGACTTCCTTGGCGGCCTGGGCTTCGGCGGTCATGTCGGCGATGCGGTTGATGCGTTTCAGGGTGTCTTCGTCGAAGTCGGTACCTTCGATTCTGAAGTCGGTGATCGCGAAGCCCAGTTCCGCAAACATCGGCAGCAACTTTTGCAGCACGCCGGCGGCGATTTCTTCGCGATTGGTATCGATATCCAGATAACCGAAGCGGCTGGTGGCCAGAAAATCGGCCAGCGGCTGGCCGAGCCGCGCGACGATCACGGTACGCAATTGCTCGGTGGTAAAGGCCTTTTGCTCGCCGACCACGTTGACGAAAAACCCGGCGGGGTCGGCGAGACGGTAACTATAATTGCCGTAGGCGCGCAGACCGACCGGAAATTTATAGGTTGGGTCCAGATATTTGATCATCGAAGTGGTACCCCACTTCTGATCTAAAATCACGGTCTTGCGGTAGAAATAAATGCCGACCTTGTACTGGCTTTCGAAGAACTGCATGAAGCTGGCAATCGTGGTCCAAAACGGGATGTTGTCGGTCTGCAGGTTGTAGGAGCCTTCGGTGTCGAACACCGCCTGCACTTTGCCGCGATAGACGAAGATGCAACCCTGGCCGGGGCCGACGATCAAGGTCGAAGCGTTTTTGATTTCGTCGCCGTTGTCGGTCCATTGTTCGAACAAGGCGTTCGGCGCCGGCTGTTGCCATTCGATAACCGAGCGCAGTTGGCGTTGCAAACCGTCGAAAAGTCCCATGATTGTCCCCTGAGAATAAAACTTGGAAACCAACTATAGAGCACGGCGGTGAAAAAGCGATGAAACGATATTTGGCGGCAGACTATCAGGCCCGGTTATGGGAGGCGATCAAGCATATCGAACGCGGTTCGCAAGCCGAAGTCGTGGTGGTGTTCCGGGCGCGCTCGGCCGAATACGGCTCGGTGCCGTTGGTCTGGGGATTGGCTGCGGCCTGGCTGTGTTTTACGCTGCTGATGTACGCGCCGGTCGAGTTCGAAAACTGGCTAATCTACTACGCCCCGCTGCTGACTTTCGCTTTTGCTTACGCCGTCGCCACGTTGCCGATCATCAAGCGCTTTAGCGTACGCCGGGCGCGTCTGGACAAGGCGGTGGAAATCCTGGCTCGGGCGATCTTTCAAAAAGCCGGCATTCAGCATACGAGCGGCAAGACCGGCTTGCTAGTGTATTGCTCGCTGTTGGAGCGGCGAGTGTTTCTGTTGGCGGATCGGGGACTGGAGCAGGCGATTCCGCAACCGGTTTGGCGGACGCTGCAAGCCGAGTTCGACGCGGTCTTCGCCGCCGGCCGGCCGGAACAGGCCTTGCTGCCGGCCTTGGCGAACACCGCCGACGCCTGCGCCCGCTACCTGCCGGTGCGCACCGGCGACCTCAACGAATTGCCGGACCGGCTGGACGTCGATTTATGAAAAAGTGGCTTGCGATCGTAACGTTGGTCGGTTTGACCGTTTCCCAAGCGCTGCCGGCCCGGCCGGGCGGCGGGCATTCCAGCAGTTCGCACAGCTCATCGAGTTCGCACAGTTTTAGCGGCGGCTCCCATTCGAGTTCCGGTTGGAGCACCCACGGCGGCGGATCGTCGGCCGCTCATCCGATGTCGACGCTGGAAGCGTTGGTCCTATTTCTAATTATCGCCGCGATCGTCATTTACATCATCCACCAACAATCGCAAACCCGCGCCATCCCCGCCACCCCGCCGCCGGAAGTCCGCGTCCGCCGACAAAACGGCATTGCCGAGCAAGTCGCCGCGCTGAAGCGGCTGGACCGCAACTTTTCGGCGATCGTGTTTCTGGAATTCGTGCATTCCCTGTATTGCAAATTTTACGAATACTCGACCAAGCCGGAATTCGAGTACTTGTCGCCATTTTTGAGCGCCGAGCTACAAGGCCATTTCAACAAAGCCCAACCCTGGACCGTCAGCGAAATCGTCGTCAACGGCATGCGCTGGCTCGCCGTCGACACGACCGGCGCCGACAGCGACAGTATCGACATCGAGATCGACGCCAACTACAGCTTGGACCTGCAAGACGCGCATTCGCGCTACGCCGTCGTCGAGCGTTGGCGGCTATACCGCCGCAAGGGCTTGCTGTCGGCGGAACCTGAAAAAATGCAGACCCTGAGCTGCCCACAATGCGGCGGCCCCGCGCATTTTACCGATACCGGCGTGTGCGGCTATTGCGGCGCGACCGTACAAAAAGGCGGCGAGCAATGGTGTCTGGGCAAGCGCATCGTGGTCGGTACCCACGCGGTACCGGTGGACGAAGGCTTGGCGGCCTACGCCGAAGAGCAAGGCACGCAAGCCGTCACGATCAAACAAAGCGATCTGATCGAACAGATCAATGCTTGGCAGCAACGATACGGCCTTGCCGATTGGACGCCGTTCTGGACGCCGTTTCAGAACGACGTGGTGCGCCCGTATTTCTTGACTATTTATGCTTGCTGGAGCCGGCGCGACTGGCAAGCGGCCCGGCATTTGCTGTCGGACCGACTCTACGAAACCAACGCCTTTTGGCAAAAAATGTACGTCGCGCGCGGCTGGTTCAACCGGTTGGATAATCTGCGGATCGAACAAGTCGTTTTGGCGAAAATCGATAGCGACCTGTTTTACGAAGCCGTCACCGTACGCATCTTCGCCGCCTGCAACGATTACACCGAAGACGGCAACGGCAAACTGGTCGGAGGCTCCAAATCCAAGTTACGGCGCTATTCCGAATACTGGACCTTCGTCCGCCGTACCGCCGCCGAACACCGCGCCCAGCCCTACGCGCTAAGCCAATGCCCCAGTTGCGGCGCCCCGGCCGACAACATGGGCCAAAGCGGCGAATGCGGTTATTGCGGCAGCAAGATCAGCACCGGCCAGTTTTCCTGGGTGCTGTTTTTGATCGAGCAGGACGAGGTGTATGCGGGTTGAGTAAAACCCTATTCGCAAAGATAAGCCGTGTTCTAATTGGTCTTCCGTTTGATCCACAATTTTTTGACCAGCACCGGCACCAGCGAAACGACCGCCACTAATAAGATAGCCGCAATTACCGGCGGTTCGAGCAATTGGTTAAACGACGCGATCCGCTCCAGTTTTTCGCCGCCGTTAGCGTAAATCAACGAAGTCGGCAACACACCCAATATCGTACTCAGACAATATTGCCGAAACGATACTCTGGAAATCCCGGCGGTGATATTGATGATAAAATACGGCACCACCATGACCAGTCGTAAACTCAGGAAATAATAAAAGCCATTATGTTCCAACTCGGTATCGATATTTTTTATTCGATCGTAATAGCTTTTTTCAAACCACCCTTTTAACGCATAGCGGCTAATGGCGAACCCGACCAAACAGGCTAAAATAGTCGCCCCGACATTATAGATAGCTCCCAGATAAAACCCGAAACAATAGCCGCCCAACACTTTGATCACCGCGGCGGCCGGTACCGGGGAGTTGACGAAAACGACACAAGCCAGAAAAAACAAGATCACCGAAAACGAGTAATGATCTTGAATAAACCGACTTAACCAAACTTTATTAGTTTTCACCGTTTCCAGCGTCAAATTGTCGGCATAATAGATTGAAACTGCCAAAAACAAAATAAATAACAACGCCAAAGCATATTTTTTTATTATCACAAAACCGCCATCTTCGAATAAATCCCTAGCCGTATTACTCTGGAGAACTCGTGCGGGTACGACTGGTTGTTTCTCTGCCGACCAGGTCCGTTCATCAACGCGACGTGACACCCACACCCAACGAGAGTCTGTCAATGTCATCGGACACAACCCCATTTAAACCCGTGCGCGGGGCGGACAATCGCGACTAACGACGTGTTCTATATTCCATTTCTCGGGGCAATAAGCCTCACGGGATCGTTCGGCGGCTGATCCGCCCACGGGCCAACACTTTCCGCACAGCCGCTCGCGAAGAATCCTCCAATTGATACCATGCCCGGATGACCGCAATAAGACAACGCCGTTCGACCATAGGCATTTAAACTGAAACTAGCGAAGATCGCCCGCGCGCGACAATCGGCCGTCATTGCGAACCGATAGCTGGTAAAATTGTCGGATCGCCGACATTCGGCGGCATTTCGAGCGATCAATTCTAATAAGTCCATCATGAGTACCCAACCCAGTTCCGACCTGACCACTTTCGAAAATCCCAGACCGGCGCGCGATTTCACGATCCGTATCGACATTCCGGAGTTCACCTGTTTGTGCCCGATGACCGGCCAGCCGGATTTCGCCAAATTGACGCTCGAATACGTGCCGGATCGGCTGTGCGTCGAATTGAAATCGCTGAAGCTATATATGTGGACCTTCCGCGAGCGCGGCGCCTTCCACGAAGCGGTCACCAACGAAATTCTCGATCACATCGCCGCGGCGACCCAACCGAATTTCATGCGCTTGCGTGCCGACTTCAATGTGCGCGGCGGGATCTATACGACGGTGGTCGTCGAACATCGCAACCCGGCTTGGCAAGCGCCGACGCCGGTCCAGTTGCCCTGATCCGATCCGTCCGATGATGAGCGGTAGAACCTTCTACAACGCCGACATCGCCGTCGCTCTGAAATACGACGGCAAGAACGCGCCCAAGGTCACCGCCAAGGGCGAAGGTTTTACCGCTCAACAAATTCTGGCGATTGCCGAAAAACACGACATTCCGCTACAAAATCAACCCGAACTGGCGCGCATTCTGGCCCAGGTGCCGCTCGGCGACGAGATACCCGAACAACTCTACGTCGCCGTCGCCGAAGTCATCGCCTTCGCCTATCTGATCGCCGGCAAAACGCCCGACCTGTAATCCATGAATTTAAAAGAATTGTTAACCGTCCTGCCGCAATACGGCTTGCCCCATCACGCGCTGTCGAATCTGATGGCCAAGCTGACCCATTGCCGAAACTCGACCTGGAAAAACCTGTTCATCAAGACCATCGTTCGCCTGTACGGCGTGAACATGGCGGAAGCCAAATATCCAGACCCGGACAGTTACGCCAGTTTCAACGAGTTTTTCACCCGCGAATTGCAAGACGGTGCCCGCACTTTTGCGTCGGGCCGCGACGAGCTGGCTTGCCCGGCGGACGGCGAAGTCAGTCAAGCCGGCAAGATCGAGGCCGGGCGGATTTTCCAAGCCAAGGGCCGCGACTACAGCGTGCTGGAGTTACTGGGAGGAGACGCGGAGCGCGCAGCTGCTTTCAGTGATGGTCGGTTTGCCACGATTTATTTGTCGCCCAAGGATTACCACCGCCTGCACATGCCGTTGGCCGGCACGCTGAAGGAGATGATCCACGTACCCGGCCGGCTGTTCAGCGTCAATAACACCACGGTCGGCGCGGTGCCGAATCTGTTCGCGCGTAACGAGCGGGTGGCATGCATTTTCGACACCGAAGCCGGGCCGATGGCCTTGATTTTGGTCGGCGCCATCTTCGTGTCCAGCGTCGAAACGGTCTGGCACGGCGTCGTCACGCCACCGACCGTCAGCCAAGCGCGGGTTTGGCAATACGGCGCCGACGCACCGACGCTAGCTAAAGGCGCCGAGATGGGCCGCTTCAACATGGGTTCGACGATCATCGTCCTGTTCGGCCCCGAGCAAGTCGCCTGGCATGCCGATCTGACCGCCGGCCGGCCGGTCCGGCTGGGCGAAAGCATCGGTAGGCATCTGGTTTAACACCCTTAAAATGCGATCGGCGGCGGGCTATGGCATAATGCGCGCCTGTCCGCCCGGCCGGACCGCTAACAAAACGATAACAATTAGAGGACAACAATGAGTTTCTTGATTTCAGACGCGATTGCGCAAACCGCACCCGCCGCCCAACAACCCGGCATCGAAGGCATGCTGTTTCCGCTTGGCATCCTGATCTTTTTCTACTTCCTGTTCATTCGCCCGCAATCCAAGCGCAACAAGGAACAAAAACAAATGTTGGCCGCGCTCGGCAAAGGTTCGGAAGTGGTCACCAGCGGCGGGATACTGGGTAAAGTCGTCGATCTGGACGACAACTTCGTCAAATTGGAAGTCTCGGACAACACCTTCATCCAAGTCCAACGCCACGCCGTCGCGACGATGATGCCTAAAGGCACGTACAAAACCCTGAACAAAAAAGCCTAACGACTGCTCACAACGCCGCCCTCAATCCGCTCGCCCCTCCGGCGGCCTGGCTCGCGCAGCTATTAACGGAAACCTATGCAAAATCATTTTCCAGTCTGGAAGAACCTGATGGTTCTGACCCTTTTGGTGATCGGCACGCTCTACTCATTGCCGAATCTGTACGGCAACGATCCGGCGGTGCAAGTGGCTTCGTCCTCCGCCACGCCGTTGCAACAACGCCAAGCGGACGATGTCGCCGCCAGCATCCGCGACGCCGGTTTCACGACCAAGGCCTTCGAATTTACCGACGGCAAGGTGCTGGCCCGTTTCAACAATACCGACGAACAAATGAAAGTCGCCGACCTGTTGCGCGACAAGCTGGCCGAGCAAGCCACGGTCGCGCTCAATCTGGCGCCGGCCACGCCGGATTGGTTGCGCATGATCGGCGCGGAGCCGATGCATCTGGGTCTGGACTTGCGGGGCGGCGTGCATTTCCTGCTGGAAGTCGACATGGACTCCGCGTTGAAGCAAACCGAAGAACGCTATAACAACGACATCCGCACCGCCTTCCGCGACGCCAAGGTCCGTTATCAGTCGGTCAGCAAGGAAGCGAACGGCATCAAGGTGGTGTTGCCGAACGAAGAGGCCAGGGTCGCGGCGGCGGCGGTATTGAACAAGGATTTCCGCAATCTGGACCTGAAGGAAACCGGCCCCAACGAATTCACGTTGTCGATCACCGAGCGCGAATTGCGCGACATTAAAAAATCGGCGCTGGGCCAAAACATCACGACGTTGCGTAACCGGGTCAACGAGCTGGGCGTGGCCGAACCGATTATCCAGCAGCAAGGCGACAGCCGTATCGTCGTCCAACTGCCCGGCGTACAGGACACGACTCGCGCCAAGGAACTGCTCGGCACCACCGCGACGCTGGAATACCGCTTGGTCGACGTCGAACACGACGTGCAATCGGCCCTGTCCGGCCACGAACCGGCCGGCGCCCGCCTTTACAAGGACAAAAACGGCAATCCGATCTTGCTGAAACGTTCGGTCATCGTTACCGGCGACCAGATTACCGACGCTTCGTCCGGCATGGACCAGGACGGCCAATCGGCGGTCTTTATTACCTTGGACGGCGCCGGCGCTAAAAAGATGGGCAAATTGACCCAAGAAAATATCGGCAAGCCGATGGCGGTGGTCTTCATCGAATACAAATCCGAGACCCGCGTCGTCAACGGCGAAAAAGTCCAGCACAAGGAAAAAGTCGAAAAAGTCATCAGCGTCGCGACCATACGCGACAGCTTCAGCAAACGCTTCCAGACCACCGGTCTGGACAGCCCCGAGGAAGCCCGCACCTTGGCCTTGTTGCTGCGCGCCGGCGCCCTGGCCGCGCCGGTCGAAATCGTCGAGGAACGCACGGTCGGTCCCAGTCTGGGTCAGGAAAACATCGACCAGGGCATGAACTCCATCGTCGCAGGCTTCTTGCTGGTCGTGGTCTTCATGGTGATTTACTACCGAGCCTTCGGCCTAATCGCCAACTTTGCGCTGCTGTTCAACGTGGTACTGCTGATTTCGATCATGTCGGTGCTGCAAGCGACCCTGACCTTGCCGGGCATGGCCGGTATCGTGTTGACGGTGGGCATGGCGGTGGACGCCAACGTTTTGATCAACGAACGGATCCGCGAGGAACTGCGTCACGGCAACAGCTTGCAAACCAGCATTTACATGGGCTACGAAAAAGCCTTCGCGACGATTTTGGACTCCAACGTGACCCACTTCATCGTCGCGATCCTGCTGTTCGGTTTCGGTACCGGCCCGGTCAAGGGCTTCGCGCTGGTTTTGGTGATCGGGATCGCCACCTCGGTGTTTACCGCGGTCACCAGCACCCGGATGCTGGTCAATTGGTTCTACGGCAGCAACGGCGACCCCAGCCGGCTGTCGATCTAATCCGCCCGCGCCGCTGTCCGGAAGCCCGGCCGATACGCTGGGCTACTCCGGCACAGGCGCTCCATATGCTTGGCCGGGTTTCTCATCACCCCGGCGAACGGGTTATAATGCCCTATTCTATTTTTTAATCATAAACCTACGGGAGTTAAATCAATGGCCATCGAACGTACTTTCTCCATCATCAAGCCCGACGCCGTCGCAAAAAACGTGATTGGAGAAATCGTCAGCCGCTTCGAAAAAAACGGACTGCGCGTCGTTGCATCGAAAATGCTGCAATTGACCCAAGACCAAGCCGAAGGCTTTTACGCGGAACACAAGGAACGCGGCTTTTTTAAAGACTTGGTCAGCTTCATGACTTCCGGTCCGGTCGTCGTACAAGTGTTGGAAGGTGAAAACGCCGTTCTGAAAAATCGCGAACTGATGGGCGCGACCAACCCTAAAGAAGCCGCGCCGGGCACGATCCGCGCCGATTTCGCGGTCAGCATCGACGAAAACGCCGTTCACGGCTCCGACGCTCCGGAATCGGCCGCCAGAGAAATCGCTTACTTCTTCAGCGCGAATGAACTCTGCGACCGCATCCGCTAAACCGGCATTGGTCAATTTGCTGGATTTCGACAGAAAAGGTCTGCAAGCCTTTTTTGTCGAACTCGGCGAAAAGCCGTTTCGCGCCACCCAATTACTGAAGTGGATTTATCAGGAAGGCGTTGCCGATTTCGAGCAAATGACCAACCTGAGCAAATCGTTGCGCCAGCACTTGCGGGAACATTGCGAAGTCAGGGCGCCGGACATTGTCACGGAACAATTGGCAAGCGACGGCACCTGCAAATGGGCGATGCAAATGCGCTGCGGCAATCGGGTCGAGACGGTCTATATTCCGGAAGATCGGCGCGCGACCTTGTGCGTGTCGTCGCAAGTCGGCTGCGCGCTGGCCTGCAGTTTCTGCTCGACCGCCCAGCAAGGCTTCAACCGCAATCTAAGTACCGCCGAGATCGTCGGCCAGCTTTATCTGGCCCAACAACGCCTCGGGCCCGAGCGCCGCATCACCAATGTCGTGATGATGGGCATGGGCGAACCGCTGTTGAACTTCGATAATGTCGTCGCGGCGATGAATCTGATGATGGACGACTTCGCCTACGGCTTGTCCAAACGCCGGGTCACCGTCAGCACCTCCGGCGTCGTGCCGGCGATGAAAAGACTGGGCGACGTCTGCGACGTCAGCATGGCGGTATCGTTGCACGCGCCGTACGACGAACTGCGCGACCAATTGGTGCCGATCAACGTCAAATACCCGCTCGCCGAACTGATGGACGCTTGCCGCGACTACGCCAAGACCGGTCCGCGCAAGCACATTACCTTCGAATACGTGATGCTGGACGGCATCAACGACGGCGCCGAACACGCGCGCGCCTTGGTCAAACTGTTGAAGAACGTCCCGTCCAAGCTCAATCTGATTCCGTTCAATCCGTTCCCGCAGTCGTCGTACCGTTGCTCCAGCAGCGCCAACATCCTGCGCTTTCGCGACATTCTGCAGGACGCGGGACTAGTCACCACGATACGCAAAACGCGCGGCGAAGATATCGACGCCGCCTGCGGCCAACTGGTCGGCCAAGTCCAGGATAAAAGTCGCCGCCATCTAAAACTCCAAGCGATGCAGGCGCACGGCAGCGGCAATGTCGCGTAAACCGATACGATACTGGGCTATCTGCGGCATCGCCGGTCTTCTGACCGGCGGGTGCGGCTTGCTGCCAGACATCAAGCCGTCGATGAGCAATGCCGAAAAGGCCACGCTCAATCTGCAAATGGGCGCTCGCTATCTGGACATGGGCATGTTGGACGCCGCCCGCGAAAAATTGCAAACCGCGCTCAGCCTGGACTCCGGCAATGCCGAAATCCATAACACATTGGCGGTGTTTTACGAGCGGGTCAAGGACTACGACGCCGCCGACGACAGCTACCGTAGCGCCTTAAGCCGCGACCCCGCCAATTTCAGCACCTTGAACAATTACGGCCGGTTTCAATGCGAACGCGACCGGGTCGACCAAGGCGTGGAACTATTGAAGCAAGCGCTGGACTCGGCAATGAACACCCGGCCGTGGTTCGCACTGACCAATCTCGGCGCTTGCGCGCTCAAGCAAAACGACGCGCAGCAGGCCGAAGGCTATTTCCGCCAAGCCTTGCAAGCCCAAAGCGAATACGCTCCGGCCTTGCTGGAGATGCAGAAAATCAGTTATCAGAACCGCCAATATCTGTCGGCGCGCGGCTTCCTGGAACGCTATCTGGCCGTCGCCAATCACACCCCGGAAACCCTGTGGCTGGCTTTTCAAACCGAACGCTCGCTGGGCAACGGCAAACTGGCCGAAGAGTACCGCGACAAACTCCTATCCGCTTTCCCGGCTTCGAAGGAAGCTCAACTCGTTAAATCCGCGATTAGCAAGTAAACCCAACATGGCAAAACAACAGCAGGCCATACAGGCCATCCGAGGCATGCACGATATTCTTCCCGAGCAATCGCCGCACTGGCAATGGCTGGAAGGTCATGCCCGCGACGTGCTCGGCGCCTACGGTTATCAGGAAATTCGGCTGCCCATCGTCGAAAAAACCGAGCTGTTCAAACGTTCGATCGGCGAAGTCACCGATATTGTCGAGAAGGAAATGTACACCTTCGACGACCGCAACGGCGACTCGCTGACTTTGCGTCCGGAAGGCACCGCCGGCTGTCTGCGCGCCTGTCTGGAACACGGTTTGTTGCACAATCAAAGCCATCGGCTCTGGTATTACGGACCGATGTTCCGCCATGAACGTCCGCAAAAAGGCCGTTACCGCCAGTTTTACCAGTTGGGCGTCGAAACCTACGGCATGGCCGGTCCCGACATCGATGCGGAAATGATTTTGTTAACCGATCGGCTTTGGAAACGCCTCGGTATCCGCGACATGGTCGAACTGCAAATCAACTCGCTGGGTACCGCCGAAGAACGGCTGGCCTACCGCGGCACGCTGGTCGAATACTTCAATCAACACCTGGATTACTTGGACGAAGACAGTCGCCGCCGCCTGGATACCAATCCGCTGCGTATTCTGGACAGCAAAAACCCCGACATGCAGGCGATGCTGCGCGGCGCGCCGGTTCTGCTCGATCATCTGGGCACAGACAGCCTGGCGCATTTCGACCGTCTGAAAGGCACGTTGGACGACTTGGGGCTGAAGTACGCGATCAACACCCGTCTGGTACGCGGCCTGGATTACTACGGCAAAACCGTGTTCGAATGGGTCACCGAACGCCTAGGTTCGCAAGGCACGATTTGCGCCGGCGGCCGTTACGACGGCCTGATCGAGCAACTCGGCGGCAAGGCCAACCATGCGATCGGCTTCGCGATGGGCATGGAACGTATTCTGGCGCTGATCGAACAATTGGAACACGTCGACATTCCGGCCGGCGTCGACGTTTATCTGATCCGGGTCGGCGAACAGGCCGAAACCGTTGGCATGCGATTGGCGGAGCAGCTGAGAGATGCCCTGCCCGGCTTAAAAATCCAGGTCAATTGCGGCGGCGGCAGCTTCAAGAGCCAATTCAAAAAGGCCGACAAATCCGGCGCCGAATACGCGATTATCATCGGCGACGACGAAGCCCAAAACCAGGTCGCGGCGCTAAAGCCGTTGCGCCTTGAACAGGAACAAACCACGCTGGATCATCAGGCGCTCATCGAAACCTTGCGCGCCTGGCAACAGCAACGATTTCACACAACCGCAAACTAAGTAGAGAATTACCGTGGCAATTTACGATACCGAAGAAGAACAACTGGAACAGTTGAAAAAATGGTGGGAAGCCAATCAGACAGCCGTGATTGCCGGCGTCGTCACCGCGCTGGTCCTGGTGACCGGTTGGAATCTGTGGCAAAACCATCACACCGAAAAAAACAGCCAGGCCTCGCTGATGTTTCAGCAGATGCTGGAAAGCGCGAATTCCGGCAACCGCGAATCGACCGAAAAACTGGCCGAGCGCCTGCCTAGCGAGTTTCCGTCAACCGCTTACGCCGAGTTCGCCGGCCTGGAATTGGCGAAATCCAAGGTCGAACAAGGCGATCTGGAAGGCGCGAAAACCCTGTTGAAAAAAACCGTCGAAACCACCACCAGCGACGAACTGCGCCATGTCGCTCGCCTGCGTCTGCTCCAGTTGCTGCTGGCCAGCCGCGAATTCGAACAAGGCCTGCAACTGATCGCGTCGGTCGACCCCGCCAAATCGGAAGGCTTTGCCGCCGCCTACGACGAACTGCAAGGTGACTTTTACGTCGCCCTGGACCGGCCGGACGAGGCCCGCAACGCTTACCAAAGCGCGATCCGCACCGGGCAAGCCACGCCGCTGACTCAATTCAAGCTGGACGATCTGAGCACCGAAACGCCGTTAGCGCCGCCAGCCGCCAACTAACCCTCATTCAATGCACATGCCGACCAGGATTTATCGACTTCACCCGCTGGCCGCTCTGATCGCCTGCCTGCCGTTACTCGGCGGTTGCGCCGGTCTGGATGCCGGCCGCGACTTCATCTCCGGCATCACCGAATACATTACCGGCGACGACGATAACGCCGACCCGCCGGCGACGTTGCAAGAATATACGATGGAAGTCCAGCCCGAAATCGTCTGGAAGGAATCGATCGGTAGCGGCGCCGACGAAAAATATCTGAAACTGATCCCGGCCGCCGCGGAGGGCAGCGTCTACGTCGGCGACCACAAGGGCCATTTGCAAGCGCGCGGCGCCGGCAACGGCAGTTTGACCTGGGAAAACAATAGCGAGTACAGCTTTTCGGCCGGCCCCGGTCTGGGGCCGCACAGCGTCATCATGGGCACTAGCACCGGCGAAGTGGTAGCCTTCGACAAGGGCACCGGCGAGCAACGTTGGAGAACCGACGTTCCCAGCGAAGTACTGGCGACGCCGGTGGTCAGCCACGGCATCGTCCTGGTCCGCACCACCGACGGCAAGGTCCTCGGCTTGCAGGAAAACGGCGGCGGCGTGTTGTGGTCGTTCGAGCACAGCGTGCCGGCCCTGAGCATACGCGGTACCGGCGCCCCTATCGTCATCGACGACAGCGTCGTCATCGGCTCGGCCAACGGTAAATTGCAGGCCTTACAGTTAAAAGACGGCAAGGCCTTGTGGGAAGCCACGATCGCGATTCCGAGCGGACGTTCCGAAGTCGAACGCTTGGTCGATCTGGACGTCGATCCGGTCGCCGCCCGCGGGGCGATTTATATCGCCAGCTTTCAAGGCGGCACCTCGTCGGTGTCGGAAGTCGACGGCGATGTGCTGTGGCGCAACGAAGCCGTGTCGTCGTATAGCGGCTTGAGCCTAGATTACCGTTATCTCTACGTCAGCGATACCAAAAGCGAGGTCTGGCAGTTGGATCAACGTAGCGGCGCGTCGCTGTGGAAACAAAAGGATTTGCACAATCGGCAATTGACCGCCGCGGTTGCCTACCAAAACTATGTGGTGGTCGGCGATTACGAGGGCTATGTGCACTGGCTGTCGATTACCGACGGCCGCCAGCTGGGCCGCATTCAGGTCGGCAAGGCCGCGATAGAGGCCAAGCCGGTCGTCGTGGACGATACCGTTTATGTTTACGCTAAAGACGGCACCTTGGCCGCGTTGAGAGTCCACTAAATCATGCTACCCGTCATCGCCCTGGTCGGCCGCCCCAATGTCGGCAAATCCACGCTGTTCAATTATCTGACCCGCAGCCGCGAAGCGCTGGTCGCCGACTATCCTGGCCTGACCCGCGACCGCCAGTACGGCCGAGTCAAGCGCGGCGAGCGCGACTGCCTGGTCGTCGATACCGGCGGTATTACCGACGAGCGCGACGGCATTGACGTGTTCGCCAAGAAGCAGGTCGAAATCGCGCTGCAAGAAGCCGACGTGGTGTTCTTTTTAGTGGACGCCCGCGACGGCGTCAACGCGTCGGACGAAGCCATCGCCGACATGCTGCGCAAGTTGGGCAAACCGGTGGTGCTGGTCGTCAACAAGATAGACGGCATCGACAGCAACACCGTCGCCAACGATTTCTACGGCTTGGGTCTGGGCGAACCGGTGGCGATCGCCGCCGCCCACGGCCGCAACGTTCACGAATTGCTCGGCCAGATCGACACGCTGCTCCCACCTCAGGCCGATGAGTTTCAGGAAGTCGATCCCGGCATTGCCATTGCGGTCGTCGGTCGGCCCAACGTCGGCAAGTCCACGCTGGTCAATCGCCTGCTCGGCGAGGAACGGGTCGTGGTGTTCGACGAAGCCGGCACCACCCGCGACAGCATTTACATTCCGTTCGAACGCGACGGCAAAAAATTCACGCTGATCGATACCGCCGGTATGCGCCGCCGCTCGCGGGTCTCGCTGACCGTCGAGAAATTCAGCATCATCAAGTCGCTGCAAGCCATCGAAAAAGCCCACGTGGTGATTTACCTGATCGACGCCCGCGAAGGCATCACCGATCAGGACGCCCACATTTTGGGCTTGGTGTTGGAAGCCGGCCGGGCACTGATTATCGGCTTGAACAAATGGGACGGCCTGAACGCCGAACACAAGGACTTCGTCAAGAAGCAGATCGAGATGAAATTGTCCTTCCTCGATTTCGCGGAAAAACATCCGATTTCGGCACTGCACGGCAGCGGCGTCGGCAAACTGTTCGACGTGGTACATACCTTGTACGACTCGGCGATGGTGGACATGTCCACACCGCTGTTGACCCGCATTCTTAGCGACGCGGTTGCGGCCCACCAACCGCCGCTGGTCGGCGGCCGACGCATCAAGCTCAAATACGCGCACCAAGGCGGCCGCAATCCGCCTGTCGTCGTGATTCACGGCGTACAAACCGACGTGCTGCCCGGCGCCTACAAGCGCTATCTGATGAACTATTTCCGCGAGCAATTGCGCTTGGCCGGTACACCGGTCAGGCTGGTGTTCAAATCGCCGGAGAATCCGTTCCACGGCCAGAAAAACCAGCTTAGCGACCGCCAAGTCAAGAAACGCAAGCGGCTGATCGATTTCAGCAAGCGTCACAAATAGCTAACCCGCGAACAGAGCCGAGGTACGACGCCCGGCTATTGTGTTCAGCCATTCCCGGAGAACTGCATGGCCACCATCACCTTCCAAGGCAAACCGATCAATACCTGCGGCGATTTACCGACTATCGGCTCCCAAGCCCCGGATTTCAAGCTGACCAACCGAAAGATGCAAGATGTCGGCCTGACCAACTTTGCCGGCAAGCGTAAATTACTGAATATCGTCCCCAGTTTGGATACCCCAACCTGCGCCACCTCGACCCGCAAGTTCAACGAGAAGGCGGCCCATCTGCACAATACCGAAGTCTTGGTGATCTCGGCCGACCTGCCGTTCGCCCAGGTGCGCTTCTGCGAAATCGAAGGTATCAAACATGTCGGTGCGCTTTCGACATTCCGCTCCAGCTTCGCGCAAGATTACGGCGTCGAATTGCTGGACAGCATCCTGGCCGGCCTGACCGCGCGCGCGGTCTTGGTACTCGATGAAACCGATACCGTGATTCATGCCGAACTGGTCGCCGAAATTGCCGACGAACCCGATTACGCGGCAGCGCTGGCAGCTCTCTCCAAAGCCTGATCAGCCGAATTCGCAACGCTTTCTTAAGGAGCAACCACGATTTCAACCGCTTTCACGGTCGAAATCGTTGTGCTTCGGCGGAATTTACCAAATTTTGCATTTTAAAGGCAGTACAACTCGAACGCGCGACCAACCCACGAATAATGGCCTAGGAACATAATCTTGCGCCCTTACTGGATAACTTTCCAGTTCCGCCGCCAAGCGACTCGGGACGTTCCTCCTCAAAACGCCGAGACCGAAGGTCTCGCCCGCTAGTCGATTTCCAGATAAAATCAAGGTGCCCGTTGCTTTTTTAGGCGAAAAAACCTCTATTTACTATGGTAATCGCGCTAAAAAGCAGCATTCGAAACCAATTGCCTACCCATCCGGTCGTTCCTTAATCGGCCGGATCAAATAGCAAGCAGGGTAGGAGCAGCCTGGAAAACCGCCATTAATGGATAGCAAGCTCTCGGCGCGCCGTAGCGTCGTACGTCGCCAAGCAGAACGCAGAACCAATCCCTACGCTTTCAACAGCGAGGAATGGATTGCGATGATGCGGGAACAGTATCTGCTCTGGCCGAAATTCGACCGGCGAGCGGGCGATCGGCGTCAGTCCGAACGCCGTGCGATGGACAGGCGCGCCTCGTTGCGCTCCGCCGCCACCGAACACGCGTTCCGCCGGGTTCGCCTGCTGTCCGCCGACGATCTGCTCAACGACGACGAAAAACAGATGATCCGCGAGCTGTTCGCGGACGATTAGTCGCCGAGCAGGATGTCGCCGCCGTGGCGCGCTTGCAACGCGAATTTGTCCTTGCTGCGCCGGACCCAACCTCTGGCCTCGACTTGCCGGCCGACATAGGACGCAAGCGGCGGAAACAAAGAGGCATAGCGATTTTCCACCGCGACGGCCACCCCGTCGGAAAATTGCAGATAGCTATATTTCGCGGTGCGTTTGATACCGCTAATTCGGCCCGTCAACCGCTTCCAACCGTGATAATTTTCGGCGTTCAAGCTGGCATAGGGTTGCGCCGCGTACTCGGACCGACCCCAAATACCCAAACCGGCTCGTTCGGCGTCGCGCTGAGCCGCCAACAAGCTATCGACATATTTCAGATTCGGCGGGAATATGTTGACCATCGCCAAGCCAGCCCGAACCAACTCCAGATTGACGAATTCACGCGACTCGGTAAACACGTAAGCCAATCGGCGTTGATATTTGTCCTGTTTCTCGACGTCGCCTTCCAAATACACTTTTCGGCGCTCCAATTTGGCGCGCAGCCAAGCCTTGGCTTGTTCTCCGCCCGCTTCGGCGGACTTGTTGCGACCGGCAACTTCCGGCGTATTGACGCCCAGAAATCGGATTTTTTCACCGTTTGCCAATAAAATAGTGTCGCCGTCGTAGACCCTCTCGACTTCGACCAGCGCGACGCCGGGATCGACACTCAAAACCTCGGCGCTTTCGGTACCCCGGTCCGAATAATGCCGCCGTCCTTGCGCATCGGTCCAACGATAAACGTCGCCGCCCTGAGCCACGGAGACAAGCAGCATGCCTAGCCCGCATAATTCCCACCGCTTAGCCATCACCCACCACTAACCATGACTGAACACCCCGCGATTACTGCCACCCGCCGTTGGCTGGAACACTTTGTGATTGCCTACGACATCTGCCCTTTCGCCCGGCGCGAGCATCAACGCGGCAGTATCCGATACCGGCTCGTCGCCGGCAACAGCCTGGAATTCGCGTTGGAAACCTTGATTAGCGAGTGCCTGCATCTGGACGCCGAACCGGAAACCGAAACCACCTTGTTGATTTTTAACGAGGACTTTCAGAATTTCGACGATTTCCTGGACCTGTTGGCGATTGCCGAACAGTTGCTGAGCGATCAGGACTACGAAGGTATTTACCAGCTGGCCAGCTTTCATCCCGACTATTGCTTCGACCGCGTCGATGCCGAGGATGCCGCCAATTACACCAATCGCGCGCCGTTCCCGATGCTGCATCTGATCCGAGAAGCCAGCATCGCGGCGGCCCTGGCCCATTACGCCCATCCCGAAACGATCCCGGAACGCAATATTGCGTTGACCCGGCGAATGGGGGTGGAGAAATTACGCGACATCCTTGCCGGTTGCTTTCAGGATTTGGAGTAGTAGTCGAAATCTTCGGTCTTTTTCAACTTAAAATTCGGCTCGACATCGATTTGAACGTCTTTAAGCTTTTCCTTGGGTTCGGCTACCTTGGCTCGGACTTCTTCCAGAAAATCCTTGAACCAAGCCTGGTCGATCACTTCCGCCATGTCCTCGTCTTGCAGTATGTTGGGCTCGTCAGGCAGGCTGCCGTAATCGCGTGCCGTCCGCAAAGCCCCCAAGCAAGCCTCTTGGTCGCCTCGTAACGCAAAAATGCAAGCCAAGTTATAAGCTGCGCTACCTGTTTGAATGTCGCACGCTTTTTCGAAAAAACTCTCGGCCAATTGATACAAGCCCGGTTTGCTCTCGTCCGGACTGATCCGGGCCAATTCCATAAATGCCACGCCGCCGTCGATGGCGGCCCCCAGATAATTGGTCGCGATCAACAGACAAAACGAAAACTTGGAAATCGCGTCCTCGTAGATTTCGACCGCCTCCTGACCTTGCTTGGTCTTGGCTTCGTGCAATAACGCAAAACCCCAATGATACAAGCCGTCCGCCACCAGGGGCTGGTCGGATACCACGCTGGCGAAACCTTGATAAGCGCCCTTGAACAATTGCTCGGCCCTACCGCCGTCGGCTTTGCGGGCTTGGGCAACTTGCTTGATCGCCGCATCCAACGTCGAACGTTTTTTAATGGAACTCAATAACGACATCTAAAATCCTCGCTGATGGTTAACCGATCGGGTTGCGTTAAAATAGCCGTGCATACTACACCATCGCCCAGCCGCCGGAAAATGTTAATGACCGACACCGCCAACCCTACCGAATTCGCCAAAATCAATCTGGAAACCTCCGCCATCGCCTGGCGGGAATTGCAACGTTTCTTCGCGGCCGGACTGGCGATTGCCGTCGCCGCCGATTTGGATTTAGTAGACGTGGCTTGGCAATTCTCCCAAGACAACAAGGCCCAAGTCGAGCAATGGCTGAATAGCGGCCGTATCGGCCATGTTAGCGACGAGCAAGCCGGACGCTGGTATGCCGACGACAGCCTGGTTTGGGCCGTCGTCGTCAAACCGTGGGTGCTGGTACAAGCGCGCTGAGTGCTCAATCGATCAGGTATTTGCGTTTAAGCCAGTAATCGGCGCTGACGTAACGGCCGCCGCCCAGAAAAAACAACGCAACCAATAGCACGAAATAGGTCGCCGCGAATTCGATCCCGTTGTTCAGCATCGCCAGACTGCCGAATTCGGTCAAATAGGCGTAATCGCCCTGAGCCTGCAAAATCTCCTTGGCCTTGTCCAATCGTTCGATCGCCGCCACGGTACGATCGGTCGCGAATAGACCGCTACCGGTGGCGATGGCCAGCCAACCGTTTTGCCAATGCGCGGTCACGGCCGCCACCACCATGATGACCGACAACGGCAGGCTGATCACCCGCGTTGCAAAACCGAACATTAAAAACAAGGCGCCGAAGGTCTCGACGAAGGCCACCAGAAACACCAGCGCATACGGCGCGGGCAAGCCCAAGCCCCATTCCGCATTGCCGAACCATGCGGCGGTGTCGGTAAAGTTGGCGAATTTCTTGGTTCCGGCCATCCAAAATACCGGCGCCAAATATAGCCGGATCAGCAGCGGCGCCAGAAAATCCAGACACCTGGCGGTGTCGCAAGCCTTTCGGCACCAACGCGCCGCGACCGGCACCTTTTCGGCCGCGATGTTCATTAACGTGGCAAACGTCGTATTATTCATGCTCTCCCCCTCGAAATGTTCGTTTTTATCATGACTGGCTGTTCTTCGATCTTCGCCGACATTCCCAGCCGATTGCCGGCCGAATTATGCCAAACCTTGCATGCCGCGCCTACCGCCCGCATCGAGCGCATCGTCTCGCGGGGCCATGCCAGCGCTCCAGACGATTGGTACGATCAAGCCGAGGACGAATGGGTCATCGTTCTGCAAGGTAGGGCCAGACTCGCGTTCGCGGACCGGGCGGTATTGGAGATGCGGGCCGGCGACTATTTGCTGATTCCGGCGCACTGCCGGCATCGGGTCGATTGGACCGATCCCGACACAGAAACCGTCTGGCTGGCCATTCATCTAGAATCCAAATCGACTAGCGTCTAAATCCAGCTCTCGGTCACGCAACCTTTCCGAACTTCTCGACAGGCGCCAGCCATCTTACTCCACCTCGTCAGTTCCGGCGACGTTTTGGAAACGACGCTCCCAATCGAGGTCGCCGCTACGCCCGGAATACGGTTCCAACGCCTGAAAATCCTAGCAACGCGCCCTAGTCAGCCATTTGCGCAGCCTCGACTAAAATTAACTGACCGGCAATAGTGTATTTGCTCTACGTTATTATCAATGATACATAACGGCTGATATACTTTGAGTCCAGTCTTTGCCGGCTAACCACGAGACTCCGAAACCGGACCGCCGGAAGGAGCCGTCGTCCGACAAACTAACCAGGGATACCGTGATGATTAATTGCCCATTCTCCACCCCCACTTCCGGCCGCTACCTGATTGCGATGGCGCTGGCTAGAGTTAACGCAAATCCGGCAGACTGCGCCGAAGCCAAAACCTACACCAAACCCGCCGTCACAGCCTTCTCCAGTCAAATGGACGATGCGTTGTTGGGCGGCGGTAAATTCGAAAAGCCGGTCTGGAATCTGCACGATGCGTTGCAGTTACCCAAATGGTTGGACATATCGATTGAACAGCGCACCCGCTACGAAAGCCTGGATGGACGCTTCACAGCAAACGCCAAGGGAGGCGACCAACAAATTCCATTGCAAACCGACTTGTGGTTGCAAGCGCACCTCGGTCAATTCCGTTTCGCGACCGAATTCGTGGATTCGCGGGCCTTAGGCGCCGACAGCGGCTCCGGCGTTAACAACACTCACGCCGATACCGCGGATTTTCTACAAGGTTATATTGCCTGGGCGGACCAAAACGTGTTTTACAGTGGCTTAGGCACCGAAGTGGTCGCCGGCCGGCAAACCCTGAATTTGGGGAGCCGCCGCCTGGTCGCCCGTAACGCGATGCGCAACACCATGAACACCTTCACCGGGGTAAAACTGCGGGTTCTGGATTACGACAAATGGCAATTCACCAGTTTTGTGACGATGCCTGTACTTCGTTACCCGAACACTGCCGTCGATATCCTCGACGAGACCCACGAATTCGATGAGGAAGACACCCATACTTGGTTTTCCGGCGGCTTTTTAGAGGTTTTCGACATCGGCTGGGGCGTCAACAGCGAGGTATACCTGTACAACCTCGACGAGGGCGACAGCATTCGCAATCAAACTCGCAATCGCCGTTATTTTACGCCGGGCATGCGTTTTTACCGAAAACCCGGCAAGGACAAATTTGACTTCCAAACCGAAACCATCGGCCAATTCGGGACGGTTCGCGCATCGACCGCTGCCTCCGCCAGCCTAGATCAAGAACACTCCGCCTGGTTCCAACATCTGGATGTCGGCTATACCCTAGGAATCCCTTGGTCTCCGCGACTGGGTTTGGAATACGATTACGCCAGCGGCGACCACGACCCCAACGACAACAAAGATCAACGCTTCGATACCTTATACGGCGTCAGACGGGGAGACTTCGGCGCGACCGGCATCTATGGCGCCTTCGCTCGCAGCAACATCAACTCGCCGGGCTACCGCATCAATCTTGCGCCGACTTCGGCAGTCCAGCTCGGCCTGAGCCACCGTTTTTTCTGGCTGGCCGAGGACAAGGACGGCTGGACAACTTCCGGCACCGCGACCACCATGCTGCGCGACAGAACCGGGAAGACCAAAAATTTCATCGGCCAGCAACTCGAATTGACCGCGCGCTGGGACTTTAACAGCAGTCTGAATTTCGAAACCGGCTGGACCCACTTATTTAAAGGAACGTTTGCCAAAACGGCGACCAACGCACCCGCACCTCAGGACATCGATTACTTCTATGTGCAAAGTTTGTTTCGGTTTTGACGAGCCGCCTCACGTCGCGACAGATCCGATAGCTCGACGGTTCTTAGAAGGCCAGTTAGTAAGATGATCGGTAACGGTTCCTGACTTGGGGGCGGCGGCGTCAAACCCGAAATTGCTCGGCATGAAATGATTCGGCATTCACGAACTCCGGTAGCCATTAATGATCGGTAGGCTCGACTTTGTACCAAGCACGTTGATGACCGAAACCCTATCCCTGATCGGCGAGGCTTTCGCCGTGCCGATTCGTGCCGGCACACATTTGCGTCAGTTTGAATTTTGAACCTGCTGTTTTAAACCTTTGGGAGAACCCTATGATACATCGCCTTACCCTTCGCGCCATCGTTCTGGCGACCTCGCTATTGCCTGCGTCGTCGGCCTGGGCCGCAACCACGCTGGTCGCGGTCGCCGCCAACTTCACCAAACCAATGGAACAAATCGCCGCCGAATTCCAAAAAGCCACCGGTCACGAGGCCAAGCTGTCGTTCGGCTCCTCGGGCAAATTCGTGTCGCAGATCGAAAACGGCGCGCCGTTCGAAGTCTTCTTGGCCGCCGATCAGGAAAGCGCGGTCAAATTGGTCAACGCCGAGTTGGCGGTCGCCGACACTCGTTTTACTTATGCATTGGGCAAGCTGGTGTTGTGGTCGGCAACGCCGGGCTTGGTCGACGAGCAAGGCGAAATCCTCGCCAAGGGCGGTTTCAAACATCTGGCGCTGGCCGATCCCAAACTGGCACCGTACGGTGCCGCAGCGATTGACGTTTTGAAAAAACTCGGCTTGCGGGAGAAATTGCAGCCGCTAATCGTTCAAGGCGAAAATATCTCGCAAACCCATCAATTCGTCAGTACCGGCAATGCCGAACTGGGCTTCGTCGCCTTGTCTCAAGTCATCGATAACGGCAAGATCGGCAGCGGCTCGGGCTGGATCGTGCCCAGCGATAGCTACAACCCTATCCGGCAAGATGCAATTCTGCTTAACAAGGGAGACGAGAATCCCGCCGCGCAAGCATTGCTGGAATTCCTAAAAGGGCCGGCGGCCTCGACCATCATCTTGAAATACGGCTACAGCCTGCCCAGCCAACCCTAAGCATGCTCAACTCCGCCGATATCGCCACCTTGTGGCTGACGTTTAAAGTCGCTTGCCTGGCCACCCTGATCATGCTGATTCTGGGTACCCCGTTGGCGTGGTGGCTGGCGCGCACCCACTCCCGTTTCAAAGGATTCTGCAACGCGTTGGTGGCCTTGCCGCTGGTATTACCGCCCTCTGTATTGGGCTTCTATTTGTTGGTAACGCTGGGGCCCAAAGGCCCCATCGGCAAACTGACCAGCGAATTGGGCTTGGGCACCTTGCCTTTCACGTTTCCGGGCTTGATCGTGGCTTCGGTGTTTTATTCGCTGCCCTTCGTCGTTCAACCCCTACAAGCCTCGTTTGCCGCGATCGGACGGCAACCCTTGGAAGCCGCCGCGACGCTACGGGCCGGACCGTTGGATACCTTTTTCAGCGTCGTGCTGCCTTTGGCGAAACCCGGCTTCATGACCGCGACGATTTTAGGTTTCGCGCATACCGTCGGCGAATTCGGCGTGGTGTTGATGGTCGGCGGTAATATCCCGGACCGGACCCGAGTAGTATCGGTACAGATTTATAACCACGTCGAGGCCATGGAGTACGAACAAGCCCACTGGTTGGCCGGCGGCCTGCTATTGTTTTCCTTTACCGTTCTAATGGCGTTGTACAGCGCGTTGAAAACCCACCCCGTCGCCCATCAACTTAAATGACCGCACCCATCCGCGCCGAATTCGACCTCGACTACGGCGAATTTCGACTCAATGTAGATTTGGTGTTGCCCGGCAGCGGCGTCTCGGTGCTGTTTGGACATTCCGGCTCCGGTAAGACCACGCTGCTGCGCTGCATCGCCGGTTTGCAAAAATCCAGCAGCGGCTTTTTGCAGATCAACGGCGAAGTCTGGCAGGACAGCGAACGCGGGCTGTTTTTACCAACCCACCAACGTTCGTTGGGCTACGTATTTCAGGAAGCCAATCTATTTCCGCACCTGTCGGTCAAGGGTAATCTGCAATTCGGTTTGAAACGCACCGGCCAAGCCGGCGTCGACCTGACCCACATTCTGGAACTGCTGGGCATAGACCATTTGTTGGCACGCATGCCGGACGCGCTGTCCGGCGGCGAGCGCCAACGGGTCGCCATAGCGCGGGCATTGGCCCTGAACCCTAAAGTACTGCTGATGGACGAGCCGCTGGCGGCGCTGGATTTCAAACGCAAGCAAGAAATCCTGCCCTATTTGTCCCGCCTGCACCGGGAACTGAAAATCCCGGTGGTCTACGTCACGCATTCGCAACAGGAAGTCGCTCAACTCGCCGACCACCTGGTGATAATGGCCAACGGCCGCGTTTTAGCCGCTGGCCCGCTCGCCGAAACCCAGAGCCGACTGGACATGCCGCTAGCTCAGGACCGCGAAGCAGCCACGGTTTGGCAAGGTCTAATTCAAAGTCATGAATCCGATTACCATCTAACCCGCGTGGAAACCGCCGCCGGCTCGCTGAGCTTGGCGGCTTTACCCGCCGCCGCGGGCACGCCGCTACGCCTGCAAATTCAGGCGCGGGATGTCAGCATCGCGCTGGAAAAACCGGCGGCGACCAGCATCCTCAACGTATTGCCCGCGACGGTCACCGGGCTTGCCGCCGAGTGCGACGGCCTATGCGTGGTCGGCTTGCAAGTCGGCCCGTTGCCGCTACTGGCGCACGTCAGTCAAAAATCCGCCGTCGTGTTGGGCTTAAAAACCGGCATGCTGGTCTACGCACAAATCAAGGGCACTTCCATCCTGAACTAAGTCGCTTGGGGAGACGTGCCCAAACCGGGCATCCAGAGTCCGCGCGGTTTCAAGGCGACTAGACCGTGACAAAGTTGCCTAAGGCCTTATAATCCCGAGGGTTTACCATCTCAACACCATGGAGTTGAACCGTGAAAACACTATTGGCCCTGGCCGGTTTAGGATTGAGCATGTCCGCCCACGCGACGATCACCGGCAGTTTGATCAGTTCCGATTCGCTGCAAAGCTACTCGATTAACGACTTTTCGTCGGCTTCGCTGATCGAAACCGCCTACACTCAGTTACTGAACTACGAAACCAGCAACAATCTAGACTTGTCTACCGCAAAAATCGTCGTCACCGACGATGTCTTTACCCTGGAAGCCACGCTGGGCGGTTTACTGACTTGTTACTACCAAGGCCGTACCGCTACTTCAATCGAAGACTGCGCTAGCCTTACCGCCTATGCGACCGGCAATTTCGCGACAGGCACCACGCCTCAAGAGCAGAAAAGCCTAAACGCCGTCAACGACGCCACCACGATCGGTTTGCAACTCAACCGCAGCACCACCCAGATTTCCAGCTCGTTACAGTCGCTCCGTCACCTGCGCATCGATCATTCCACCGCGAAAGGCGGCGGTGCCGGCGACGACCTCTACAGCATGGTCGGACCGTTCGGATTTTTCGTCAATGCCGGCGGTTCCTGGGGCCACGTGGACGGCAATACCGGCAGTGCCGGCTTCGCGTTGTACAACCGCAATTTCAACGCCGCGCTCGATTTCAAAATCAGCGAGCGCTTCGCGACCGGTATTCTGTTCGGCTATACCAGTTCCGCCGCCGAGCTGGATCGCGCCCAAGGCCGTTTCGATGCGAACATCTTTCGATTCTCGCCCTTCGCAACCTTAACGCCCACCGAAAACACGTATATCGATCTGGCGGCCGGTTACGCCAAACACGATAACGCGGCAAACCGGCAATGCCTGACTTGCGGCGGCGGGGCCAAAGCCCAGTTCGAAACCGACGAATTCAACATTTTGGCCGGCACCGGCTATACCCACAACATCGGCGCCTGGAGCCTGCGCGGCTACGGTCAAGCCTCGACGATTTACATGAATATCGGCGGCTACCGCGAACAGGGCCTACTGGGTGCAGGCAGCGGCCTGCTGACGGTACCGGAGCAATACGTAGTCTCGGTCACCAGCACCTTCGGCGTCGAATTGACCTATGCGTGGAGCCTGCCATTCGGCGTGCTGACACCCCGCGTCAACGGCGAGTGGGTGCGCGAATACGCCAACGATCCGCGAGTCACCCGCGCCTTTACCCGCTCCGGCTTGGCGGCGAGCATCGTCTCCAACGCCGCCGAACGCGATTGGGGCAACATGGGCGCCGGCCTGCAACTCAATCTATCGAACGGCTTGGCCGCGAATTTGGGCTATCAGGCCTTGATTATGTCCGGCTCCTACAATCACGCGCTGGAAGGCGGATTGCGCTGGGAGTTTTAACCGGCCTAGGAGCCTGTCGGAC
>NZ_LUUK01000065.1 GCF_001644025.1 Methylomonas koyamae
CCCCAATGCCCCAATGTTTCAAGGGAATTTACTGAACGCGAGTCGAAATGCCGAAGCCACAAGCCAAGACCTATGGAACTACCGGTTGGCGAGACTACAATCAATTGTTGAAACGCGGTGGCTCGATGCTGCTATGGATCGACAAAGAGATGGACTGGTAGGCCGGCTGGCAGCGGAAAACGCGGTCGGGATGAAAAGTTTTCGGATGCAGCGATTCAATTTTGCCTGATGGTCAAGAATCTATTCGGTCTGGTGTTACGGCAGGCCAGCGGTAGGTGGCCAGTCTGTTGAAATTGTTGGGCCTCGATTGGCCAATGCCCGATTACACAACGCTTTGCCGTCGCCAACAGCGTTTACAGGTCTGCATTTCTTGTCGTCCTAATCCGAACGGTTTACAACTATTGGTCGATAGCACGGGCGTCAAAATCTTGGGTGAAGGCGAATAGAAAACCAAGAAGCGTAGCGCCGAGTATCGCCGGCAATGGCGTAAGGTTCACCTGGGAATCGACTCCGAAACCCTGGAAATTCGGGCGATTGAAGTCACCTCGAATCGGGTTGGCGATGCCCAGGTTTTGCCGGATTTGCTCAATCAAATTCCAGGCGAGGAAGGCATCGAATTCGTCAGCGGTAATGGTGCGTATGACACCAAAAAGAGTCACACCGCGATTGCCGAGCGGGACGCCGAGGCAATGATCCCAGTGCGCAAGAACAGCAAGCCATGGAAAGAAAATACCCCGGGCGCTAGCGTCCCCTACTTGCCACCGAAAGGCTAGGGAAGGCCATCTGGAAAAAATGGAGCGGGTATCATCGTCGAAGTCTGGTGGAAACCAAAATGCGTTGCTTCAAACTGCTGGGCGAACGGGTCAATGCACGATGCTTCGATAGCCAGCTCGCCGAACTGCAAATTCGCGCAGCACTACTAAATCGGTTTACCCGGCTAGGCACACCGATTACGGTGGCTATACCCTAAATCCGTCAAGCGAATTGGGGTAGGGGAGGTTTGCGCGATACGGGATTTATGCAACAAAGCCCTTCAGTGAATAGTTCAGTATTCATTCACTCTCAAGACTGGAGGTCGGTGAAGTGATCGGCTTTTCCGGTTTTTACGCCAAACTCTCGCGTAAAGATGATTTAGACGTCTCTATAGAATGCCAAGCACATTAAGCCTGACTACCGGCATACTGTCATGCGCGCTGCCACTTCCTACGAATTACCGATTACACGATATTCTATCTTCAAATGGGCGTGAGATGTGGGGCTGTCATCGGGTCAGATGCCAGAAGGTATCAGTTCGGTCAAAAACAGCCAAACAGAACAGAATTACCAGTCTTAGATGTCCAACCCAAAGAAGGCATTGGGAGTGCTGAATTCACGAACCGCACCGATCGCGAACGATGTGCTTCACGCTGTTCAGCATATCCATGGCCCTCCGAATTTTCGTTTTTGTTGCAAAACGATCAGGATTGCTGAATTCGTGCGGCTTCCTGCAGATCTGCTATCAACTGCTGCGGCTCTTCTTGATAGCGGCGCATGAGTTCCGGAGGGGCTGCGGTATGCTGGTCGTAAATGACGCTCCAGCGGCTAATTTCGAGTAGCACAGGTACCAGATCAAGCGCTTTTTCAGTTAGCTCATAAAACACTTGGCGTTTGTCTTCGGGCTTGTGTTTACGGATAACGAGTCCGTCCGCTTCCATTTTCTTCAGTCGCGAAGCCAGAATATTGGTTGCGATTCCTTCTTTTGAAGTCATCAACTCCCGGTAATGCCGTTTGCCGCTTAGCATCAGATCGCGAAGTACGATCAGCGTCCACCGGTCTCCGAACACCTCAAGAGCATAATCAATTGGACATCTATTTTTGAGCTGAGAGTCGGACATTTGCTTTATTGACTTGCATTTTGCAATTGAAATAGGATAATTAGTTGCATATTGCAAGTATATCAATCCAAGCTTATTCCGCAAATCACGTTCATCAGGAGATCGTCAATGTCGCCGACAAATGCTACTGCCACCAATATCTCGTTGCCGCGGATCTACACGGCTCCTTGCATTATTGTCGGCTCGGTCGCCGCTTGGTTATTCTGGCTATTAGCCGGTGAACATTGGGCTGTTCCCCCGGAGTTGCTTGTATCTCCCATGGCCGCGCTTTTTATGCTGACGGCTTTGGTATGGCTGATGATGGTCGTCGCGCGCAATGTTGCCGTTATTCGAGGGCATGCGTCGATCAGGTATTTCGCGGATTACAAGGCGGATGTTCCAGCCGACGATCGATTCGAGCGTCCGGCTCGAACGTTCAATAATCTAATGCAAGTACCCGCGCTTTTTTATGTGATTTGTCTATTGATGCTTGTCGAGAAAAACGCCGACAACGTTCAAATCGTTCTGGCCTGGGCTTTTGTTGTACTCAGGTATGCCCATGCCATTATCTATATGGCGGTAAACTGGGTGCCGTATCGCTTCGCGACTTGGGCTTCAAGCTGCATCGTTCTGGGCGCACTTTGGTTTCGCTTTGTGACGGCGGTAGGGTTGGGATAAGCTTGGATGGAATCCGGACGACCGGACGAACATTGGCTCGGTTCATGAGATTTGGCCCCAATTCTCGCCGGTGTTGCCGTTTTCGATTGGCCGCTTGGCCGTTTTGAAAAAGCCCCTGTCACAGGGGCTTAAAAAGTGGCTATTGGTCTTGTTCGACCAATGCCTGTTTGAATTGTCTAACATCGTCATTGTCCACGCGATCGTACAGCTCCGCCACGGACAAGGCAGACCATGCTCAGTTGAATTTCACCTTGCTGATCGATGATGCCTTGTAGAAAGCCATAGATATTCGGAACGGTAAATTCCAAGGACTTCACCGTTTCGAAATCCGCCTCCAAGCGTTTCTGTTCCGCCGACGACAAGCGCGACGTGACTTGGGTTGAGCGTAAAATGCTGGCCCAGGCCCGATTCTTCAGATCGTGATAGCGTTTGAACAGTGCCCGCTTCACTGCATCCGAAGATGACTCGTCATCACTGCTGAGACCGCTATGATTGCGCCAGTACAGAATGAGTTTTTTAGGCGCTGTGAACTGTTGCAATCGACCCGTTTCGGCCAATCGCGCCTCCTCATCGGATGGTTGCTCAGTAATATTAAGAGACAGACACATATTTCCAGTGAACGGCTGGGAACCTTGAAAAGAGGTCATTCAGAGGCCGCCTGCCACGCACCTGTACCCGACAATGCCCATTTGGCTATAGATTCTTGCTAATCAGGTCAAATTAAACGTTTGATCTGTCGCTTTTTGGTTGGTACGCCCAATTCTTCTGTAAACCAATGAAATAAGTAGCCTTGTATTTTAAGCTATCTCTGTGATAGGGTTGCTCGAAATTTTCTCATTATATAGTAACGATTTCGGATTTTCGGAAGCTACTATTTCATTATTTATGGGCAGCTTATGTATCCTTTTTAACCATTCAGCCTAAAAACGCAGTTGAGCTTAAAGAAAGCTAATAAGTAATTGAAATTATATAGGGTATTTCGAATTTAGCATTCTCCATTATGGTGAGTGCTTATATATGTGCAACCTATTGAATCATAAATATTACAAACCATTTTTAAATTTCGATTGCGGAATTTAGGTTCAGGCTATGTGGCTGCTCACATTAATGGGTATTGCTAGTAATTCTGAGGTTAAAGATAATATGAAATACATCATCATCTTATTGACAGCTGCGTTCCTGGTTTTTAGCGCTATGGCCGGGTTTGCTAATGATGCCTATCCTAACTTCACGGTCAAAGGTTTCGGAACTGTGGGCGTCAGCGGCACGGATACCGACCGGATCGGTTTTCGGCGTGACGTCAAACAGTCAACGGGGGTGACCAACGGCTGGGGGTTTGACAACGATTCTCGCCTGGGATTGCAGCTCGATACCGACTTAAATGAGTCATGGCACGCGACCGTGCAATGGGTGGCGCGAAATACCACAGGTGATTTTTTTGAACAAAATCTTGATTGGGCATTTCTGCGCTGGCGACCGGTTGACGACCTGGATATTCGGGTGGGACGGCTGGGCTTCGATGTGTTTATGCTATCGGAATACCGTAATGTTGGTTATGCCTATCCTTGGATACGTCCTCCCCATGAATTTTACGGAGGCATCCCCGTCTACCATTTTGACGGCGCCGACATCGCGAAAAAATTCGCGGTCGGCGAGGGTACATTGACCATCAAAGCTTTCAGTGGCTACAATTTCGTTCAAGTCCCCGTTGGCATTTCGAACTCAGCGGACCAAGGCAGTCTCAATGTCGGCGGCAAGCTGGCCTATGAATACGGCAACTGGAACGCCCGTATCGGTTACGCCTATGCGGTGAATGCATTAGAGTTAGCACCGTTGCAACCGCTGTTAGACTCGCTCAACAGCGCGCCGGTCAATGCGGTCTGGCCAGGCGCCCAGTCTTTCAGTCAACGAATTTCAGGCAAGAACAAGTCCGTGCATTACAGCTCCATCGGCTTGGCCTATGACGACGGACTATGGCTGGCGCAGATGGAAGCGTCTTATGTCAATTCGGACATAGGTGTCTTTCCCAGCGTAGCCAGCGGCTACTTCAGCGCGGGCAGACGCTTTGGGAAGGTGACGCTGTACTCGCTGTTCGGCATTTCGGAGTCGTTGAACAGCCAAGTCAATGTTTCCAATCCGCTAGTTCCCGTTCCTTCTGTAATCGAGCTGCGAAACGCAACCGATCAAGCGCTCAATAACAGCGGCGTGGACGAAAAATCGGTCTCTTTAGGTCTGCGCTGGGATGTCTACGAGAATATTGCCCTGAAGACGCAATGGACTCATTACTGGTTGGGTAATAACGGCGCCGCTTTGTGGCTTCAGCCTGAGTCCGCTCTAACACCCGACACGGTCAACGTCTGGTCCGTCGGCATGGACTTCGTGTTCTGAGTATGAGAAATCGCCTCATTTCACTACTGCTGGTCCTCTACATGCCATTGGCGCAAGCGGAGTTAGCAGTCATCGCGCATATCAATAACAACATTGATAGCCTCACGGCGCAACAAGTGCAGGATATTTTTATGGGCCGAGTCCGCACCTTTCCCAACGGCAAGTTTGCCCTGCCCATGGATCAATCCTCGTCCCTTCGCGCCGAATTTTACGAAAAACTAACTGGGCGCCCCGTTGAACAGATTAATGCCTACTGGGCGAGAATCATGTTTACGGGACAAGCTTCGCCCCCGCAACAACTCCCGGACGATAAGGCGGTAATGCAGACAGTACGCGAAAACGAAGGCGCCATCGGCTATATCGATAAAACACGGGTGGACAAAACCGTTCGCGTCCTGCTGCTACTTAATCGATGACCGCCGTGAAAAAACGCTATCTTTACCACAAACTGGCAAAATCAGTTTTTTGGGCTGCCTTGCTGTTAACGGTATTTACTTCGGTGCTTTATTTCTATGCGGAATTCAGACGATCCAAAGAAAAAACCGTGATTATGATCAACCAGTTGCTTGATACGGTGGAAAGCACCTCTGCAATTGCAGCTTATTCCAATAACAGCAGTATCGGCGAGGATGTTCTCAAGGGCTTGCTGCGCAATGACATCGTGCATGAAGCCCAATTGAGCAATAACCAAGGCCTGCAGTTGACGAAGGCACGAAATACCGAAGTGCCAAAGCAAGACCAGATCATTCGCATACTGCGCTCGCCGTTTGGGGAAGCAGAAGTCATTGGCCGCCTCACCGTCACCCCGGAAGCGCAATACAATCTCTTGGAAGCTCGGCACAGCGCCTTGTTCAGCGCGCTGAATTCATCCGCGCTGATCGGGCTAACTGCGCTGATCGTATTATTGATGGTGCGCTCATCGCTGTCACGTCCATTAATGAAAGTGTCCGATACCCTGCATGCCATCATGGCTGGTGAACAAGAGCGCCTGGAACCGCTGCCGCATAATCAGGATGAACTCGGTCAACTGGTGGAGGACATCAATGGTCTGCTGGAAACCTTGCAGGAAAAATTTAAAACCGAACATACCCTGCGTGAGGAAATCGAGATCATTGAAAAACAGTTGCGCGATATTTTTGAAACGACGAGTGCCGGGATTTTCTTGCTGGATGAAGCCGGCAGACTAAAAACGGTTAATCCCATCTTGAGCAAAGTCATCGGCTTGCGGCATTTATCCACAATAGAGCTGCTGGGGCAGGATTTTGCGGAACTGGCTTTTGCCGAGCCGGCAATCGTGCGCGAACTGATGTATAGGGCCGTGGAACGCCGTCAAACCGTATCCCAGGATCTGTGCTTAAAAAATCTTACTTCCTGGGTGCACTGCATGCTCTCGCTGCAAATCTCCAACAGGTTTAGTCCGTGTTTCGAAGGCGTCGTGTACGACATCACCGACCGCGTGGCGGCAGAGACCCGTATCCGGCACGAAGCCGACCATGATTCGTTGACCGGCTTGTTGCGTAGACAAGCTGCAGAGCGGCAGCTTACCAGCCTTATCCACGCGCGAAGAGACCAGGACAATGCCCCGGTTATACTCTTGCTTGATTTGGATCGCTTCAAAGAAATTAACGATACCTACGGACATGATGCCGGTGATCGGGTGTTGGTAGAAACCGCCGCCCGCTTGGAGAATTGCGTGCGCACCAGCGATATCGTCGCCAGGCTGGGAGGCGACGAATTTCTGATTGTGCTGGTGAACTGTGCATCCGTCGAACACGTCCGTCAGATCGCCGGAGACATCGTTTTGGCTATTGGCAAACCTATCCAGCTCAATTCAACCCAGAACGTAACGATGGGCGTTAGTATCGGAATTTGTATAGAAGAGGGTAGCAGCCAGACTTTGGAGGAACTGTACAAGCAGGCCGATCAAGCGATGTACGAGGTCAAGCGTCAGGGCAGAAACGGCTTTGCCATGACCTTGGCAGATGGCACCATCGTAGTGGAAAAAGTCGCGATCGATGGATAGTACCGTCATTTGTAAGCTGTCATTCAGGTCGTCGGGCAATGCTGTTTTGTCTTTATGCCAACGCGAAGCAACGTAAGGGTCACACAACGTAAGGGTCACACAACGTAAGGGGCAGGTCTTGCAATCAACCATCTAAAGCTAAACTGACAGGCAAGTACCCATTCAACTGCTGTAATGGTCAACAAAAATCGGACACCTGTTTAGGCAGCGTTTTTTGAAAACGCCCGCTCGAATTCGATCGGGGATTGATAGCCCAATGTTGAGTGCGATCGACGACCGTTGTAAAAAGCCAAATAGTCGATCACGCTCAGTTTCGCCGCCGCTTGGGTTTTGAATTTTTCGTAGTTGAGCTGTTCATGCTTCAAGCTGCGGAAAAAGCGTTCCGTCGGCGAAATATCCCAACAATTGCCTTTTCGGCTCATGCTCTGTTCCATCTTCATCACAGCTAAATGTTGACGATATTCCCGACTGGCATACTGGCTGCCACGATCCGAATGATGCAGCAGACCAGGCGGCGGTTTGCGACGCCAGAAGGCCATTTGTAATGTGTTGACACAGAGCGAGGTCCGCATGTGGTCGTCAATCGCGCAGCCCACCACTCGGCGGGGAGACCAGATCGATCACGACCGCGACATAAAGCCAGCCCTGCAGCGTCCAGACATAGGTAATATCCGTGGTCCACACTTGATTGGGCTGAGCGACCTTGAATTGGCGGTCCAGCCGGTTGGGCGATATGGCCTCAGTGTGGTTGTTGTCCGTGGTCACTTTAAATCGTTTGGGGTAGCGAACGTTTAACTTCAACTCCCGCATGATCCGCCGAGTTTTAAAGCGGCCAACGGCAAAACCTTGCTTCTGCAATCGATCCGCTAAACGACGCGAACCGAAGCTCTGCTTGTTGTCGGTAAAATTCTGCCGCACTGTTTCGGCAAGTTTCTGATCTTGATGTGTTTTGTCTTCGTCAGGTGGACTGTTACACCAAGCATAATAAGCGCTGGTGCTCATCTGCATCACTCGACACAGCACGGTGACTGGATGCGTCTTCTGTTGCGCCTGCATAAATCCGTGGACTTTACTCGGCTTCTTTCGCAAAGAAGACGGCGGCCTTTTTTAAGATTTCGCGCTCAATCCGCAGTTGTTCCTTTTCCTTGCGTAACCGGACCAATTCGTCATGATCCGCCAGATTCAGGCAAGACTTTTTGGTCGCCGATTCGTTGGCCGAAGGCTTGCGTTCTGCTCGTACCCAGCGGCCCAGTGCGCTTTGCGATATACCCAAATGATCGGCCGCTTGCTGCTGGCTGTAGCCTTTTTCAAGAACCAGTCTGGCGGCATCTTGTTTGAATTCCAAACTGTATTTCGGTCGATTGTGTTTTTTGTCGTTACTCATGGTCACCTCTGCTTGTAGTATAAATTCTGCCTTTAGAAGTGTCCGAGATTATTAGACCATTTCAAGGCCGACTATCATGAAAATATTGGACATAACACCTACCTAAGCGGCATATCTTGATCGGGCATGGGTAAATCGACCGGCGATGACTCTGGCTCTTCCAAAATACTTCGGCTACCCGCACGATCAGTTTCGTCCATTCGGCCATATGATGTCGATGAACTAAAGAAGTTAGTAAACGACAGCAAATTTTAAAACGCAAACAAACAATTTTTTCAAAATATTTCAAATATCATTATCCAACGAATGCTAATTTTAATAAAGCTGGTAAAATAACCATTTCTAACCTGATTGCTTTTTAACCCTATGATCGACATCCAAAACCTATCCCAAGACGAACTTCAA
>NZ_LUUK01000066.1 GCF_001644025.1 Methylomonas koyamae
CAGCGCCACTCGAATTTACGATTTGGCATATGGCGGTTGATGAGACTGGCTTCACGCGCTCACCCAACAATGTGAAGCAACGCATGTTGGTTTCGATTAGGCCGCTCTGATGAATAACTACTCCAAATGGCTCGCTCCGACCAATGGATGAAACGTAATGTTTCGTTTCGAACCTTGGCACCCACGGTATTTGCCTTAAAGGACTGGCCGTTTTCAATGACAGGGATCATGGCCTCATGGTCCTGATTGGTCATCGCGATGTGACACTGTTTGGTGTCGTACGCCCCATCCTCTCTAACCGACTCAATCCGTTAGTAAACGGGAAATTGATTCAGCAAATCCGGCAAACCTCAGCACCACCTGCTCGAGCTAGATGAATTCAATCGCCTGAATTTCTAGGAGTTCGGCATCAATACCCCGATGCACCTTACGTCATTGGCGATAGCACGCGGCGTCATGTTGCTTGATTTGCCATTGGCCTTTGCTCAACAACTTCATGTCGGTGCTATCCACCAGGCACAGCAATTTCTTCGGATTGGGAAGATAGAACATGCAGACCTGTCAACGTGGTTGGGGACGAAACAAGGTCGAGTCGACGAATCGAGACCCGTAGCGTCGACAGGCTCCCCACAGCTTGAAGCAATGCCAATCAAAACAGGTTCGTGACTATCAGGTAAGACAGGATAGCCGCTACGAAAAACCTATTCACTCGGCCCCGCTTGCCGCAACCAGGCGCCATTCACTTCGTCGCTTTATCATTTCGAAACAATAACGAACTGCATTGCTTAAAGGGTTGGTTGTACTCTCGCCAACGCTGGGCTCAGTATTTCGAGGGGAGGGGGCTTAGGCAATTGTCGGGAGATTGATCTGTTAATTTGACCTAGACATGGGGATCACAGCGGATTTATGCCGAGAATAAATTCCAATTTTACCGTTATGTGCTCATCTCATTGATATGAACCATCATCAGTTCATATTTGATGGTACAGATGAGGATAAAAAGCGGCTAAGGAGGGTTGTTAGCGATTCTGCCATCCATCATCAGTCGAAACGCTATTCAAGATCCCAAAGCCCCGCCTGCACGTAAGAGTAATTAGCGAATTAGTGAGCGCTATCCTGCTCGAAAAAGTGAATGAGCTTACGAACACACAAGAAGAGAACAGCGATCGATGAAGAAATCAGTCTCAACATCGATACAGCCATGATCTGAAAGGGGGGGCGGTCGAAAATGAAGTGCCAGTCGAGGCGGTTTTCAAAACACGATTTGAAAAAAAGGACGGGGCAGGGCGGATTAAATTGATCGAATCATACCGGAAAGTGACGCCAAATCAATGTAATAGACTTATGGTGAAACCAATAGCAGCAGAACAACTGTTACTGCTGATAAGGGTAATAATCATCACTAGATGTTTATATTATTAAATTATTTCACTTAATAACTAAATAAATTATTTATCATTCACGGCATTAATCGTCAGAAAGCGGGGTAAGCCGTGCAATTGGGAACATGTGACAGCCGCTGCCAGTTGGCGGTTCGGGCATTTTCCGCGGTTGGCCGGCTGGCAGATCACATTTAGGAGAGGGGGCGAGTGAACAACAGAGTCCGGAAACAGACTCACTTGCAAAAACTACCAATATATATTATTGGTAGGCGTAGGAAATTGCGGAAGGTAACCCTATGCATAAAAACAGCAGCGTAACCCTTGGCGAGCACTTCGAGGGGTTTATTGCCTCGAAAATAAAGGAGGGCCGTTTTGGTTCGGCCAGCGAAGCCAACCGGGCGGGTCTTCGGCTTCTTGAAGAACAGGAAATGAGACTGGCAGTATTACGCTCCGCGCTTGAGGCAGGGGAAAAAAGCCCGCTTGTTGAAAGCTATTCACTGGCAAGCGTTCTTGAGGAGCTCGACAAAGAACGCCTGGTTTGATGTTACCTGACCGTCTGAGGGGCTTAGCCAGAGAGGATTTGAAAGCCATTGGCCGATACACGCAAAAGAAATGGGGCAGGGGGCAACGCAACCAGTATCTCGCTGCACTGGTTCGTTCTTTCTATCTATTAGCCAGTGATCCACAGTTGGGACGCCGTTGCGATGACGTACGATTGGGCTATCGGCGATATGAAGTCGGCAAGCATGTGGTCTTTTTCCGCCTGGCCGAGGGCTTTTTAGAGGTGGTCCGTATTCTGCATAGCCGAATGGATATGAAACGCCATATCTCAGCGAATTAAACGGCTAATTCCAACCCTATTTTCAAAATAGCCCTTATTCGAGTGTATGGGGAAAAGTAGCCAGCTTCTTTCACAAGCTAGGCAACCTAAATGGACAATTCTAATGTAAGAATGAGGCTATTTTTGAGATCATCCTGGCATTGGAAAACGCCTCGAAGGTCGTCAGGATCGTCAGCTCTCCGTACCCTTCGGGGAGCGCGGTTACGTCATTCGCTATCGTCTGGACGGCAACGAGATTGTCATTCTGAAAATATGGCACTGGCTAAAGAACAGGCAGTAAGTGGGTTCTGTTGCAAATCGCTGTTCCAGCATACCACCGGCTCAGGGCCTTGACGGGATAAATGCACTTGGTTAGTAACGCTTTTTCGACCTGATATTAATTTTCGACAGAACCGCCTGATCCTCATTTGCTCTCCGCATTCGGTACCGCTCATGCATGTGAACGACGATTCTTACGCGATATGTGTCAGCTTGTAGCGAGCGCAAGCTGACCGATAGTTAACCAACGGTTTGTCTTCGGTAAACCGATAGTCTATCTCCAGCCATTACATACAATGACCTCTCGAGAGTAAGGGGCCAAGGCAATGCTTTAGCTAAATGGCATGACTCTCGGCCGTTCAGTAATCCCCTTCTTTTTGATGGCGGAAATGATTAAATGGCGACTGGTGGCGCGGCTGCTTGTTATAGCCAATCTTCCGTATCCTGATGGCCTAAAATAGTCATGATTTCGACTGTGCCGCCATTGATCCGGTAATAAATGCTGTCGGTGCCATACACGCTACGCCTGTACCCAGCACGGATAGAGTCAACGGCCTGATATTGATAAGGCTGTTCAGCGATGTGTGCAAAACGATCAAGCATCCCTTGATGATATTGATCGGCTCTCTGATTACCATGCGTTTTGACGCCGTATAACCAGATTCTCTTCAAATCGGCGCGGGCTTTTTTCGAAAGTTTATAAGAGCCCATCTTGCCGAGCTTCTTCCTTGAAGTTGGCCAATAATTCGTCCGGCTGCTCGTTGATAAAACCGCTCTGTTCCGCTTTAATCAGTTCAGAACGAATATGTTCGATTTCAAGTTGCCGCCGCCGTGCCTGCCGGATAAGATCGTTAATCGCCTCACTCTTACTGCTGTACTCTGCACTGGCGACTTGGGCTTTCAACCATTCGTCGTTGGGTTCCGATACGGATATGCTTTGTCTTACCATGGGCTGACCTTTCAAAAACAGGTTATACATCAATATAGCACCAATTTCGCACCACATGCAATTGAAAGTCGCGGGATGCGAACCAGGCTTGAACAAGCATCTCAGGAAGCTTGGCAGTTACGGACTGAACACGAACTTTTAATACAGCAACATGCTATTCAGACAGGAAAGTGTGCCACTCAAATTGAACAGATCGAAGCCTTGGAGCGAAGAGGAGTCGGCGCTGAAGCAAGGCTAGAAGATGTGTTAAAAAGAGCTACTAGACAATCAAAAAGAGATAAAAACGGTTAATGCAGCGGATGTTAGCCGCTATGTCCTATTTTTACACATATGTCGGCTGTACCCGGATTCGATGGAATATGTTGAAAGCAAAAACATTTCACCATGAATAACAATGGTCACGAATATATCCAGTACCTAACTCAACGAATCAATGCGGCTTGCGGGGGAGATAAAATCAACAGCCTGTTAAGTCCACCGTTAACTGATCAAGTAAGCGCTGCATTAAGACATTTATAACTCGGCAGCAAATTGATTGAGACCGTCTTATTTGAGCTTCGGATTGGATGAAGTGCCCGGGCTTGATTTCGTGTTTGCAGTGGGCCAATAACGCTTTCACATTGCTTGGGAGCATTTCCAGGTGAAATTGAAGGCCAACAATCCGTGGGCCAATTTGGAATGCTTGGTTTTTACAAGCTACGCTGCTGGCTAATAGCGTGGAGTCTGGTGGCAAGTCGAATGTTTCGCCGTGCCAATGAAATGCTTCGAAAGAGCCGGGCAATCGGATGCCGCTACGATTATGCAGGGAATACAATGGCAACCAACCGATTTCTTTTTCCCGGTTCGGGTAGACCTTAGCGCCCAAGGCATTGGCGATCAGCTGCGCTCCCAGGCAAATAGCTAAAATCGCTTTGTTGCAACGAATCGCTTCGGCAATAAAACGCTTTTCATCAATCAGCCAGGGAAATTGCAATTCATCGTTGACGCTCATCGGTCCGCCGAGCACGATAATAAAATCCAGATCGTCTACATCAGGCAACGCGGTCGATTCGTAAAAACGGGTGAATGTCACTCGGGCTCGCCTTTCCTTGAGCCAGGTTTCGATACAACCCAAGCCTTCGAAGGCGACATGCTGCAATACATGCACTTTCATGGCGTTAACGTTTGCCATAACATAATTTTAGGTAGATTCTGGACACTGCCCAAAGTACCAAGGCCCCACTCAACGTCGGAAACCATAGAAATTGCCAGTCGGGTTTAGTCAAATAAATGATGACCGGATTAGAGCCGGCCGGCGGATGTACCGTCTGAGTCAACAACATCGCCGCCAATGCGGAGCTTACAGCCAATGCCATTGCCCACCAGTCCGGACCTGCGAACTTCAAAAACGCCAAGCCGATCAACGAGCACACCAGATGGCCGCCAATCAGATTGCGCGTTTGCGAAAATACCGCGTCTGGAAAGCCGAACAGCAATACGCAGGACGCGCCAAACGAGCCCAGCACCCAGGGTTGATCGGAGTATCGGCTTAATAGCGCAATCGACATGATCGCCAGACAAGAGCCGAACCAGACTAAACAGACTTGCCGCAATGGCGGCCTAGGCGGTAATGCCGCAGCGGTGGTTTTAACGGATGGTTTTCGCAACATATTTTCCACACGAAAATGAGGGAGCGGGTTACCTACGCAACCCGCTCCCTATAACCGGACTACGGCTTACTATTTTTTGAACTTAGCCGCTTCTTCCGAACCGCCGGTGGCATTGCCTTTACTGTAGGAATGCGCACCGACGCCAGCCAATTGACCACCTTGCACGATTAGGTACTCGTCGCGAATTGGCCGGCCTTCGAAATAGCACTCCAGAATCTCGCGGGTACCCGCCGCATAGCGGGTTTGCGCGGACAAACTGGTGCCGGAGATGTGCGGCGTCATGCCGTGATTCGGCATGCTGCGCCAGGGATGGTCCTGCGGTGCAGGTTGCGGGAACCAAACGTCGCCGGCATAGCCGGCCAGTTGGCCACTTTCCAACGCGGCGACCACCGCATCGCGATCGGCCAGTTTGCCGCGAGCGGTGTTGACCAGATAGGCGCCACGTTTGAACCATTTCAACGACTCTTCGTTGATCATGTGCTCGGTCTCTGGGTGCAGCGGGCAATTCAAGGTCACGACATCGCAAACTTTGGCCAAACTTTCCAGCGTGCTGTGATACGTCAAATCTAGTTCTTGTTCCACTGTCTCAGGCAAACGATGACGGTCCATATAGTGCAGCTTGACGCCGAAGGCTTTCAACAAGCGCAACACGCGCAGGCCGATACGGCCAGCCGCTACAGTGCCGACGCTCATTGCTTCCAGGTCATAAGAACGCGAGACACAGTCAGCGATGTTCCAGCCTCCTTTCAGCACCCAGTTGTGTGATGGAATGAAGTTACGCACCAAGGCCAGAATCGACATCACTACGTGCTCGGCGACCGCGTTGCTGTTGCAATAGGTGACTTCGGAGACGGTGATATTGTTTTCAATGGCCGCTTGCAAATCGGTATGGTCGGAACCGATACCGGCAGTAACGATCATTTTCAGTTTTTTGGCTTTGGCAATGCGTTCGGCAGTCATGTATGCCGGCCAGAATGGTTGCGAAATGATGATTTCGGCATCGTGCAGTTCACGGTCCAACACGCTATCTTCGCCGTCTTTGCTGGAGGTAACGATCAGCTCATGGCCGTTGGCTTCCAGGTATTTGCGAAGGCCCAGTTCACCCGATACGCTGCCAAGCAACGCGCCCGGCACGAAGTCGATGGCGTTGGGGGTTGGTAGGGTTTGACCGTCGGGATAAATTTCCGGCTGCGGACAATCGTCGCGCGCATAGGAGGTTGGATAGCCGTCGACGGGATCATCGTAAAGAACTAAAACAATTTTTGCCATTTTGTCGTTACCTCGTTGTTAATTGGGGGTAAGGCATAGCCGCTATTGGGTTATGCTGATGTATCCCGGCCGGGTAACCGTATTGTTGGCTTTACAAGCGATGGCGTCTAATCGCTTTGAAGCATGGATTAATAGCCAGTGGCTATCAATGAATCGAATTGTTGCTGCAAATCCAGCTGTTGAGCCATGCGCCAGGCGGCATCTTGTATCGGGGAAAATAAATCCTGGCGACGAATGATTAATCCCACGGGCCGCGATAACTCGGGCGTTAAGGGTATGGCGGTGATGTCTTGATGGGTTTCGAACTGAATTAACATGCTGTGTGGCGCCACGCTGTAAAGACCGGCGCTACGGACATGGGCATACAAGGCGGATATTGAGTCGGTTTCCAGCATTACGTTCGGGCTTACATCGGCTTCGCGAAATGCGGCGTCGATCAAGCGGCGGTTTTGCATATTCTGCGTTAATAAACATAATGGCAGCCCCGCTATATCACGCCAACTCAAGCTGCTTTTAATTAAGCCTGGATCTGGGTTACGGGCCAGCAAAACATGGCGTTCAATGTATAGAGGTAATGTCTTGAAGCCTTTGAGTCTGGGATCTTCCAGATAGGTTAAGCCCAAATCCAGTTCAAAACTATCGAGCTGACGCATCAGTTCTTCGGCGCAATGCGAAACCAGTTGAATGGCTATGCCGGGATATTCCGACTGCACCGGTTGGGTCAACAGTGGCGTAACCGCCAGGGTGGTAGGGATGGCACCGATGCGTAAAACGCCGGTGAGTTGTTGATTACATTGAGTTGCGGTTTGCCGCAGGCCTTCCCAGTCTTCGGCCAGAATTCTCGCCCATTGTAGAATTCGCTCCCCTTCTTCGGTAAAGCCTTGAAATCGGCGTCCACGTTTAATAATGGTGATGCCGAGTTCTTCCTCAAGATGTTGAATCGCGGTAGATAATGCCGGTTGGGAAACATGACTGATTTCCGCGGCCCGGCCGAAATGCCCGGTTTTTGCCAAGGCGAGCAGGTAATGAATTTGACGGATGAACATGCAGATTGATGACTAATAAAAAGTGATCCCCACCATCAAAAAAGTACAGATTAAGAAGCGAGGGATTGATAAAACGGCTTTTTTTTGACTATCCCCTCGAAATGGAAACTAGCAATAGCTAATGTTGAAAATCGCTATCCCCTCTACAGACTTACGTAAGAGGTCTAGGGTGTTCACCGGGGTGTAAATTTACATCAGACCGAAAACGGTTTACTCTCTGAACAAAGTTATTGCGCTAATGCCATGAATTAGCGATTCAATAACCGGAAATGTATGGACAATCAAAAACAAATCCATTTGTTCCAGGAAGTCATCGCATTTCATCAATCCGGTCTACTTGACGAAGCGGAGAGAAGATATAAGGTCTTATTAACATCACTACCCGCCGAGACGACCCTATTCAATCTGCTGGGATTAATTGCCATACAAAAAAGTCGGTTCGAGGAAGGAATACGGTTTCTCCGTGAATCGTTGGCGATTAACCCCTGCCAAGCGGATGTCTTAAACAACATCGGCAATGCCTATAATGCATTGGGACACCAGAGTCTGGCATTAGTGTATTTTGAACAAGCCTTAGCCATTAACCCGTGCCATGCAGACAGCCATTACAATCGAGGCGTCGTTCTTCACAGTTTAACTCGTTGGGATGAGGCAATCGCCAGTTATGATCAAGCAATCGCCATAGATCCCGATAATGCGGACGCGCACTACAATAAAGGCGTTACCCTGCAAGCAATAAACCGCATGGAAGAAGCACTGGCCAGTTATGATCGCGCAATCGATATCGACGCTGGTTATGAGCCTGCCTACATTAACCGCGGCTTGCTCCTCCACGAGTTAAAGCAATTTCCTGAAGCCCTCGCCAACTATGAGCAAGCGATTGCCATCAATCCTGGGAATGGCAAATCCCACTTCAACCGAGGTATTGTACTAAGGGAACTCAATCGATTGGTCGAAGCCCTTGCCAGCTATCGGCAAGTACTTACGCTTAACCCTAATGACACGGAAGCTCATTCAAATGCTGGCAATCCCGCATTTCGGACAGCTA
>NZ_LUUK01000067.1 GCF_001644025.1 Methylomonas koyamae
TTTCGCTACGAAAACCATCCATGGTTTTCGCCCTGCGGGCCAGCCTATCGGCTGTTCAAATTCGTTCCGGACGAATTTGTGCTTGGCCAAAAGAAAGTATCCAAAGAAAAGGCCACCCCATGCCGCTTATATCCTGCGCTCCTGCGGGTTTGAGCGGGGTTTTTGGAAGGGCTATCCATAGCCCTCCAAAAACGCGCGGCATCCCTGCCGCGCCCCTGTCGGGCAACTCCGCTCAAACCCTCCGGTGCTCGGCGCGGCATCAGGGGTTAACCCCGTCGCGATATGGAAGATTATTCGATGATTTTGAAAGCTAGGATTTTAATGGTGTCGTAGGATGCTGCCGACGAAAGGAGGCGCATCGTTTGCGACCGATGCGCTTCACTCCGTTCAGCACATCCTATAGGACTCGGAGCGGTAAACGGAGTTTAACTCATCGCGGTAGATAAGGTGTTATGTGAATTTGAAAATTAAAATTGATGTGTAGGATTGGTAGTTTTACTCACCATCTCATTAATTCGATTAGACTCAAGTATTTATTGCCTCGGATTTGCCTCATTCTATGAATATTTTCCCAGAAATAACAGAGCGCAAAAAATATAACCATACCGCTCTTCAATGCAAAATTGATCTAATTAGAAACTTATATGAAGAGTCTAGTATCAACCTAAATTCAACAAGTCAGCTACATGAGCTACTAAAAAGTGCCGAAAAGCTTGCTTTTGATTGGAGTACTGGTAATAACGAAGCTGCTAATATGGATTTGCTATTTAAATCACTGCATATTGAAAGAATATCAAGCGCGACTCAGAAGCTACGCAATGAAATTCAGCGAGAAAAATATTTAAGAGATTTGTTGAAAGGAACATTAAACTTTTTTGAGAGAAAGTCTTCTCATGCAAAAAACATACTATGGGAATTGGAAGTCTTTACGCAGATTAGAGAAACTATTTCCGATACTAGTCTTGCTGAGCCTGATATTGTTGTCAGTATCCAAAATCAAAAAATTGCCATTCCATGTAAAAAGATATATTCAGAGAAAGGTGTTTCAAAAGTTCTATCTAATGCAGTCTATCAATTCGAGAATATTTTTGATTTTGGAATTGTTGCAATGAACATTGATGATTTGATTCCCGAAAACACTTTATTACAGGCAAGAACATTCGAAGAGCTTGGTAATAAATTACATAGCAATAACATGACTTTTCTTGCGAACCATGAGCGTTGTTTTAGGAAATATTTATCAAAAAGCAGAATAATTGGTGTTATTGTATCAACTGCTTTAGTTGCAGATATTATAGAAGAATCTCCGAAATTTAATAACGCCCATCAATGGACTATTTGGACGACACCAGAATTACTGCCAAACCACGCTAAAGCAATTTCGTTTTTTAGGGAAAAGGTTATTGGTGCATGATGGTTCTTGCGCTCTGTATTCAAGCATCGTCTTAACGTTGGGTGGGCACATGCTTTTCGTGCCCACGCGGAAAAGCCACAACCCCCGAATTAACCGCCAAAAATTAACAACCAAAAATGTCCCGTTACCGCCGCTCGCAAAATCCCGGTGCAACGTATTTCTTCACGGTGGTGAAGTATCGGCGGCAGGTAATTTTATGTGATGAACCGGTGCGGGCGGCTTTACGATGAGCGATTGCAAGCACTCGCGCCAAACGGTCGTTTACCATCGACGCCTGGGTGTTGTTGCCGGATCATTTGCATGCCATTTGGACACTGCCGGCGGACGATGGAGATTTTACGACCCGTTGGAGCGTGATCAAACGGCAGGTGAGCGTGGTTTGTGGCGAAGCATATCGGCGGGCCGAATGGATTAATGCGTCGAAACAAAAACATCGGGAATCGACCTTATGGCAACGCCGGTATTGGGAACATCAAATTCGGGATGAAACCGATTTTGCCCGACATATGGATTATGTTCATTTTAATCCGGTGAAACACGGCTATTGCCGGCGAGTCAGCGAATGGCCTTATTCGACGTTTCATCGGTATGTTAACGAAGGCGTTTATCCGATGGATTGGGGAGATGGCGTTGATGTTACGGTTGCGGGGGAATGAAAGGTTTGTCCGCGTGGGCACGTAAACCGTGCCCACCCTACGAAATCGGGATGGTTTTTATCCCCTGATGTCGCGTTTTTAAAGTATCGCGGCTGTCGGTCCGCGAACCAGCATTAAATCACCCGTCGCGTCAGCGACACAACATATGAAAGCCATCCACCAAAACATCACCAAAATCCGCCGCGACTACAACCTGCTGGTCGCCAACGAAACCCTGGAAGATTACGCGCTCCGCTACGCCCCGCGCAGCTTCCGCAAGTGGTCGGAGTTCGAAGTCGCCAATACCGCCTTCGGCTCGACCTCGTTTCTGGTGCTGGAAGCGATCGGCGGGTTTTTGTCGATCAACTACGGCTTCACCAATGCCTTTTGGGCCATCATCGCGGTCGGCGTGGTGATCTTCATCACCTCATTGCCGATCAGCTATTACGCGGCCCGCTTTCATATCGACATCGATTTGCTGACCCGCGCCGCCGGCTTTGGCTACATCGGTTCGACGGTGACCTCGCTGATTTATGCTTCGTTCACCTTCACGCTGTTTGCGTTGGAGGCCTCGATCATGTCGCTGGCGCTGGAGTTGTATTTTCAAATACCACTGGCCTATGCCCACGTGATCAGCGCGCTGATCGTGATTCCGCTGGTGACCTTCGGGATTACCACGATCAGCCGGATGCAGTTGTGGACCCAACCGGTGTGGCTGGCCTTGCTGATCGCGCCGTATATCGCGGTGGCGCGGACCGAGCCGGAAGCGTTGATGACGTTGGAGACCTATTTTTGGATCGCCGGCAGCGGCCAGGGCTTCGATTGGCTGCTGTTCGGCAGCGCGGCGACGGTGGCCTGTTCGATGGTGGCGCAGATCGGCGAACAGGTGGATTTTCTGCGCTTCTTGCCGGACAAGACCGCCGAGAACAAATGGCGCTGGTGGGCGGCGATGCTGAGCGCCGGGCCGGGCTGGGTGGTATTCGGCGTGCTCAGGCAGTTGCTTGGCGCCTTGTTGGCCCATTTGGCGATACGCCACGGCATCGCCCCGGAACATGCCCACGAGCCGACCCAGATGTATCTGGTGGCGTACAACGAACTATTCGAAGATCCGCGCTGGGCCTTGGCCGCGACGGCCTTGTTCGTGGTGTTGAGCCAAATCAAGATCAACGTCACCAATGCCTATGCCGGGTCGCTGGCCTGGTCCAATTTCTTCTCGCGGCTGACTCATAGCCATCCCGGCCGGGTGGTGTGGTTGTTGTTTAACGTGATGATCGCGCTGCTGTTGATGGAATTCGGCGTGTTCGGCGCGCTGGAAAAGGTGCTGGGGCTGTTTTCGAATATGTCGATCGCCTGGATCAGCACGGTCGCGGCCGAGTTGATGATTAACAAGCCGCTGGGCTTGAGTCCGAAGGAAGTCGAGTTCAAGCGGGCCTATTTGTCCGATCTGAATCCGGTCGGCATGGTGGCGACCTTCGTCGCGTCGGTGGTGTCGATACTGGCTTACGTCGGTTTGTTCGGCGAATGGCCCAAAGCCTTTTCGGCGTTCATCGCGCTGGGCCTGGCATTCGTGTTGGCGCCGGCCTTAGCCTGGTGGAGCAAGGGCCAGCATTATCTGGCGCGCGATCGCGACGAACACAACCGCTACGCCCGCAACACTTGTTCGATTTGCGAGAACGAGTTCGAACACGACGACGTGGCCTATTGTCCGGCCTACGCCGGCAGCATTTGTTCGTTGTGCTGCACGTTGGACGCGCGCTGTTTGGACGCCTGCAAGGTCGGCTATCGCTTCGACGATTATTTGGAACGCCTCGCCAAACGCGGTTTGCCGAATTTTTTGAGTCTGTACGTGCGCCTGCGGCTGTTGCGCTTCGGTTTGTTGTTTGTGTTTCTGTCAGTGTTGACCGGGATTTTCGTCAGCATCATTTACTACCAGGATTTGTTGAGCATTCGCCAGGATTGGCCGGCCTTCCAGTTATTGCTGAACAATTTCCTGAAAATATACGCCTCGTTGCTGGTGTTCATCGGCCTATGCACCTGGTGGCTGATCTTGAATGCCGAAAGCCGCAAGGTGGCGCAAGAGGAAACCGCCAAGCAGACCCAACTCCTGTTGCAGGAAATCGAGGAACATCAGAAAACCGACTTGAAATTGCAACAAGCGCTGAAAATGGCCGACGCCGCCAATCAGGCCAAGAGCCGTTTCCTCAGCAGTATGAGTCATGAAATCCGCTCGCCGCTGAACAGCATTATCGGCTACGCCCATATCTTGAACCAAGACCCCAGCATTCCGGAGCACCGGCGCCAGGCCGTCGATACCGTCAAGCGGAGCGGCGAGCATTTATGCGCATTGATCGAGGACATTCTGGATATTGCCCGGATCGAGGCGCGCAAATTCGATCTGAAGCAGGAAGCCTTTAACTTTCCGTTGTTCATCGAGCATTTGGTGCATACCTACCAGGCACAGGCCGAGGACAAGGGCTTGCGCTTCGTTTGCCAGATCGGCAACACCCTGCCGCAGCGAGTGCGCGGCGACGAGAAGCGGGTGGGGCAGATCTTGATCAACTTGCTCGGCAACGCGGTCAAATTTACCGACAGCGGCGAAATCGTGCTGCGGATAGGCTATAGCGGCGGCGTCGTCAATTTTCAGGTGATCGATACCGGCGCCGGCATAGCGGATGAGCAATTGCAAAATATCTTTCAGCCCTTTACCCGGCTCAATCAGCCGACCGGCAACGCGGTGGCCGGCAGCGGCTTGGGTTTGACGATCAGCAAGATCTTGACCGAAGTGATGGGCGGCGAAATAACGGTGAAAAGCCGACTCGGCGAGGGCTCGACCTTCAGCGTGCGCCTACTGTTGCCGAGTTTGAACGTCGATGCCGAGCCGGAACCGCGCGCGGACATCGTCGGCTATCACGGCGTCCGCCGCAAGATTTTGGCGGTGGACGATCAGCGCGAGCATCGCGATTTGCTGCGGGCTTTGTTGGAGCCCTTGGGCTTCGAGGTTTGCGAAGCGGATTCGGGCGAGGAATGCCTGGTTCGGGTAGCCGAGCAATGTCCCGATCTGGTGATGTTGGACATTTCGATGACCGGTATCGACGGCATCGAAACCGCGATCCGGCTGCGCGAGCAGGGTTGGGCGATGCCGATCATCGTACTGAGCGCCAATGCCTATCCCAGCGACCGGCTGGCGGCACTGAATGCCGGCTGCAACGACTTTCTGGCCAAGCCGGTCCGGGTGGGCGATTTGATGGACAAATTGAAATTGTATTTGGCGCTGAGCTGGCTGTACCGCGACGAGGTCGCGGCGGTCGAGCCGGGCATTCGGGCGGCGTTGGCGGTGCCGCCGGAACCTCTGTTGCAGGGCTGTGTCGATTGCGTAAGGATCGGCGATCTGCTGGCCCTAAAAAAGCAATTGGACGAACTGGCCGCGGCGCATCCGGACTATGCCGGCTATTTTGCCAAACTGAAAACACTGGCCGGCGAGTTCCGGGTCGGCGAACTACGCAAATTGTTGAACATGAACCCGAAAACGCAGGAGGCACGATGAACGGCACCTATGGCAGTAGTGGTACGGTCTTGATCGTCGACGATACGCCGGGCAATCTGGCTCTGTTGTCAGATACCTTGTCGGAAGCCAATTACCGGGTCTTGGTCGCCACCGACGGTTGCTCGGCGATCGAACAAATTCAATACGTCAAACCCGACATCATTTTGTTGGACGTGATGATGCCCGGCATCGACGGCTTCGAAACCTGTAGCCGGCTGAAAGCCGATCCGGCCACCGCCGCGATTCCGGTGTTGTTCATGACCGGCCTTAGCGAGCTGGACCATTTGTTGCGCGGTTTCGGCGAAGGAGCGCTGGATTACATCGTCAAACCAATCAGGCCGGCCGAAGTGCTGGCGCGCATCGAAGTGCATCTGACCCAAACCCGCAATTTGCTGCGGGCCGAAGGGGTGCTGGACGACGGCGAATTCGCCGCGCTGGCGGTCGATGCCGGCGGCCGGATCGTCTGGTTAACGACGGCCGCCGCCGCCTGGCTGGCGGATTTTAAGCGCGGGCAGGGCGAGGCGGGGGCGTGCGGACTCGGCGACGCGTTGCCGGGCCGTTTATTGGCCTGGTTCGCCAACTGGCGCGGCGACGGCGCCAAGGCGCCGGACGGGGAAAGCTTTGGCGCGGCGGCCGGCTTCAGCGTTGAGATCGGCGTGTGCCACCACCCGGACGAATATTTGTTGCTGCTCAGGCGCGAGGACGACGGGGCCTGGAATCCTGAACAATTGCGCGAGCGCTTGAAACTGACCTTCCGCGAAGCCGAAATTCTGATGTGGATTGCTCGCGGTAAAACCAACAAGGAAATCGGCATTATCCTCGGCAGCAGCCCGCGCACAATCAACAAGCATCTGGAACACATCTTCGAAAAGCTCGGCGTCTCGACCCGCGCGGCGGCGGTTGCAGCGGCATTGCAGAGCGGTTGAGCCATAAAAAAAGCCCGCGGCCGGATCGGCGGCGGGCTTTTGGGCGTGTGGGCGGTCGCCGGCTTAGGGCATGTACATGCCGCCGTTGACGTGCAGGGTTTCGCCGGTGATATAGGAGGCTTGCTCCGAGGCCAGGAAGGATACCGCGTGGGCGATTTCTTCCGGTTGGCCGAGGCGGGCCAGCGCGATCGCGCCCAGCAGGCTGTTTTTGATGTCGGCGCCCAATTCCTTGGTCATATCGGTATCTATGAAACCCGGCGAGACGGTGTTGACGGTGATGCCGCGCGAGCCGACTTCCTTGGCCATCGACTTGGCGAAACCGACCATGCCGGCCTTGGCGGCGGCGTAGTTGGTTTGGCCGGCGTTGCCGGTCGAGCCGACCACCGAGGAAATATTGATGATGCGGCCGTACCGGGCCTTCATCATGCCGCGCGAGACGGCTTTACACATTCTGAACACCGAGGTCAGATTGGTGGCGATGATGTCGTCCCATTCCTCGTCTTTCATCCGCATCAGCAAGTTGTCGCGGGTAATGCCGGCGTTGTTGACCAGCACGGCCGGCGTGCCGAATTCGTCGCCGCTGATTTTGACGAAGTGCTCGATATCGGCGGCGTCGGCCACGTTGAGCTTGTAGCCCTTGCCGTTGTCGCCCAAATACGCGGAAATGGCGTCGGCGCCAGCGGCGGAGGTGGCGGTGCCCAGCACGTGGAAGCCGTCGGCGGCTAGTCTTTCGGCAATGGCCCGGCCAATACCCCGGCTCGCGCCGGTGACGATGGCGATTTTTTTATCCATTCAATTGCTCCACAACGTTGGCTAGGGTGTCCGGATCGTAGACCGCCAAGTGGGCGGCGTCCGGGGCGATGCGTTTGTTCAGGCCCAGCAGCACTTTGCCGGGGCCGCATTCGACAAAGGCGGTCACGCCTTGTTCGTGCATGAATTTGACGCTCTCGACCCAGCGCACCGGTTTGAATAGTTGTTCTTTCAGCGCATAGCGGATGACTTCCGGCGAGCCGTGCGATTTGACGTCCGCGTTGTGGATCAACGTCATCGCCGGCATGTCCAGCGCGGTGTTTTCCAGCAACGCCGCCAGTTGGCCGGACGCGGCTTCCATCAAACCGCAGTGCGAGGGCACGCTGACCGGCAGTTTTAACGCGCGCTTGGCGCCCAGTCCTTTCAGAGCGTCGATGGCTCTATCGACCGCTGCGGCGGCGCCGGCAATCACGACTTGGCCGGGGGCGTTGAAATTGGCGGCCGCGACGATTTCGCCGTTGGCTACTTCGGCGCAGGTGTTAACTACTTGGTGGTCTTCCAGGCCGAGGATGGCCGCCATCGCGCCCTCGCCGGCCGGCACGGCTTCCTGCATCAGGCGGCCGCGTTCGGCGACCAGTTTGATCGCGTCTTGGAAATTCAGCGCGCCGGAGCAAACCAAGGCGGTGTATTCGCCCAAGCTATGGCCGGCCATCCAGGCTGGACGGATCGTGGTGGTTTCGCACCAAACCCGCCAAGCCGCGACGCCCGCCGCCAGCATGGCCGGCTGGGTGTTGCGGGTTTGATTCAGGTCGGTTTCCGGACCGTTGGCGACCAGATTCCACAGATCGAATCCCAGTGCTTCGGAGGCTTGGGCGAAGGTGTGTTCGACGGTCGGGTGGGTTTCGGCCAGCGCGGCCAGCATGCCGATGCTTTGCGAGCCTTGGCCGGGGAAAACGAAGGCCAGATTGTAGCTTTGTGCGTTTGGATTCATTTCAGTACCGAATTAAAGCGGAACCCCAGGTAAAACCGGCGCCGAAGGCTTCCATCAGCACGGTTTGGCCGCGTTGAATGCGGCCGTCGCGCACGCCTTCGTTGAAGGCCAGCAGCACGGAGGCGGAGGAGGTATTGCCTTGGTTTTCCAACGTGAGGATGACTTGGTCCATCGACATGCCCAGCTTTTTGGCGGTGGCGGCGATGATGCGGGTGTTGGCCTGATGCGGTACCAGCCAGTCGATATCGCTTTGGGCCAAACCGCTGGCTTCCAGGGTTTCGTCGACGATACGGCCCAATGTGTTGACCGCGACCTTGAAGACTTCGTTGCCGCGCATGCTGATATAGGGCGCTTCGTCCTGCTTGGCGGTCGCCGCGACTTGCGGGTTGGGGCAATACAACAGGTCTTCGTAGCCGCCGTCGGAATGAATATGGGTGGACAGGATGCCGGGCCGGTCGCCGGCGCTCAGCAACACCGCGCCGGCGCCGTCGCCGAACAGGATGCAGGTACCGCGGTCGCTCCAATCGACGATACGCGAGCATATTTCGCTGCCGACCACCAATACGGTTTTGGCGAAGCCGCTTTTGATGTATTGGTCGGCGATGCTGAGGGCGTAGACGGTGCCGGAACAGGCGGCCTGAATGTCGAAACCCACGCCGCGCTTGATGCCCAGGCGCTCTTGCAATAGACAGGCAGTGCTGGGGTAGACTCGCTCCGGCGTACCGGTAGCGACGATGATCATGTCGATGGCGTCGGCCGGCAGATTGGCCATCTCCAGCGCCTGACGGGCGGCGATCTCGGCCATGCTGGAGGCGGTTTCGTCCGGCCCGGCGATCCGCCGGCTTTTGATGCCGGTGCGTTCCTGGATCCAACTATCCGAGGTATCGACCATCGTCGAAATGTCGTCGTTGGTTCGGACGGTTTCGGGCAAGTAGCCGCCGGTGCCGATCACTTGAGACCAGATTGTCATGCCACAACCTTTTGGGCTAGCGCGATTTCCAATTTTTCGCTGATTTTACGGATGACGCCTTGCGCCACTTCGACTTCGGCCAGATGGATCGCGGTTTCGAAGGCCAACGCGTCGGCGCCGCCGTGACTTTTGATGACCAAGCCGCGCAAACCGATGAAACTGGCGCCGTTGTAAAGACGCGGGTCGATGCTGTCCTTGAAGCGTTTCAGCACCGGATAGGCCACCAGGCCGGCCAGCTTGGTCAGCCAGTTTTGCGAAAAGCTGTCCTTGAGTTTGGAACTGATCATTTTCGCGGCACCTTCGATCGATTTTAACGCCACGTTACCGACAAAGCCATCGGTGACGATTAGATCGACCTTGGTATGGCCGGCGTTGATCGAATTGCCTTCGACGTAACCGATGTAGTTGAGCTCGGAATTTTCCAGCAATTTCGCGGCCGCCTTGACCTGCTCGTTGCCTTTCATGTCTTCTTCGCCGATGTTCAACAGGCCGACGCGGGGGCGTTCGATGTTTTCGACCGCCTTGACCACTTCCTCGCCCATCACCGCGAATTGGTACAGGTGCTCGGCGCTGGAATCGACGTTCGCGCCCAGGTCCAGCACATGGGTGTGGCCGAAGGTGGAGGGCAGCGTCGAAATGATGGCCGGCCGGTCGATGCCGGGGATCATTTTCAACACGAAACGGGCGGTCGCCATCAACGCGCCGGTATTGCCGGCGCTGACGCAGGCGTCGGCCCGGCCTTCCTGAACCAGGTTGATCGCGACCCGCATCGACGAATCTTTCTTGTTTTTCAGAGCCTTTTGCGGCGGTTCGTCCATTTCCACCACCTGCGATGCATGTTCAATGCTAAGCCGGCCGGCGAATTCGGTCAGGGCCGAGCCGAGCTTGTCCTTCAGCAAGGTTTCGTCGCCGACCAGGATCAAATTCAGTTTCGGGTTTTTTCTTAGACAAACCAGCGATGCGGGTATCGTGACTTGCGGTCCGAAATCCCCGCCCATGGCATCGATAGAGAGAGTTACGCTCACGCTTGGGATTAACTCCTGTGGTCGGAAGAAGCCGACAACAGCAGAAATACCCGTCGGCTTTACGTGATGGTGAATTTGCGAAGATTAATCTTCGTCTCTGCCGGCAACGATCTGGCGGCCTTTGTAAAAACCGTCCGGGGTCATGTGGTGACGCAGATGGGTTTCGCCGGTCAGGGTGTCCTGAGACAGGGTTTTGCCGACCAATGCATCGTGTGAACGACGTTGACCGCGTCTGGAACGCGATACTTTGCTCTTTTGTACTGCCATTTCAATCTCCAGTTTTTTTAAGTTTTGCTAACACGGAAAAAGGATTGTCTGCCTTAGTCCGGCTATCGGTGTAGTCGTTGTCCGAGGAGCTGTTGCGCTCGAGACAGCGGTGCTCGTGTCTGGGAAAATCCGGAATCGCCAGCAGGATTTCGTCCTCGACAACCGCATGTAGCGAGATTTTGTCGTCGTCCAGCACTATCGGTTCGTAATCTTCCAATCGTTCGGCCTCGGTCGGCGTGGCGACGACGGCCAATTTGAAGCGAATGTCCAGTGGCCAGGCCACGCCTTGCAGGCAGGACTGGCATTCCAGTTGCACCGTGCCGACGATTTGGCCGCTCAACACGACACGCTTGCCTTCCTTGTCGAATTCCAGCCTGACGTCCACCGCGCCGTCGCGCTCGACAAGGTAATCCGACAAGCGTTCGAATTGGGCTAGCGCGAGCTGGCCCGCCACGGTGCCGCGCCTTTCGGCGAACACCAGAGGATCGATACGGTCGGGAAACTTGTCTGACATAACTGTACAATGATACAGACTACTCGCGGCCGCGTCAAACAAACACTCGATTAAACAATCACCTAGCCATGTCCGCTCTCGTTCTCGCTTCCGGCTCGTCTTACCGTCGGCAACTGCTGGCGCGCTTGCAACTCGAATTTACCGCCGCCGCCAGCGATGTCGACGAGGCGCCGCTGGTCGGCGAAACACCGGCCGACCTGACGGCTCGCTTGGCGCTGGCCAAGGCTCAGGCTTTGCGCGCCGTGTATCCAGAGCACTTGATTATCGGCTCGGATCAAGCGGCGGCAATAGACGGTGCTACCTTGGGCAAACCCGGTGGTCGGGAGGGGGCGATTCGGCAGCTCGCCCTGCAAGCCGGTCGGGTCGTGACATTTTACACTGCGGTTTGTTTGCTCGACGCCGGTTCCGGCCGCTGCTGGTGCGATCTCGATGTCTGCCAAGTGCATTTCCGGCCACTGACGCCGGCGCAAATCGAGCGTTACGTCGATCGCGAACAGCCGTTCGATTGTGCGGGTAGTTTCAAGTCCGAGGGATTGGGAATCGCGCTGTTCGAAAAAGTCGTCGGCGACGATCCGAATGCCTTGATCGGCTTGCCGCTGATCAAACTGACCAGGTTACTGGAACAGGCCGGCGTTTCGGTTTTGTAGGGTAGCGCGAACTTTAGTGAAAGCGCTTGCCCGGCGACAGCAATTCGAACATGTGCATGAATTCGCCTTCCACCTGTCCCATCAAGGCGATGATTTGTTCGCGGCTCAGCCGGGTCAGCGACAGCGATTGTTCCGACAGCATCGCCGCCGTGGCCTCGACGCCGTCCGCGTAGCGACCGCTATCGGCCAGCAGGGCCGAGATGTGTAGCAAGTGAGCGTCCAGTTTGTGGACCAAGGCGCGATTCGGTTCCAGGTAGCAGCCGACGGTTTCGTATAGGGATTCCGGTAGGCCCCAGCTTTTCAGCAGTTCCTGACCGACGTCGGCGTGGGTAAAGCCGATAATCTGGTATTCGAAGCCGGGCACTAAGCCGCGGTCGTGGTTGGCCGCCAGCAATACGGTCCGTGCCGCGTCGGGCATCCGTATATATAAGACCAGCGAGCCGATGTCGTGCAGTAGGCCGGCCAGAAACAGCCGCTCGGCGTGTAACACGCCGCTGCGTTTGGCGAGCAGCCGAGCGATGACGCCGCAGTGCACGCTGCGCATCCAGTAGGCGGTCATATCCACCAGCTCGCAGGGAATCCGGCTGAATTCGTCGACGACCGACGTTGCCAGGATTAGATTGTTCAGATCGTCGACGCCGATGATGGTGATGGCGCGCGAAATTGTGTCTACCTTGGACTGAAAACCGTAAAACGGGCTGTTGACGATGCGCAGCAGCCGGGCGCTCAGCGCCGGGTCCTTGGAAATCACCTTGCCGAAATCCGTCATCGTGTAACGCGGATCGCGCACCATTTCGTTGAGTTGGAAATAGATGTCCGGCAGCGAGAACAGCTTGGTCGTGTCGTTGACCAGACTTTGTAGCGAGGACACGGGCGCTAGCCTTTTCCGTAGAGCGACATCACATGCTGGACATAATTTTGAGTCTCGGGGTAGGGCGGAATCGTGTAGTTATACTTCATCACCGCGCCTTCGCCGGCGTTGTAACCGGCCACGGCCAATTTCAGGTTGGAATTGAACATCGCTAATAGATCCTTCAGGTAGCGGGTGCCGCCGTCCACGTTTTGTTCGGCGTCGCGTCGGTCGCTGACGCCGTAACGCCGCGCGGTGTCCGGCATCAGCTGCATCAAGCCGACGGCTCCGGCGGACGACACGGCATTGGGGTTGTAGGCCGATTCGGCCTGAATCACCGCATGCAACAATTTGGGGTCCATCTGATGCTTGGCGGCGGCTTTGGCGATCAAGTCGTTGAACTTGCTTTTGTTCGCCGACAGATATTTTAGATCGTGATTGTAAGTTTTGGGACGGGTGCGGATGATCAGCCGGTAGTCGAAGCCTTTTTTCGGCTCGTCGGTGTAATACACCCGGCCGTCAGGCGCGACGTATTTGTAGATATCGGCCTGAACCGACCCGACGGCGAACAGCAGAAACCAAGCGGCGGGCAAGCGTTTCATCGCCATATTCGGCTAATCCGCCGCTAAGATCCTGATCGCGGCGGCGGCCCGCACCGCGTTGGCGGTGGCTTCCTCGACATCGGCGGCGGTTGCCAGCGCGACCCCCATCCGCCGGGTCGCGAAGGCTTCCGGTTTGCCGAACAGTCGCACTTCGCTGTCCGGCACCGCCAATGCTTGCGCCAAGCCGTGATAGACCACGTTTTTCGCATCGATGCCGCCCAAAATGACCGCGCTGGCCGCGACCTTGTCCAAGCCGGTGTCGACCGGCAGACCTAAAATCGCTCTGGCGTGCAAATCGAATTCGCTCTGACGTTGGCTTACCATCGTTACCATGCCGGTATCGTGCGGGCGCGGGCTGACTTCGCTGAACCAGACCCGGTCGCCGCTGACGAATAACTCGACGCCGAACAAGCCCAAGCCGCCCAAGGCTTCGGTGACTTTGCCGGCGATCTGTCGGGCCAGTGCCAGCGCCGCGTCGCTCATGGCCTGCGGTTGCCAGCTTTCCCGGTAGTCGCCGTTTTCCTGGCGGTGGCCGATCGGCGCGCAAAAATGGGTTTGGACGGTGCCGTCGGCGTCCAACGCGCGCACCGTCAGCAGGGTAATCTCGAAATCGAAATCGATTTTGGCCTCGACGATGACCTTGCCGGTATCGGTTCGGCCGCCGGCCTTGGCGTAATCCCAGGCGGCCTGGAGTTGATCGGCGGATTTAACCATCGATTGGCCCTTGCCCGACGACGACATGGTCGGTTTGATGAAGCAGGGATAGCCGATACCGTTTTCGACCGCGGATTTTAACTGTTCGAAGGTTTCGGCGAAGGCGTATCGGGACGTGGGCAAGCCCAGTTGCTCGGCGGCCAGTTGGCGGATGCCTTCGCGGTTCATCGTTAGTTGGATCGCCCTGGCGTTGGGTACCACGGTTGCCGAGCCTTGCGCTTCGATGTCGGCCAGCGCGGCGGTGGCGATGGCTTCCAGTTCCGGAATGATGTAGCGCGGCTGCTCCCTGGCGATCAGGGCCGTTACCGCCGCCGCGTCGGTCATGTCGATGACGTGGCTGCGATGGGCGACCTGCATCGCCGGGGCATTGGCGTAGCGGTCCACCGCGATGACTTCGACGCCGTAACGTTGCAGCGAAATTGCGATTTCCTTGCCCAATTCGCCGCTGCCCAGCAACAGGGCTTTAGTGGCGGCGGCGCTGATGGGGGTTCCTAGTGTCATCACGATTGGGCTAAATAGTGGTCGATATCTTGTTTGGAAAAGCCGATTTTCTTGGCCACCCGGTCGGCATGGCTGATCCGGGAAATGCCGGCTACCAATTTGAACGTCGGTAAATCGTCGGCGAATTCGACTTGTTTGGGGTCGGCGATTTTGCGTTTGACGAATTCGTCCACCAGTTGATGGTTGTGGGTAATCAGGATCGTACTGTTGCCTTTGCGGTAAAAACCGTCCAAGACATCGATCGACGATTGCATCTTCTCTTCAAAAGTAGTGCCTTCCGCCATTTCGTCAAGCACGACCAAGCTTTTCGCACTGCTGGCCAGGAAAATGTCCCGGGTGCGTTTCAGCTCGGTGCCGAAGCGGCCCTCGCCGTCGTCGAGGTGGCTGATTTCCGGCGCCTGGTAGAAAATTCGGTCGGCGACGCTGAGTTTGGCCGACTTGGCCGGTACGAAGCAGCCCACCTGAGCCAACAACTGGATTTGGGTAACGGTCTTGCAAAAAGCGGTCTTGCCGCCGCTGTTCGGTCCGGTGACGCAGACCAGACGGGCTTGATCCATCGTAAAATCGTTGCCGACATAGTCCGGGTTTTTATTGCCGAGTACCGGATTTTTAGCGTCGGTCAATACCATGTCGTGGCGCTCGCCGCCGTGCAGTTCCGGCAGCACCATATCGCTGCCGTAATGTTCGGCGTATTTGATGAAGGCCAGCAATTCGTCGAGTTGGCCCAAGGCGTCCAGCAAATCGCCCAGCGCCTTGGATTGGCGGAAGATATTGCGCAACGGAATGATGCAGTTGTCGCGGTCGTAACCGCCGACCACCGGAATATACACCAAGGCCAGCGGCAAAAAGAATACCGAGGCGATCGACAGGCCGTCGCGGGTCACTTCGAATATATTGGACGGGAAGACTTTGGTGATGCCCCAGATCACCGCGACGATCATGGCGATCAGTAGCGGCTTGAACAAGGTCGGTCGGAATATCGTCGCCGGCGCGAACGAGTGCTTGCGCTCTTCCTTGCTTTGGATGCCTTTTTCGCTGTTGTACACCGGGCCGACCATTAGCGAGTATTCGTTGCTGTCGGCAAACGCGGCGATTTTGTCGAAGATGGCTTGCAAGTACGGTGTTTTCGGCTTTCCGGAATTGTGGATGGCGCCGACCAGTTCCAGCGGAAGGCGGATGCCGCGACTATAGGGTTTGTAGCCGTAGCCTTCGATTTGATGGTCTTGGCGGGCGGTGCCGAAACTGCCCAGAAACTCGCCGAACAACAATACGTAGAGGCGTTTTTCGGTTTCGGCGGCGCGGGCCACGATCGTTTCGATGTTGTCGCGTACCGCCGGATTGTCCTGAATTTCCCGCACCGCCGCTTGTTTGGCGGCAATCGCGTCGGCGTCGGCCAACGGCTGGGTCAGCGAGCGGTACAGCACCGATTGGCCGGCGGTCGTCGCGGCGTAATTGACGTGGTCGAACAATTCGTCCACTTCGATGGTGTTGAACGCGCCTTGGTCGATGACGCCGGCGCCGGTCGGCGGCGGGGTGCTGGATCGCACCGTGGGCCATTGGTCATTCCAGCTTTCTAAGATATTCGCTTGCATGCTGCCTCCCCGGTTTTATTTTATGGTTCCGCGTTTCTAACGCGCGGTTTCGATCAAAGCTTGCATCACCTCGACGTGGGCGTCGCTGTCGTTCAAGGCCGGAATATAGCGGTAGGTTTCGCCGCCGGCTTCCAGAAAAATCTCCCGGTTGGCGATGGCAATTTCTTCCAAGGTTTCCAAACAGTCTACCGAGAATCCGGGGCACAGCACATCGATGTTGCGTATTCCCTGGGTCGGCAGTTCCGCCAAGACTTCCACGCAATAGGGTTTTAGCCATTCGGCGCGACCGAAGCGGGACTGGAATACCAGGCGCCATTGGTCTTCCGCCAGATCCAATTGCTCGGCAATCCGTTTAGCGGTGGCTTGGCATTGGTAAAAATACGGGTCGCCGAGTTCGGTCAGTTTAGCCGGCAGGCCGTGGAAAGACATTAGCAGACAGTCGGCCCGGCCGTGCTCGGCCCAATGCGCGCGTACCGAATCGGCCACGGCCCGAATGTAGGCCGGGTGTTGGTGGAATTCGCCGATAAAACGCAGCGACGGCAGATGCCGCCAGCCGACGAAGACTTCGGCGACCACGTCGAAAATCGACGCGGTGGTGGTCGAGGAATATTGCGGATACAGCGGCACGACGACGATGTCTTCGACGCCGTTTTGCTTGAATTCGGCCAGTTTCTCGGCCAGCGCGGGTTTGCCGTAACGCATCGCATATTCGACTTGAATGTCGGTGCCGGCCAGGCGCGCGGCCAGTTTTTCGGCCAGCCGTCGGGTGAACACGATCAGCGGCGAGCCTTGCTCGGTCCAGATCGCGCGATAGGCGTGGGCCGATTTTTTCGGGCGGAACGGCAGAATGAACAAATTCAGGATCAGCCACCACAACGGCCGAGGCAGATTGACGACGCGCGGGTCGCCCAGAAACTCGCGCAGAAAGCGGCGCACGTCGCCGATCTTGGTCGAGGCCGGCGAGCCCAGATTGACCAGCAGAACGCCGGTTTTGCGTAGCGCTTGCCGGCTCATGTTATTTGCGGTTGATCAGATTGAGGAATTCGGAACGGGTGCTGATTTCCTGACGGAAAATCCCGGTCATTACCGACGTGGTCATTACCGAGTTTTGCTTTTCGACGCCGCGCATCATCATGCACAAATGCTTGGCTTCGACAACCACCGCCACGCCGCGCGCGCCGATCGCGGTTTCCACCGCCGTGGCGATCTGCCGGGTCAGTTGTTCCTGGATTTGCAGGCGGCGGCCATACATGTCGACGATCCGCGCCAGTTTGGACAGTCCCAGCACCCGGCCCTGCGGCAGATAACCGATGTGGCATTTGCCGATGAAGGGCAGTAAGTGGTGCTCGCACAGCGAATACAGTTCGATGTCCTTGACGATGACCATGTCCTCGGTGTCGGCCTGAAAAATGGCATCGTTCAGCACGTCGTCCAGCGTTTGCTGGTAGCCCTTGTTCAGGAATTTGAAGGCTTCGGCGGCGCGTTTGGGCGTGTCGCGCAAACCTTCGCGGTTGACGTCTTCGCCTATCGCTTGAATGATTTTGGAAAAGTATTCTTCCATTGCCGTCCCCCAGGTAAAAAAATGCGGTGAGTATACCGTATCACCGGGTAAATTCTAAGGCGTCCAGCAAGACCCCGGCGCCGGCGCCGGGTTTGTTGGCATTCTCGCTGAGATGGCGCCGCCAGGCCCTGGCGCCGTCGACCCCGTGGAACAAGCCCAGGATATGCTTGGTGATCGCGTGCGGGCGCACGCCCAACCCGGCCTGTTGTTCGAGATAGGGCAGCATGGCTATCGCAATCTCGCGGCGGCTGGGAATCGTGCCGCTATTCCCGAACAGCTGGCGGTCGACTTCGGCCAGAATATAAGGGTTGTGATAGGCCTCGCGGCCCATCATCACACCGTCGATTTCTTGCAATAACTCGGCGGCGCTGTCCAGCGATGTCACGCCACCGTTGATGGCGATCGTCAAATGCGGAAAATCCTGTTTCAGTCGAAACACCATGTCGTATTGCAGTGGCGGAATCTCGCGGTTTTCCTTAGGCGATAGGCCCGACAGCCAGGCCTTGCGCGCGTGAACGATGAAGGTTTCGCAACCGGCCGCCGCCACAGTCGCGACGAACTGCGCGAGTTCTTCGTAGGAGTCCCGGTCGTCGATGCCGATACGCGACTTGACCGTTACCGGTATCGTCACCGCCGCGCGCATCGTTGCGACGCAATCGGCCACCAGTCCCGGCTCGGCCATCAGACAAGCGCCGAATCGGCCGTTTTGGACCCGGTCGCTCGGACAACCGACGTTCAGATTGACTTCGTCGTAGCCGTAGTCTTCGGCGATTTTTGCGCACAGCGCCAGATCGCCCGGATCGCTGCCGCCCAGTTGCAGGGCCAGCGGATGTTCCTCGGCGTTATAACGCAAATGCCGCTCCCGCCCGCCCTGCAAAATCGCTCCGGTGGTGACCATTTCGGTATACAGCAAGGCCTCGCGGGTCAGCAGACGATGAAAGTAGCGGCAATGCCGGTCGGTCCAATCCAGCATAGGCGCCACGCTGAAGCGGTGACTTGCGAACGGCCGGCTTTCGGTGTTTTGCATTCCTCAATATTCCACGAAATTTCAAACTAGGGGACGCTATCGTATCGCAACGCGGCGCTTCCTATCGAAACCGACGTGTTGGGTTGTTATCCGCGCGGGACCGCGCCGGCTTGGCGGGCAGACGGCTTTACAGCGAGTAACTGATGCTGAATCCGAGCCTGACGTCCTGGTCCAGAACCGGTAGCGCGCTTTGTTTGTTGGCGAACGTGCCGACCACGGTACCCATCACCGACCAATGGTCGTCGATCGAATAGGTCAGCATCGCGCTGGTCAAGGCTTGGCCGGCGTTGAGCGTGCCTTGGTTGTAGGAGATGAAGGTTAGGGTGTCGTTCCAAAAACGGCAGTTGTAGCGTATCAGCCAGGTGCCGAAGATGTCGCCGTTGCTGGTGCGCTCGCTGACGGCCAAGCCGCTGTCTTGGTCCAGAAACGAGCGTGCCTGTACCGAGGCATTGATGTTCTGGTCGTTGGTCAGCGCGTAGTCGAAGCCGAAGGATGCGCCGATTTGATCCTTGCGCGCGGTCGAGGTATGCGGGATCGGCGCAAGGATGTTCGTGTCCTCGAGCAGGCCCACGCTGTAGGCCAAGTCCAGCTTCAGCAACAACTTGCCGATGGCCCGGTTGGCGCTGGCGCCCAGCAGCCAATAACCGTTGTCCTTGGACTGGATGTGGCCGTTCAGCGTGGTCGGCGTCAGATAATGCAATTGGTTTTCCTGCAAATAGGCCGCCATCAGGGACAGGTCGCTGTGTTCGACCGACCATTGCATCCGCGCGCCGACTTCGATCGGGTGACGGTCAGGGTTGGGATCGTCGATCGGAAATAGCGGCGCCGAATAAGCCGGGCTGCCCTGGCGCGGCAGCGGGTTGAATTGCGGATTCAGATTGACGAACATGGCCCAGCGCCGATTGGCGGCGAAATGCTCCCAAACCGCGAACCATTGGTTGATGCGGGCGTCCTCCACCTCTATCGTGCTCAGGTCGCGGTATTCCAACACGTTCAAGGTGTCCAGCACCGAATTGCCCTCGGCCTCGCCCCACACTAAGGTCTGTCTGCCCAGCTTGAAGGTGTGGCTGCCGAAGGTCTTGCTCAGATACAACTCGTTCAGCCGCATTTCGACGTTGTCCAGGCGTTGTTCCATTTCGATGGACTGGCTGCTCAAGCCCTCGAAATCGTAATCGGACGGCCAGTACAGCTTGGCCTGGCCGCTGCCTTGCAGATTCCAGCCGGGGGCGAAGGGGTTTTGATATTTGACCAGCAGGCCGAGACGGTTGTCTTCGACGGTGGCTTGCTTGTGCCGGCCGGAATCGGTTTTGTGGTCGTGAACTTGCGCGTAAAGCAGTTGGGTGAATTTGAAGGTAAATCGGTCCAGCCAGCCTGAATCGGTATCGGTCGGCGGCGACGCCGAAGCGTCGTCGAATGCTAGCGAGCCGGTGTCCGGCAAGTCCAGCACCGGTTCGGACGCCAACGCCGCCGCGCTGGGCTCGGCGCGCGCGGGGAGCGCCAGACTCAAGACGACGGCCAAATACAGCCGTGACCGCTTAGGGCCAGGTTTGCGCGGTGGGCAAGCAATCACCGTCAGTTCGTTTGGGCCCGCAATTGTTCCAGCGTGGTTTCTCTAAAAGCCACGTCGGTTAACGTGCGCTGGGTCAGAAAGTCGTCGGGGATTTTTACGTTGCTGTTGATTTCGCTGCGGGCCATATTCGATAAGCGATTGGTGACGAGATTCATCATCGTTTGCGAACGCGCCGTCCAGACGCCTTTGATTTCCTCGACCTTGGAAGTCAGCAGGCGCTTGATTTCCTTGTTTTGCTTGTCGTACAGCTCGACCCGCAACGACACGTAGCGCTCCTTGTCGACGTACATTACCCGGCGGCCGTAGCGGGTCTTGCGGGCGCGCTCGGCATTGGGGATGGTTTCGATTTTCCAGACCGGCCGGCCCGCTTCCACGGTGTCGCCGAGCACATTGATCGTGTAGTCGTCCAGTTTGCCGGTTTCGGTGTCCTCGGTGGTGAATTCCGAGCCGAACAGCGAGGCCGGTTCGGAATCGTCGTCGGAATTGCCGCTGGCAATGCGCTTGACCTTACCCAGCGCCGACAGGTAGAGCCAGGTTTCGTTATCCTTGCCGGTTTCGTCGTAGCTGTAATTCAACATGCCGACGCCTTTTTCGGAGGCCGGTTCCAGTACGATGGTTACCGCCTTGGTGTCCTTTTTGTTCTTGCCGTCGTTGATGCCGACCGCTTCCAGCAGTTTTTCCCGAGGCGTTTCGGCGCAGGTGATTTTGTTGTCCTTGATGCCGTATTGGCAACTGGACAGGCGCGATTTGACGAAGGCCGAGTCGGTGATGCTGCGCTGATAATCCGACAGCTTTTCCAATATGGCCCGCCCGTCCGGCGCGCCGCCTTCCTCGGCCGCCGCCGGTTGAGCCAGTACGGCGCAGACGGCCGCCAGAATCAGCCGATTTGCAAAGCGATTACGCATGCTTGAACCTCATAAATTGATGGTCGTATCGACCTGTTTGAGACCGAATTTCGGTTTGAAAGCCACCAGCAACGCCGGTAGCAAGAACAGTTCGCACAAGATGCCGACGAAAATCGCCAAGCCGCCGAAGATGCCCATCTTCGCGGTGCCGAGGTAGTCGGAAAAACCTTGAATCGAAAAACCCAAGCCCAACACCATGCCGGTAAACAGTATCGATGGGCCGACTTCCTCTATCGTCTCCCGCAAGGCTTCGGCCATGTGCCGGGTCTTGATCAGCGTTTGTCGGTAATGGGTCATGAAATGGATGGTGTCGTCGACCGCCAAGCCGATGATGACCGGCGCCAACAGCAAGGTGTCGGTATCGAGCGGTATGTCCAGCAAGCCCATCAGGCCGTAAGTGAACAAGGCCGGAATCACGTTGGGAATCAACGACAGCAAACCGGCCTGCACCGAACCCAGCGTCAGGAAAATGATCACGCTGATGACGCCCAGCGCCAACAAAAAGCCGTCGTATTGCGAATGGGCGATGATGGCCTGGGTGCGCATCGCCAGCGGAACCGTGCCGGTCAAGGTGACTTCCAGATCGGGAAACTCGTTCTTCACGTCGCCGAACACTTGTGCGATTTCCCGGTTCACTTCGTCGAAGAAGGCTTGATATTGCGAAGAACCGGCGCTGTACACGTTGACGCTGATGTGCGACTGGCTATAGTCGTCGGACACGATGCCGCGCCGATCGGCCGGATTGACGCTGTTGAACAGATACAACAATTGCGCCACCATCGTCTGGGAATCCGGGATGCGGTAAAACTCCGGCCGGTCTTCGTTCAAAACCCGGTAAGTATCCTTGACCAGATTCGCCAGCGAATACGTCCGGCTGACCTTGTCCGGATATTTTTCGGCGATCTTTTGTTGCAGGCTATCGATGCGGGTCAGGATTTTCGGGTCGAGAATGCCGTCCGCCGTTTTGGTATCCAGCATGATTTCCATGTTTTGGGTGCCGGCCATCTTGCCGTCGGCGGTTTGGTAGGCGACCCGGATGGCGCTGCCTTCGCGGGTCAGTTCGGTGACGTTGGAGTCGATGCGCAGCCGGCTTTCGCCGTACCAGCAGGCCGCCACCAACGCGCCGAACAACAGCAAGGACAGCCGAAATTGCCGCGCGGCCAAGCGCGGCACGGCGCTCAACAAACGTTTCTGGCCGCGGATCACCGCGTAAGTCAATACCGAAATCAGCGCGATATAGCCGCCCACGCTCGAGCCCAAGGCCAGCATGACCAAGCCGACGTAGGCAATGGTGCAGACCGAGCGGGTCGCGGTAGACAGTGCCAGCCAACGATTCGCGATACGGTGCGGCCAGCCCGGTTTGACCGACGCGTCGGCCACGCCGGGATGCCAGAAATCCAATAGGATCGGCAGCAACATCACCGAAAATAAGTAGGCCAAGCCGACGCCCAAGGTGGACATCGCGGCGAACACCCGGATCGGATAAAGCTCGGACGAAATCAGCGAAAAGGTACCGGTCATATTGGTGATGCTGGTTATCAACATCGGCAAACCGGCGGTGGCGTAGGCATCCGAGAGCGCCTGCCGGTGGTGGTCGCCTTGCTGGCGGCGCGCCTGATAAATGCTGATGACGTGGATGCAATCGGCCATGCAGCAAACGAACACCAGCATCACGGTCAGACTGATCATCGTCGATAGACTCTTGCCGGCCCAGGCGACCGCGCCGGTGACCCAGACGATGCTGAACAACACGATCAACACCGGCCACAGCACCGCGCTGAACGAGCGGAACAGCACCCACAGCAGTACCACGTTGATCAGTATCATGCCCAGATTCAAACCGGCCGATTGCTGCAGCACTTGCTGAACGAATTCCATCAGCGGCGGATAACCGACCGAATAAAATTCGAAGTCGTTGTCGTAGCGTTGGTACACCGCTTTCAAGGCCTTGACGAAGCGGGCGTAAACAAAATTATCGACCTTCTCGTATTGGATGGCTTGGACTTCGGCACTGTCGTCGAATTTCAAGGTTTCGGCGCCGCCGGCCACATCGCCGAAGCTGTCGTCCAAGGCCACGCCGTCGGCGTTGACCTTGGGCACGTAGTCCTTGACCGGTATCGCGCCGAAGTCGGTTTGGATCAACACCGCCGCGTATTGGCCGTCCGGCGAGTAAAACGCCAAGCGATAGTCTTTTTGCGCCAGGGCCTTGGCTTTGATTTCGGCCAATTCGGCTGGATTGTCGGGCAATTGGCGCGGCACCAAGCGGTTGGAATGCAGGGTATCGCCGTCCGCGCTCTGTACGCGGAGGTTGCTTAAGGATTGTACCCGGCGAATATGGCGCAGTTCGTCCAAGTTCGCGGTCTGTCCGCCGGCATCCTTGACCTTCTCGCCGAGTTCACGCCAGTTTTCCAAGTCGTCGGTCAAGGTTTGCAAGGCGGCCAACGAACGCCGCGAGAAGACGTCGCCGTCCTTGGCCCGGTAAACCAAAAACACCGAGTCGTCGCTACCGAACTGGCGGCGAAACTTATCCAAGGCCACGATGGCCGGGTCGCTTCTATCCAGAAAGCTGTTCGCGGCCGTGTTAATGCTGGTGCGGGTCAGCGCCCCGAATAGCAAAAACAGGGTTAGCGCGAGGGTTGACAGCAAAATCCACCATTTAAACCGTATCACCCGTGTCGGGACACCGGCAAAATATCCGTTCAGACTGTCGAACAATTTTTCCATCGCTACTCCATTGCGCCGCTGCCGAAAGCGGGGAATCGATTTCGGCGGTTAAGTTTTTAGGTGTCTGAAGGCGCGGGTGTTGCCGGGGGGGAGCTGAAAAAAATCGCGCCGCTTACGCCCGCAAGCAATTACCAAGCCAAGCGAAAGGCACCGAATAGCAAGGCTTCCGGGCTCTCGACGGGTGTCCGAATCACTAAACTACGTTATTTGACTCAGGCAGCGCGTGAAATGGCGCGATTGAGCGGCTAGGAATAATCGATGAGCTGGGTTGTGCGCGGCCCGGCCAGCGGTTTGGAGTACAAGCCGAGGTTTGTACTCCGCCGTTCGTCGGCGCCCATCGGGCATAGAGGCGACACCACTCCGCCTCGAAGACGGTAGGACCGGTGTTACGGCGTTGCTACTTGGTAGCGCCGCACGCTCGGATCGGCTTCGATATCGGCATCCCGGAACAAACAAGGTCGCCAGCCTTTCTTGGAGAACAATTCAGTCTGGTCCGCGAAATGCGGCGACTCGGGGTCGGTCGATTGCGAGAAGGCCAGCACCGCTTGACCATGCGGGCCTTGCGGCGTTAATTCGACAGCCAGCAAAAACGAGGTGCCGTAATTGACCACGTAGCCTTGGTCGGTCAAACCGGTGGCCGGATTCAGCACTTTTCCCCGCTGGGTGCCCGGCAGCATGGTGTCGTTCGAGCCGCTGTAAGCCGCCATGTTCAAAATGCCTTCCTGGCCTTGACCACCGTGGACAGGAATCTTGGCGGCGTTTTTCTGGCTGAATTGCAGATCGCCCAATTTGGCATCCAATGCGATGCCGGCTTGCCGCAGCGTTTGCACGGCCTTGCCCAGCGCCAGCAGCGCCGGGTCCGGACCGTGTTTCGGTGCTGGCGCGAGGCCGTCGGGCGTCGTGAGCGGCGCGGCCGGGTCGAAGGCCCGGGCAAAGATTTTGTCCTTGGCCGACATCATCGTGTCTTCGTGGCCGCCGGCTTCCGGGCGAAACGTGCTCAGAAACTCGCGAAACAACACCGCGCCGCGGCTTTCCAAATCGAAGCGTTCGTCCCAGTTGGCCAGTATTCGGCACGCTTGGCTCAAATCGACGCGCTCGGTGCCGATTTTGACCGACTTGGCGGCGCGGCAACGCTCCACCAGGGCGGTTCTGAACAAGCGGCCGGCCAGCGACTGGTTAGACAAGGCCGCATCCTTGACCGATTGCAGCGAAAATTTGCCGGTTTGCCGGGTCAAGGCCAGCGCGTTCATCCGGGTCCGCAGCGACGGCGGCTGACGCTCGTCGCCGTACAGCGCGTAAAAGCCTTCCAGCGGCTGCTTGGGATTGCTCAGCCAGTGGCTGTCGTTGGCGTTGAACACGAAATCGCTACGCAGCAGTTGCGGCGCGCGCTCGAACGGTAGCAAGCCCGGCTTGCGGGCGGCCGGGTCGTTAAGCCATTCGTCGCGCGATGTGCTGCCGTCCAGCAAATAGATGCCGTGAAACGCGTATAGCGCCGCGACACCCGGATCGCTTTGCTTGGCCTGTTGCCAGGCCTGCAACGCGGCCGGCGACAAATGCGGTACCGGCGAACTGTCGGCGTACCAAGCTTTGCCTTCCACGGACGTGGCGATGGTGTTCGAGAACGGTATGCTACCTGCCCAACGCCGGTGGGCGTCGATCAGGCCGTCCAAGTTCGTTGCCTTGGCCATGTCGAAAAATTGGGCGAGCATCGAATCGTTGTCGATATTGGCGTCGCGGTAAGTCAGAACGTGTTGGTTATTCCATGCCAGATCGGCCATGCCGCCGGTCAAGGCGGCCGGAATAGACAGGATCGGTCCGTAGTGGCTGCGCCACAGCTTGCGGGTTCTGGGTTCCAGTACGCCCGCGCCGTTCAGCACTTCTATCGTGTAATCGGTCGATTCCATCGCCTTGATTCCGTCGTCGTAACGATAGCGAGTTGGATCGCCCGGATCCAGCGCTAATCGGTAGAGCGTGGCTTTCGGCGACGTCGTTACGGTCAAGGTCCAGGCGACTGCGGCATTGAAGCCGACCAGCGTGTTCGGTACGCCGGGGACGGTGATGCCGTAGACGTCGAGTTTGCCCGGCACCGTGACGTGCGACTCCCAAGCCTGCAATGCGCCTTCCCACGGAAAATGCGGTTGGGCCAGCAATAGGCCGTGGCCGGACTCGCTCAAGTCGCCGCCGATCGCCCAGCCGTTGCTGCCGGGCTTTGCCGAGTCGGCCGGGACAGCTAGCGGTGCCGATACCGGCGCGCCGGCCGCTTGCGGCGGTTGGGCGTTACTCAGAAAGGAGGTCAGAAACCGGCCGCTTAAAAAAATGCTGAAATCGGTGGCAATCGCCAACAAATCAGCTGGCGTAACCGTCACGTGCCGCTTCGGATCGCGGCAGGCGCCGGGCAACTTGCCGGAATCGGCGACAGCCACAAAACGGTTGATGCCGGCGGCATGCGCGGCCAGCATGTCTTGAATATCCGCGGGTAAGCCGGCCAATTTTTTTTCCGCATCGGCCACTAAACGCAGATGTCGGTAAGAAAAATCGCTTTCGACGTTAGCTTCGTAATCGCCGGCGCCGAAATAACGCGAACGTTGGCCGCGCACCTTGATGACTTGATCCAGCAACACGCAAATCCGGTCTTCGGCCATCGCATAGCCTTGGCCGAACCAGGCGCCGGGTAGATCCGGGGCGGAGATGTGCGGAACACCGTAACTGGTGCGCCGAATGGTTGCCGAATAGGCGCGTTCGCCGACCGTGGTCGGCATGGTGTTAGGTTCCATGTTTTTCAACGACTCCGAATGACAGGTACCGCTTAAAAACGGAATGAATATAAAAGCCGCCAACGCGCAAGCGTTTGTAAATGATCGATTGGCATTCATGGTTTCTCAAGAAAACTATAAAAAACGAATAATTGAATAAGCGCTTATTTAAAGCGGGAAAGTTTTTTCGTAATAAATGATGAGGTGATTATAACGGTCCTGGATGGATCTCGTTCTGAAAATAGCGTGCGGCTGAATTGTAGTTAAATTTTTGAAAGTCATCAATCGCGGCTTTAAATTCATAACAGCTGGCGGATTAAGAATCGATGCTGAGTTTTCGCGAAAAAAATTAGCTTTTAAGCTCAGCGATTGTTCTTGATTTTAGTTGGGTGTCGCTAGGCGGCTGGGCGCCGGTAACAACAATATCTGGTGTGCATGGCGGGCTAAAAGCTGTTCGTCCTAAGCCGGCAGTAGAGCATCTTACATGCGTATAGAACCGGATCAATCCGAATAGTCATTCTGATCTCGGCGGCCGTCGGCTGGTGTTTTCCGGTTCAATTGTCTCCGCTTCAAGCCGTCTTGGAGAAAAAAACGACGGATTCGGCGATGCGTGTCGGCGTTTTTTTAGCACTAGGCAGGTTCGACGGAAAAATAAATTTAATATTAAATGGTATGGCATATGCCGCAAAGCGCTAGAAATTGCGTGATATGCCTTAAAAAATATTAACTTTTTGGTCAAATAAACTAGTTATTTAACACAGATTTTTAGTCGGTATGCGACAAATCGCCGCGCGACAATTTGTCTCATTGCGAATTGTTTATTCTCGCTTGAAGATGCGCCCGGCTCGAAAAAAGCCAAAGAGAGTGTTAGAGGTGTTTTTTGAACGATTAAGGGTTCTGTCTTTAAAATGCCGATTAATGCTGATTTTATTTAAAGCTGTTTAAATTATTTTTGATAATCCGCGCGCAAGCGAGCAGGTTATTCAAAACCGGGAGTTATAAATGAAAAAAAGCAATATCAAAGTAGGAATATTCGCTTTAACCGCGCTATCCAGTGCGTTGACGGCGATGGAGGCGAATGCGGCGTGTACGACGGGTAATAACGCCACACTCACCTTGCATAAAACCGCTTTAGCGACGATGGCGGGTGGGGGCAGGGCCGGTGGCCTGACGCTACCGTCTGCGGACTCGGATACGGGGCAGGCGCTTTGGGGAGGGGTGGATTACGGTAAACGTTTTATCTATCTCAATGCATTTCTTGCCGATAATGCTTTCAGCTACTCCACTCTGAATAATGCCACACCGAGCACCGGTACCGGCGGAGCTGCGGTGGTTGCGGGCACGACGACCTACAATGCTCAGACTTTGCCTGTGGTCTGTGCGACCTCGGCGACACCCAATTACACCACTACGTTTCAAACCGGAAATAAAGTCTCTACATGGAATAACGCTTCAACGGGCATAATCGGTTTAGCAGGGGTGTTGAAGGTGCGTAGCGCATTTCAAAACCCTGCGTTATCGCTCAGATGGGGTAAGCTTTCCCTGGAGAATACGGGCAATACGGGGGGGGGCAACGGCACTTGGGTGTTGAAAGAGTATTTGACGGGTAATACTCTTTTCAAACTGACCGAAGTCTATACCTCGCTGTCCGGAACCACCTTGACGTTGAAAGCCAATTTGCGCTTTGCCAATTCCAGCACTGATACCGATGGAACCGATTGGGGAAGATGCTTTAAAGGGACGAAGACAGGAACGGTTTGCGATGACTTCTACGGTATCAATGTAGCGCCGGCCAATGGTGCCAATTGGTGGCAATATACGGCCGATTCAGTCAATAACATGACCATGTTGACCGGTAGCGGTACTTACACCACTCCAACCTCGACAACATCCGGCACTCCGGCTGTGTATGGTTCGCCGGCGCCAACAGGCTCTGAGTCGCAAGCCATCATAGGCACCATTGAAGTAACCCATCAATATTAACCATTGAAAGCGTGGGCGGCGATGGGTGACTAAGGCTACCTTCGCCTTCGTTGATAAGCATCAGGGAAAGCCTTTCGCCGCCCCTGATGGTTTTCCGGTAACAGTAAAGATAAAAAAATTTGATATTCAGGAAGAACCGCATGAAAAAACAATTACCTAACGTTAAGAAAATAACCCTGCTTTCCGTCAACCTGGCCGCGTTGATGATTCTATCCGCGCCCGCTGACGCCAGCACCTTGAACGGCACTATCGGCGGTATGGCTTACTTGACTTATGACCAGCAGGTCTGGGCGACGATGAAAAGCGAGTGGTTTCGAAGCGATATACACGGTATTCCGTTAAATAATGGTGCCATGGAGCCCACCTCCAACACCTACGGCAACCGCTTCTTTTATCCGCAATTGTTCGTTGGCAACGAGGTGCCGTCCGAAATTCCCAATTCGATAACCGCCTCGGATCGATCTATTCAGCGTGGCCAGTCCACGCCGGAAGCTATCGCGGCTTGGCGGATTGACGACCCAGCGCAGCGAGTGCCACTCGAGCAGCCGGTTGGCGGCTGGGCGATGCCGGTGGAATCGGCCGATTCGCCGGGGTTGGATCCTGGTTGGGGGGCGGGGTATGCGCCGGGTTCGTACGGGCCGTTGATGGCCGACGGCATGGGTTATAGCGATCCCGACTTTCCGGATTTTGTCCATTACATTAGCTTGGGCGGTTCCTTGCGCTTTGCCAGCGACTTTGCTGCGCCTGGCGGTACGCTCTGGCTGCGGGGTATTGATATTCGAGAATATCAAAGCGGTGATACTAATAGATGGTATATAGGTGCCAGCGGCCATGCGGAAACAGCCAAATATACGGCATTCCAGCTATTGAACCCTGTGTTTGGCGTTAATGCCCAAGGCATGCTGACCCTGGAATCTGATTACATTTGGGGGGACAGTTCGTGGGCCAGCTTTTTTCAACTTGGGGATCCAGAAGTCAATTTGGTTCTGGGTCACCTTTCCATCAACCCCGATGTTACCTCTACGCCGGCGGTCCCGGTGCCGGGAGCGGTCTGGCTGTTCGGTACCGGCTTGCTGGGGCTGCTAGGCCTTAAGAGGCGGGGCCGCGCCGGCTAAGCGTCAAAGCCGTGGGACGTGCTGAACGACGCGCGGCACACCCTATAGGCTGAGTCGTAAGCAATCATAAGCGCGCCATCGAAGTAAGCTATCAATATCGACCGTTGAAAGCGTGGTGGGCGATGGGTGGCTAAGGCTCCCATCGCCTTCGTTGGTAACCGCCAGGGAACTCTTTCGGCGGGGTCGAATAGATTTTATCGTTCCCACGCACCTGCGTGGGAATGCATCCCCTACCTCTCTAGTGGTGCGGCTTGGTACGCAGGAGCGTCTGTTTTGTGTTCCCACACTGGAGCTGGGAACACAATAAATTGATGCGGGGTGCTTGCTGCCCGCTAGGGCGCGGGCAATCTGGCTTGGGTTGAGTTCTTTGATGGAGTTAAAACTAGACATGCGGAAATTCAGTGTTTTTTTTGTTCCGGTTTTCCTGGTGGCGTGTTTGTCGATTTATGTGCTCAAGGGGGCCGGGTTTGATCGGCCTGAATCGCAGACTGGGCAACCGGCCGGTTCGGCGACTGCTCCGCTGAGCCAATTGCTGGATGTTAACCCGCTTGGGCCTAAAATCCGGACCTTTACCGACGAGCAAGCCTGGCTGGATTTTTCCGACGACACCTCCACCGACGAGGTTGCCGACACTCAAAGTACAAGCCAGTTGCTGGTGGCATTGGAAGACAAGGCTGGGCAAGGGCTAAGCTACGAAGTGCTGCGGGACGGCGAGGAATTTCAACTGATCATGGCCCAGATCCAATCCGACCCCGCCGCCCGGCAGCAAGTGTTGGCGCACATTATGAAGTTCAGCGGCACGCCGTTGGGCAAAACCCTGAGTTTGGCCTTGGCGACCTCCGGTGCCGCCGTGGGCATGTCGAAGCTTAAAGCGGCGGCCGTCCAGTTATTGCGGAAAGGTTCCGAGGAGCAACGGCTGGATGCCCTGCAATTGTTGGGCGCGACGGCCAGTTACGATGCTCCGACCCGCGCCGGTCTGCTGGATGTATTACGCGGAGACGGGGCGGCAAATTCGGAATTAGCGGTGGCGGCCATGGCTAATTTGGTTAAGCAAAGTGGAGGTGCTTCGCCGGCCGAGCAACAAGAGATCGTTAAGGCGGTTTATCCGTTTGTCGGCAACAGCGATCCGCAACTGCGGCTGAACGGCCTGCAAGTGCTGTCCAAGCTGGCGGGTAGCGATCAGGATGCCCAGCGGATTTTCGCCGAAGGGGTCAACGATGCCGATCCCGAGGTCAGACGTTGGGTGATTGCCGCGATGGGCAATGGCGAGTTTGCTTACGACAGCGTGCGCGAGCCGTTGCTGGCAACCTTGCAAAATCCGGATGAAGACCCGGCGGTGAAAGCCGTCGCGCAGCGGGCGCTGGAACGTTTTCCGTTGGACGATCAGGCGCGACAAATTTACCAGGAACATCTGGCTAGCGAGTCTTACCAGGCGCCTACGGGCGGCTTTGGTTTCAATTAACGGGTTTGATATCCAGTCCGGTCAGGCGCTGAAAACGCCAAAATGCGAATTGGGTTTGCCCAATATCGTTTATTGAGGTTCTTCCGCCTTTTCAAAATGAGGATCGAAGGGGATACCTGATTAGAAAGCTTCTT
>NZ_LUUK01000068.1 GCF_001644025.1 Methylomonas koyamae
CTCGGATTCGGTTAGCGCATATATGGACTCCTCCCCAATTGCAAGCCAAGATTACCCAAAATAATGTTTCCAACAGAGATCGAGATTGCAGCCATATATTCGGTCTCTTCGTGAAGGCGCTTTATGGCCTTCGGACCCTGATGAATCTATCCGCGCGCTTTTTCCCTATCATCCTAACGGTTTCTTAAGAACCTATGCGCTAAGCGGGTTTGAAAAGCACCGGTCTGACCTGTTGAATGTCATCACTATTGAGCGACTTGCCTCCGCAATCTGTTGAACGCTGTTGGTCTTGAACTACACCGGTTTGAGGGTTATCCACCCTTTGCCCGACGCCGGAACCTTTCACTCGCGTGGAGGCGTTGGGCAAAGGGTGGATAACCCGGGCGTCACTTAATCAGGCCACTTTGGGCGCATACTCGCCTTCACCGGTAGCCAGTGCCCAGATAATCCTGGCATTCCCTTCGGCTTCGCTCAGGACAGGCTTGTTGGCTAACGCCACGGCGGCCTTGTTGAAGCCGCGCCGTTCGATCAAGGCTTGTAGCCAGCGGCTCAACGGGTCGCTCTTGTCGCCGCAGTATTTCAATACTGCCCGGGCGCCATGGATCAACAAGGTGCGCAGCCGCCGGTTGCCGCGTTTGCTGATGCCGAGCAGGACTTGCCGGTCACCGCTGCTGTGTTGCCGGGGCACCACGCCCAGGCTGGCCGCGTAATCGCGACTGGATGAGTAGCCTTTGCCATCGCCCACATCGGCGGCGGCCAAGGTGGCGGTGAGCGGTCCCACACCCGGTATGGCAATTAGGCGTTTGCTCAAGGCATTTTGCCGGCACAGCGCTTCGATCTGCCGGTCCAGGGTTTTGATGGCCTCATCCATCGCCACCAGGGCTTGATACTGTTCGGCAAACAGCGCGCGGCTGAGCGTCGACAGTTGATTCTCGGCATCCTCCAAAATCGACGGCAACTGTTTCCTCACCTGACTGGCGCTTTTCGGCAACAACCAGCCCGCGTTCGGCCAAATGCCCGCGAATCTGATTGATCAAGGCCGTGCGCTCCTCGACTTTGCCCTGGCGTATGCCATGCACCATGGTCAAATCTTGTTGTTCCAGGTTTTTAATGGTCACCGTGCGCTTGTTCGGTTGCCGTGCTGCCGTAAAAATCGCCTCGGCGTCGTTGAAATCGTTTTTGTTGCCGACCACGAAGGCTTTCACGTAACGGGCGTTCAATAGCACGACCTCATGCTCCAGTGCTTGGAACGACCTTGCCCAGTGGTGCGAGCCACTGCAGGCTTCCAGCGCGATCAGGCTTGGCGGTAGTTGGGTCATGAATTCCAGTAGTTCCGACCTCTTCAATTTCCGCTTGGTCGCTTTGCCATCGAGCATCATGAACAGATGAAACACTTGTTTTGCAATATCCAAACCCACTACGTTACGATTCATTTCGGACTCCTCTTTGTCCCGTTTATATTTTCAGGTGCATTGTGACACCGCTAGGGGAGGGGAGGAGTCCATGTCATCATGCCCGGGCGTGTATTGACGTTGCGGTCGCCGGTCTCTTCAGCCAGGGTTTCACGGGCTTGCCAGCGCTGCAAGGTGCGCGGACTCAGGCCCAGCACGGCACAGGCTTGGTCCTGGCGGGCACCGGCGGTTGTCGCCTCGGTGATGGCACCAATCAGATTTTGGCGTTGCTGAAGGGATGTCATTCGACCTCGCCCCCCAACAACGCCCGGACCTTTTTTTGCAAGATCAGCAAAGCAGCGGCTTCAGCCAAGGCTTTATCCTTACGGTTGAGTTCGCGTTTCAAACGCTGGTTCTCGGCTTTCAGGCCCCCCGCGTCAGAATAGTTGTCGCAGGGTGTGTTGGAGTACGAACCTAGGTTTGTACTCCGGGTATTGCCGTCGCGCTTTTAGGCCCTCCGGTAAAGCCGGCTTACCACTGCGATTTCGGCCGAGAACCGGACTTGGAAATACGATAAATCATTTGACTGGAGAACATAGACGATGACTAAAACCTTTTTATGCTTGGCCTTATTGGTTGGGATTGCCGGTTGCGCCGAGGTGCAGCCGTGGGAACGCGGCAAGCTGGCCAAGCCGCAGATGGCGCTCGATCCCGATCCGGTGCAAACCGCGATTCGCCAGCAGAATTACAGCAGTCGCGAGGCGGCTTCGTCGGCCGGTAGCGCTCAGGGCGGAGGTTGCGGCTGCAATTAACCTTGAACACCGGGGATTTTAATGGCGGAGGCAGTATGAAGGATTCAAGTCAAGCGGAGGGCAGTCGCCGCGCGGCGGCCGGCACCGGCGAGTTTCTGGCGGCGCGTTATTTTCAAGTGCATTTCGAATACTTGCACGAGCAATTGTCGGACGCGAGTCGCCAGTTGGCGGTGTTGAACGATCGGGTAAGGCTGTTGGAGGCGCAGTTGGGCTGGCGGCGCAAGCCGCTGGCGATTCCAATGTCGGAGGATGCCGAAGCGGGAGCGGTTGTGCCCACGCGGCGTTATTGAGGCGTTATTGATTGGACGAGACCGAGTCGCGCGAGCGAAATCGTCGGCGACGGTTCGAGTAGACCGGCGGCATCGGAGTCGTTTAACGTGTTAGGTTTCGTTCCCTTCGGCTACGCTCAGGGAACGTCGGCTTTTTAGGAGAGCCGTTTGAGGGAAAACCGCACGCACGGTTCGGAGGGAGGTGACACTTGACGGCTTTCCCTAACCCTATCGGCGTTGCTTAAATCTGACAAAGTAGAATTACGTCGTTTTTAAAAACCAGAGTAAGGTCACTTTGCTGGCGATACGTCGGGAGTCGCACAAAAATCGCGTCTTCCGGGGAGTCGAGAATGGAGCCGGATCGATTTGCGGCGAGTCGGTCGAAAGAACTTGGCTCGGTCGAGCGATTTTAAGTTTGCCATCACATTAGAATACCGGTTGCGGGGCATGGTTAAAATTCAACCTTAAGCGAGCCCAGGAACGTGCGCGGCGCTCCCGGAATGATGTCCGCGCGCGGAATCGCCGAATCGATAGCGTCGGTACCGACGTAATAAATCTTGTCCAGCAGATTGTTGACGTTGAATTGCGCGGTCATCGTCGATCCCATCGCGCGAAAGCGGTAACTGATCGCGCTATCCACCCGCACATACCCCGGCAGTTGCACGCTGTTTTCCTTGTCGCCCTGTCGCACGCCCGCCAGGAAAGCGCCGGCTGCCAAGCTCAGACCGCGCAGTGGTTCGGCATCCACTTCGTAACGAGTCCAGATACTGCCGGAATGGCGCGGCGCCAGCGGCAGTTGATGGCCTTGATTGCCGTCGTTGTCCTGGGTGATCTTAGTGTCGGCCCAGGCGTAGGCGGCGTTGATGCTGAGATTGTCGGTCAATTTGCCGTTCAGGTCGAACTCCAAACCTCGGCTGCGCGCGGCGCCGATCGCGGACTGGTCGGTCAAATCGGTGACGGTTTGGGTGTTGGCGGTGAGTAGGTTGCGTTTTTCCAAGTGATAAAACGCCAAATTCGCCGTCAGGCGGCCGTCCCAAAATTCGCTCTTGATTCCGGCTTCGAATTGCGAGGAGGTTTCCGGCGCAAAAGGTCGGCCGTCCGCTGAGCGGCCGTTGTTTGAGCCGAAGGCCTCGTTAAAATTGCCGAAGACCGACAACCATGACAACGGTTTGTACAAGATGCCGACGCGGGGACTGAAACGTTCGGTACGGTTGTAACTGAAATTGGCCTGCGCCGCGCTGAGCGAATCCGCAAAATTGTCGCCCCGCCCAGTCTCGGCCCAATCGTGGCGGCCGCCGCCGGTCAGAAACAGGTTGTTCAGCAACTGAATCTGATCTTGAAAATACACGCCGTGCCAGCGGTCCCTCATGACGCTGACTTGGCGAAAATCGCCCCAACCCGCAAAATCCACTAAGTCGACCGGTAATGCCGGAAATACCGGATTGAAAATATCCACCGCCGCGAACGGCGAGGTATCGAAGGCGTGGAAGCGGTAGAGGCTTTCCTTTTGGAAATAGTCGTACCCCAACAATACCTCATGTTTTAACCCGCCAGTCCGGAATTTGCCGGTCAGCGACAAGTCCGATGCGTAAAACGCCTGATCGTCGGTCTGGCCGACGCCGTTCCGGAACACGCGACGGTTGTCGTCCAGCAAAAATACTGGCTTGATGGCCCGGTCCATATAGGTTTTGTGCGGTACCGCCATGAAATGATGGCGGACGGTCCAGTTGTCGTCGAATTGATGATGCCAATTCAGATTGATCGCCAACTGGTCCTGATTGTCCAGCGGGTCTTTAGGATCGTTGAGAAAGCGACTAATGGGAATGTTGGCGGGGCGATTAAGCACGGCAGGTATGCCGTCGTCGCGTTGGAAGTCGTCGTTTTGAAACTCCAGACCGAGACTAAGCTCGGTGCGGTCTGACGGCCGCCAAGTCAAAGTCGGCGCCACCAATACCCGTTCCATCGACACGTAATCGCGAAACGAATTGTTGTCCTGATAGGCGATGTTCAAGCGGTAAAGCAAGGTTTTGTCGGCGTTTAGCGGACCGCCGAAATCCAAATGGGTGCGATAGAAATCGTAGGAACCGAATTGCTGTTCGATGGAATGGTAGTCGCGGTCCAAGGCTTGTTTGGTGACTATATTGACCAAACCGCCAGGCTGGCCACGGCCGTACAACATCGCCGACGGCCCTTTCAACACCTCGATCCGCTCCAGATTGGCGGTGTCGAAGTTAAATCCCTCCAAGCGCAAACCGTTCCGGAAAACCGCCGAATCGCCGACAAAGCCGCGTAGCACGAATACGTTGTAAACGCCACCGTCGACGGGCATGAAACCCACGCCGCTGACGGTTTCCACCGCTTGCTGCAGCGAATTGGCTTTTCGGTCGTTAATGACGGCGCGCGGAACCACTTGTACCGAGAACGGCGTATCGATGATCGGCGTATCGGTTTTGGTGGCGGTTTGAGTGTTGGGTAAGCCGTAGTCCGGATTGTGGGGATCGTCCGCGGCATAAACCGGCGTGCCCAATACGGTTACCGGTGGCATCGCGGCGGGCGCTAAATCTAAGTGGCTGGCGCCGGGCTTATGGCGCGCATCCTGGCTCAACACCACCGCCTGTGGTGTCGTAAACCGAAAGTTCAGTCCGCTACCGCTCAGCAATTGTTTCAAGGCTGGTTCCGGTTCTAGGCGGCCGGCGAGGGCTGGGGCGTGCAAACCGTGCGTCAGTTCTTCGTTGAATGCGATGCGGATTCCGGTGGCTTGCGAATAGGCCAACAAGGATTGCGACAGGCTCTGCGCGGGGATGGCGAATTCCACCGGTTCGGCGGCGGCCGGTCGCGCGGCGAGAACGGCGGCCACGGCGAGGCTTAACGGCAGGCGGGGCGAAAAATCCATAAAAACTCCTTTTGCGAAATTCGTGGTTATTTAGAGCCGGTCTTGGTCCTTGTGAAATAAGACGAAACGCAAAATCGGAATTTTCAAATTATTTTTGCTCGATCGATTCGGCTGGGTTTGGGAGACGGCTCTAGCGGGATGTGTTTGGGTTGAGATGCGGATTACGCGGATGCGGCCGGGTCTACGCTTCGGCTCCGCTCAGCGAACGGTTCGGCTCCGCTCAGCGAACGGTTTGGCTCCGATCAATGAACTGTTTGGTTAGGCTCAGGGAACGGTTCGACGTTTCGGTTCAACGCGGCGAGGAAGTTGGCGGTGACGGGACGTATTCGATCGGATCAGACCGTGTACTCGCGCGCTGTTCGAGTTGGGATGAGTCGCAAGTTACTCGATCCAGGAGACGCACAGGCTGATTGATAGGGCCGCCGGCTCAACTGAGCCGCCGCGCGGGCTGAGAAGGCTTGCCGTTGGCCGAGCGTAGTCGCTGCGAGCTGACAGGGGTTACCGGTGGCTGAGCGCCGTCGCCGCAGGCTGACAGGGGTTACCGGTGGCTGAGCGGAGTCGAAGCCCCGGTCCTTAGGCGCTGCTCGGCGAGAGAGAAAACCTCGTAACCGGCGTTTTGGCGGAAGACTTATCCGCGCCGCAAGAATACCCAGCGTCCGGCAAGTTGGTAGGCGTGCAAGCCCAAGCTTTCGGTGATTAGAGCCAGCGCTTCGTCCGGACGGCTGGTGTCGAAAATGCCGCTCAGGCGAAGTTGTTCCAAATCCCGTTCGGCCAGAAAAATCCGGCCGCGCCGGTAGCGGTTGAGTTCGGCCACCACTTCCGAAAGCGGCCGGTTGAAATACTGTAGTTGTTGTCGGTGCCAGGCCGATGCGGTAGTGGTGTCGGCCTCGGCGTTAACCGGTTCCAAACCCTCCCCGAAGCCGACGGCGGTGCCTTCCGCCAACATCGGCAGGTGCGCGCCGTTCGCCAAGTCTATGCGCACCGCATGTTCGTAAACCGTGACCTCGGTGCGGTCGTCTTGTTCGGCGACGTCAAAGGCGGTGCCTAGCGCGCGCACCGTGCCTTGCCCTGTACTTACCTCGAACGGCCGGTCGGCGTTGGCGGCGACCCGGCACCAGATCTTGCCGCGGTGCAGCTCCAGTAGCCGGCGGGTGTCGCTGTAATGCACCGAAACGGCGGTATCGGTATCCAGCAACAGTTGCGAGCCGTCCGCTAACGCCACGGCCAACTGTTGGCCAGGCGCGGTGCGATGATCGGCCAGCCAGAGGCCAAGCTGGTTGCTCGACAAGACCGCCGCGACCAGAACGCCGGCCGCCAGCCCCAAGTGTTGAATTCCGAATCTGCGAGGCGAACGGTGGGCGTCGCTGATCGTAGCTGTAGCCATCGGCGCGGCCACGCCCAGTTGGGCGATGTCCCGCCACAAGGCTTGCGCCCGCCGCCAAGCTTCGTGATGCGTGGGATCGGCGCGCAGCCAGTCTTGAAACGCGGCCCGGTGACCGGCGTTCGCCTCGCCGGAGCTGATCAAGGTCAACCAATACAAGGCTTGTTCGTCGGCCGGGCCGGCCGGCAGCTCCGGGAAACCGTTCGCACCGGTGAGGCGGGCATCCGTTGGATCGGTGTGTTCTGATTCGGCCGACATCGTGGCTTAATCCGGCATGCGTTTCTGGCAGAACGATAGGGCTTCGTTCAGATATTTGAAGATGCTGTTATAGGCCAGTCCGGTGACTTGGCTGATTTCGGTGAACGATAAATGCTGAATGTGGCGCATCACGAAAATCTGGCGATTTTTCTCTGGCATTTCGGCAATGATGCGTTCCAACATCGCCATACGCTGGCGGGCGGCGATCGTGTCCTCCGGCGATGGCGCCGGATCGATCAATTCCGGCCACGCCTCGAACTCGATCCGCCGGTCGTCGGCGCGGCGTTGCTGGCGGATGTGGTCTATGGTTTGGTTGGCCGCCATTTTGTACAAAAACGCCCGTGGGTTTTGCACCTGATGACGCTCCAGGTAGTTGGAAAAGCGCATGAAGCAATCGTGCAAGATATCCAATGCCGTTTCCGGGCAATCGATCCGTTGCTTGATGAAACGCAGCAATTCGTCTCGGTGCAGGGCCAACAATTCGGCGGCGATCGGCTTGGACATGGGCATCTTCCTGATTCGTGGTTTTTTAGCTTATCCCGTTTGTCGGGAAGCTTTCAAGTGGGTAGCGCTTTTCCCCAATTCCCTCAAACTCAACGTCGGGTTCAAAAGGGTGGCGGGAATTCAAGATGGCATAGGGTGAGACTGAACGGCTATTGGCTATTAGCCGCGACAGAAGGCGTCTTGCGCGGGGGTATTTCTATCGCACGTCTATCGGGATCGAGCCCGCTTGGAGACAGGCCAGCGGCCCCTTCGGCCGAGCGCCGAAGGGGCCGCGCGGGACTTAGGCGTAATACAGTTTGCGCAACTCCAACATCGACGGGGCGCTGAGTTCCTTGCCATCGCTGGCGCGGGTGACGCTGTACACGGTTTTCAGCAACGTGATTTCTTCGCCGGCGGCGGCGTATCCGACCACGTGGTGGGCGACGTCCAGATTCCGGCGTTGCAGGCCGCCGTTCAGACTGTTGAAGTCGGCAATCATGCCGGCGTGAGGCGGATTCATCACCGCACCCCACCAGGGCAACTGTCCGACGTCGTGCGCCCAGGTGTCGCCGATGGACTCCGGCGGCAGGCAGCGTTCGACCAGCAAGTCGCCGATCACCGCGTATTGTTTGCGACTGATTTTCGCGGGTTCTTCGCCCACGGTGTCGCGGCATTCCAGAACCTCGCCATTAACGAAGCTGTCGGTTGCCGGAATGGTTTTGTTCCATTGGCCGTCTAAATTTTTGTGTTCGAACATATTGCCTCTCTCTAGGTTTAATGGAATGAAGAGCTGGCCCGGTTTGGGGGATTGCCGTTTGCCGGTAAGAAAACCGACAATTTGGCGGCGAGCCGGGTGTTTACAGATCGAAATTAGCAAAATCGCGGCCAATTTTCGCGAGCGGCTGGATGGTTTTTTTTTGAATTTAAGTGCTTGAAATTAAAGTGTTTACTTTCTAAATCCGCGTAAATATTGCGGTTTCTAGGCGGGATTTAGACGTTCCCGCTGCGATGTGGAGTAGCCGATGGCCGCGACAAATTGGCGGTTTTGCGACAAGCGGCGATCGCTTTATCGAACCCGAGCGCATCGAGGTCAGCGCAACAAATTGACTTGTACGTTGACCAACATCCGAGTCGAGATTTGTCTGGGGCCGATGAAACTGCCCGATACCGGCGGCACGGTTTCCGGATTGCGGGCCACGGCGACCGCGATATGGCGGTTTCCGGTCATTTGGCCGACGGTCGGGTCGAAGCCTTGCCAACCTATCCCCGGAAAATAAACTTCGGCCCAGGCGTGGGTCGAGGCATTGCCGGCTTCTGTCGCCGGAGCGTGCAGATAGCCGCTGACGAAGCGGCTGGCCAGACCCAGCGAGCGGCAGGCTTCGATAAACAGCGTGGCGTAGTCGCGGCACGAGCCGCTGCCCAGATGCAGCGTGCGGAGCGGCGATTGCACGCCGGCTTCCTCACGGATTCGGTATTGGAATTTGTCGTGTATGGCCCGGTTCAAGGTGGTTTGCAAGTTCAGCGCGTTCAGCGTCTGAACTTTCAGGCCGATTTCGCGCAGCCAACATTGCAACGCGGGCTGGTCCTGCTGAAAAATCGGCCGCTGGTAGGCCGCCAAGTCCGCTAATTCGCCTGCCTCGTAGCCAAAAGGGCCGGCGAGAGGAAAGTCGTCGGCACCGATGTCGCGTACCGGATCTTCGTAGTGCTGGATGACGACGTCGCTGCCGATGCGCAGCCGGTTGGAGGTTTGCTGAAAACGCACCAAAGCCAGCGAGTTGTCGAACACGTCGCGGTACCACTGGATGGCGTAAGTGGGGCTGATGTCCAGCCGCGACGATTCGATGCGCACGTCGTGGCCTTCGCGTGGCCGCAGCAACAGCCGATGACAGTTTAGCGTGACCGGCTGCGAAAACAGATATTCGGTAACGTGCTGTATCCGTAGCCGTTGCACGCCGTCATTCCCGCGCGTTGGCTAAACGCTCGACGCCGACCGCCATCCGGGTTGGAAATAGCGGCGGGCCGAATTGAGTGAATACGGCCACGTCGGCGGCATCGTGACCGTAGGCAACGATCACGCGGCCGCCGCGCGGTTCCCGCTGGGTAGGATCGAAGGCATACCAACGGCCGCCCACATAGGCTTCGAACCAGGCGTGAAAATCCATCGGCCGCAAGCCGTACAGGTAACCGACCACCATCCGCGCCGGGATGCACAGAGCTCGACACAAGGCAATGCCCAGATGCGCTAAATCCCTGCAGACGCCTTCGCCGGCCAGATTGACTTCCACCGCCGAAAGTTGGGACAGGCCGGCCGCCGGATTGAAGCGAATATTGGCGCGCAGCCAGCCATTGACGGCGTCCACTTGGTCGTAGCCCGGCGTGTAACCTCGGACGATCTCTTGCGCTAGGTCGATGAAGCGGTCCGATTCGCAATAGCGCGACGGCAGCAAATAGGTCAAGACCGTGTCGGGCAAGGTTTGCACTTCCTCGAACGGCGCGCCGGGCGCGACGTCGACTTGTTCGGAGGTGCGAATGTCGGCGTTGGTATGGATAGACAGAATCCCCGGCGGCGCGATCAAGCGCTGGCAAAGATTACCGTAACCGTCGGTGTATTCCAGAACCTGAACCGTCGGCTTGATCGTGTAGAACTCGCTGGAAATCCATTGATTCGCGCCGCTACGTGGCCGCAACATTAGAATAAACGGCGTGGGAACGCCAACTTCAAAACAGATGTCGCAACTGGTTCGCAGCCACATGATTCTCGCCCCGTTGGAAATCAATTGAGTCCGCAGTTTACGTGAATGTGCCCGGCACGGATATAGAAACCGATCGGATGACGGTCGAGCGTGCTTAGGCCCCGCGGCAAGCTCCGCGTTTTCAGGTCGTGCGGATAGGGAATCGCCGCGCGTCGATTTTAACGGCGGCTGGCCGTACAATTTCGGTTTTTGGGCTGTTGGATAGCGATGATCGAAACCCTTTTAATCGAGCGGCAAAGTGCTCAGCGGTACAGGCGCAGTCCGGCCGACTCATTTACCTCTAGAAGCAAATCGGCGAGATCGCCAGCGGCGCTCGAAGGGCAGTCGGTATCGCATCGACCCGGCGGGCGCCGATGAGCGGCGGCTTCGTTGACGTTTGGCAGGGTTGTTTGGATTTGCCCGAAGCGGTCACGACTCGGTTGGCCGAGGTCTTAAGCGCGGACGAGCGCGCCAGAGCCGCCGCGTTCAAGTTTGCGCATTTGCGCGATCGCTACGTGGTCGGGCGCGGTTTGCTCCGGCAAACCCTGGCCAGCTATACCGGTAGCGATCCGGCCGGATTGCGCTTCCGGGTCGGCGAATTCGGCAAGCCGGCCTTGTCCGGCGGGCCGGGCTTCAATGTCTCGCATACCGCCGACGCCTTATTAATCGCGGTCGCCGACGCGGCCGATATCGGTATCGACATCGAGGCGGTCAAGCCAACCAGAGATTTGTCCGGCTTGGCGGAACGCTGTTTTTCGGTAGACGAGTATGCGGTTTGGCTGAGCTTGGCGGAGTCCGAGCGCGTCGCGGCGTTTTACCGTTTATGGACCAAGAAAGAAGCCTTCGTCAAGGCAGTCGGTCGCGGAATCGCGCTGGGCGTGGAGCTCTGCGAGTTCGATGTAACGGCCGGCGGCGGGCTGCGCAAGGTGCCGGACGAATACGGACCGGTCGAAGCCTGGCGGGTCGAGGAGCTGGACGCCGGTGCTGATTTTAGCGCGGCGCTGGTCGGCCCGGCCCGGGCCTACCGCTTGCGACGACTGTTGCTGGCCGACGGGTATGGCGGCGGCATTTAATGCGACAACGTCGAACGGGGTGTTATACACAAAACTTGTGGATAACTCTGTAGGCAAGCCGTTAAGTGTGAGGCTAATTTTCTGAAAAATAAAAGAAATGATCAAATTGATCGAATATTGGTCAGCGCCAGGGCTTAAGGCGGAGGGTTTTTAATAAGTCGCTGAAATTTAAAGACTGAAATTGGCCTGTAACCTAGGCCGTATGGCAGATTCGAGTAAGGAGTCGCGATTTTTCCCAGCTTGTGCTCAACATCCTTGGATAAGCGCGAGAAATTCACAAAACTTGTGGATAACGCTGTCGCTAAGTCGTTTATGACGGTGATAAGTCACTGATGCGTATGATTTTCCGTTAAATTGGTTATTTTTTAGACAACTGGTTCATCGGCGGCTATGGTTGTTGACGTGTTCACGGAGGGCTGTGGGGCGTATTCCGATCAATCGCGCCCCCTGTCCCGATACAAATCCGGCCGGATTTTGTCGTTGCGTGCGGTGAGGTAAGGAAGCGCCCGGAACAATTGCACCGCGTCTCGAACGGTGTTAAGCGCCCAAGCATACCGCTGGTTTAATTCCGCTAGAGGCAATCCATGCCGCCAAAAAGCAATGGCTCGTCGATGCGGCTGTCGGGCCGAGAGGGGGGCAAAGTGTCTTTTAGCCTGGCGCTAGGATCGACACCATTGAGTTTGACGGTGCCGAGCAGGGTTTTAATGTCGGCGGCACGTTGGCCGGCATCGACGCAAAACGTCACGATATTTTCATCGCAAGATGGCTATTGGATTCGATCGGGTCCTCGGCATGGACCTTAACCGGACGGCAGCGCAACATCTGTTTGCACACTTCGGAAGATGCCTGCGGATGAAATCCGGAACGCGGTTGGGATGAACGGCTTTTCCCAACCGCGTTTGGTCTAGTGACGTCCGCCGTTCGACGGCCGTCGCCGGGCGGGGCCGGTTATTCGCAGCTCAGCGACGGATCGTTGCAATACGCCACGTTTTCCCATTGGAATGGCTGGGGCTTTCTCGGATCGATGGTCAGGCGCAACCACTCCGACGGCGCGGTAGTGGAGCCTTGCACGGTAATACGGGTCAAGTTGGGCACCGCTTGGGTGTGGTGAATCACGCCGGTGGCGCTGCTGGGGTCGGCCAGCGGCCGGTCGGAACCGTAGACGTGCGAATCGCCGTTCAATAACAATACCTGACCACGAAAATCATCCGTTAAGTCGGCCAGTTTTTGCACGATCGGCGTGTAGGCGGAGAGTTCGTTGGTCGTGGCGGTGATGGCGGCCGGGTCCCACATGTCGGCTTGAATCGCGATGACGACGGCGCGGGCATGGTCTTTTTTCGCTTTCTTGAAGGTCGCTTCCAGCCAGCGCAAGTCTGCGGCGGTGCGTTCGGCCACTTCCTGATCCTGAGCGGCTTGATTGGCGAAGGTGCCGGCCCACGGCAGAGTGTCGTTATTCGAGCCAGGTACGTTCAAGGTGGCGAACACGACTTTGCCTTGTTGCCACATCGCGTTTTCGACAAATTGCGCGTCGCTTGGAAAGCTTGGGTCGAAGGCGCGCGCCTGACTGACGACTTGGGCTTCTTTACCTAAGGTAACACCCGGTTTCGCAAAAAACAGTCCGCGCACGCTGGCCAGTTCTTTTAAAGGATCGCCGCTTTTGAATTGCTTGGATTTTTGGCAATCGGTCCATTCGTTATCGCCTGGCGTATAGACGACGGGCTTATCGAATTGCTGAAATTGGTAAAAAATCTTTTGGTTGTAGCCCGGATTGGATAGCGGAATCGGCGGCAGGATGTCGGCGCTGGTGCAAGGCATGCTGCCGGCGTGAATGTCGCCGACGTGGATCAAGCGGCTGACCGCCGGGTCGGCGTTCACCGAGTCGATCAATAGATGCGCGTTGTCGAGCAGCAATTTGTTGTAGGGCCAATCGCCGATGACCGCGATCGTGACCGGGCGGTCGGCGTTTTCGTCGTCGCGACGGTCGCCGTCGGCATTCGCCGAGGCCGCGAACAGCAGGCCGGCGACGCAGAGCGCCGAAGCGGGTAACAGGAGTTTGACGTGCATGAACAGCGTTCTCATCTGGGATATTCCTTCCTTAAAGTGTTATCGAGGGGTAGACCGATGAGTAGGAGAACGGTTAACGCTGGTTGATGTCACGCCGGTGCCGTCGTCCGCCATCGAATACGGTCTGTATCCGTCCGGGTAACGGATCTCGCCGATAGTAGGCGGGCAATATTGCAAGCAGATGACGGCGTAAGCGACGCCGAACGGCCAGTGAGAAAAATCGGCTCGGAAACCGCTGCTCGGCGTTACGGTGGAAAAGCGGTGTTGGGGACGAAAAAACCGTTTTGCGGTACCAGCGTTGCCGCGCGATACGGCGGCAACCGAGGTGACGGGCTTAAGATCGCGGTTTACGTTTCAATCTCACCAATAACGGTAGGGCCGTCGCGAACAGCGCGCCGCCGCCCGGTAGCGGAACGGCGGTTAAATGATGAACGTCCAAGGTCACTGTTTGGTATTCCGACTGTGGGTAGTAGCCCTCGTTCCGATTCCCGCCGGACCAAAGCGTATACCAGCCCTCCGCCAGATATACCGTCATCGTCTCGCTGCTGGGGTCGCTCAGACCCGAATTGATATGGCCGCCGGTCAGCACTTCGCCGTAGCCGGGCACGGACAGGTAAGTGTCCGCGCAGTTTGGGCCGTTACAGTCGCCGTTACTGACCGAGGCGATGTAATGCAGTGTGGCGACGTGCGCACCCGCGAAATTCACGTTGTTCAGCGCGGGATCGTGCGAGTCGCCCATGCTCCAGTTGCCGAAGGCATCGAATTGACCTTCGAAGGGGTGATTAGCGTCCCCCGCATCGGCTAAACCGCCGCTGGAGGTGTAATTCAACACGTCGCGGAATCCATTGTGCGGCGTGTAGTTTAGTGCGTACCACTGTTCCGGCGTCATATCCGGGAATTGTGCCGCCAACACGGCCAAATTGGCGGCGTTGTATCGATCGCCGCCGCCGACCGCCTGATAGGCCGGGTCTTGTCCGCCTTCGGCAACGATTTGCGAGAAGCTTCGTTGCCAATCGGGATTGGCCAACGAGTTGCCGGCCGCATCGTAATATTGACTGCGTATCGTCGGATCGTTGGGCGCGGCATCGCTTCTGCTGACCCGTGTGACAAAATTATCGAAATGGTCGAAATCGCCGGAGTTCGACGGGTCCGAGCCAACTTCGTCGTGGGACGACGCATACAGCAAGCCGCTGTACAGACTCATCGCCGGATTCAAGCCGGTGCTGGGGTTGCCGGTTGTAGCGTAATTCGTGACGCTCAGTGTCACCACCGATGGTGCCGCCACGTAAAAAACGCCGTCCCAGACCGTTGAAGTGACATTGTGGCTATTTCCCAGTACCGGCCGCGTACCGTTAAACCAGCCGTGGGTTATAGGCCGAATTGTCGCTGAAACCACCGGTGTGCGACGATGTCGCGCACGGGTCGGCGATACCCGAATCGATGTTAACTAAGATTGGGCTGACCAAGTCTGCGCCGTACGCATACTGGAAAGCGCTGATTCCGCCGTTTTCCGGATTGCTGCCGGTGCTATATTGCGGCGTCAGATTGATGTTGGTGTTATGAGCGAAGGCCGGGCCGCTGCTGACTAGGCATAGAGCGATCAGTTGAAATCGACGTTTCATGAAGCTTCCTTTTGTTGAATTAGGGTGGAGTCTCAGCTGACGCAAATTGAATGCCGATAGGCTTGTCGTGACGCTCGAATTCAAGTATCTACAGATATTCAATTCGTTAGCGATCGCTCCGCCCCGTACCACGGCCGACTCAGGCTGCCGGGCTTTAGAGAATTTAAGGGATTTGACGCAGGCGCCGCGCGAAATGGCTTAAAGCGTTGCATCGGAATTGTTCGGTGTTTTCGAATTCAGGAGTCTGCTAACGAATGGATGTCGTTCGGGCTTATTGGCACTCGGGGGATCAGGTTTTTCCAAAGCCGCCGCCGCCCGGCGTTTCGATGACTAAGTTGTCGCCGGCTTGGACCTGGACTTCGGCGCGGCCGGGCAGGATTTGTTCGCCGCCGTCGGCGCGCAATAAACGGTTGACGCCAACAGCGCCCGGCGCGCCGCCGCGCAGCCCGAACGGCGGCAGGCGGCGATGGCTGGACAGCAGTGAAACCCGCATCGCTTCGCGAAATTCGATGCGGCGAATCGCGCCGTCGCCGCCGTGATGGGCGCCGGCCCCGCCGCTGCCGCCGCGTATCGAGAATTCGCGCAGGATCACCGGAAAGCGCTGTTCCAAGACTTCCGGATCGGTGATGCGCGAGTTAGTCATGTGGGTATGTACCGCGTCGGCGCCGTGAAAACCGGCCCCGGCCCCGGCGCCGCCGCACAAGGTTTCGTAGTATTGATAGTGCTGGTTGCCGAAGGTCAGATTGTTCATCGTGCCTTGCGAACCGGCCAACACGCCGAGCGCGCCGTATAGCGCATCGACCACGTATTGCGAAGTTTCGACGTTGCCGGCGACCACGGCGGCGGGCGGGCGCGGATTCAGCAGGCAGCCGGCCGGAATCACGATGTCCAACGGCTTCAGACAACCGGCGTTGAGCGGGATGTCGTCGTGCAGTAGGGTGCGAAACACATACAGCACGGCGGCCTTGCACACCGCCGCCGGCGCATTGAAATTGTCCGCCAGTTGCGGCGAGGTGCCGCTGAAATCGATGCGGGCGGTGCGCGCCGTCTGGTCTACCGTGATCGCGACCGCGATTTTCGCGCCCTGATCCAGTTCGTATTCGAAACGGCCGTCGGTTAGCGTTGCCAACAGCGCGCGGATGCAGGCTTCGGCGTGGTCTCGCACATGGCGCATGTAGGCGTTGACTACCGGCAGGCCATAGCCGGCGATCAGCGCGGCCAATTCCTCGGCGCCCTTGCGGTTGGCGGCGATCTGGGCTTGCAGGTCGGCCAGGTTTTGCTCGGGATTGCGGGCCGGATGGCGATGGTCGCTCAGCCAGGCCCGAATCGCGGTTTCCTGGAATTCGCCGCGCGCCAGGATTTTCAGGCCGGCGCTGCAGACGCCTTCATCGTCGATATCGCGGCTGTGGGCCGGCATCGAGCCGGGTGAAATGCCGCCGACATCGGCATGGTGGCCGCGCGAGGCGACGAAGAACAGTAACTCGCGGCCGGCGGCGTCGAACACCGGCGTGACTACGGTGATGTCGGGCAAGTGGGTGCCGCCGGCGTAGGGCGAATTCAGCAAATACGCCTCGCCCGGCTCGAAGCGGCCGTCCCTGCTCCGCAGCAAGGCAAGCACGCTTTCGCCCATCGATCCCAGATGCACCGGAATGTGAGGCGCGTTGGCGATCAAATTGGCGTCGGCGTCGAACAATGCGCAGGAAAAGTCCAGACGTTCCTTGATGTTGACCGAATGCGCGGTGTTTTGCAGTACGAAGCCCATCTGTTCGGCGACCGACATGAAACGCTGGTTGAATATCGCCAGCAACACCGGGTCGGGGCGGGCTACCGCGTCGGATATTGTTGCCGCGTCGCGGCCGGGTGACGGCTGGTCGCCGGCCGCGGCCGGGCAGGCTTGCAGGAGCAAATCGCCGCCGGCCAGCCGTTGCGCCCGCCAACCGGCTTCGACGACGATGGTCGAGGTCGGCTCCAGCACGACGGCCGGGCCGGTTAGGGTTTGGTTCGCCGCCAGATTTTCGCGTCGGTAGACCGGCGCGGCGTGCCAGTCGTCTCGGCTGAATATCCGGGTGAAACTTTCCGGCCGGCCGTCGCGTGGTTCGCTGTCGGCCGGCGCGGCCGGGCTGGGCTGTTCGGCGGCGGCAATGCATTCGACTTCGATCGTGGCGATACAAATCGGCCGGTCGGCGTAACAAAAGCCGAAGCGGCGGCGGTAATGTTGTTCGAAATTGGCCAGCACTGCCGGCGCCGGGCCGTATTCGACGCTTAACGCGGTGTCGGTGCCTTGGTAACGCAAGCTTAGGCGTTTTTCGCGGATCGGCTCCGAGTCGGCAACGCCTTGCTCGCGCAGCTCGGCCAGGGCTTGACCTTCCAGGGCCAGAAAAAGTCGATCCAGTTCGGCGGCGTCGATGTCGTCCCAGCGTCGTTCCAACGCCCGTTGTTTCAAGACCCGAAAATCCGCTAAACCCATGCCGTAGGCCGACAATACTCCGGCCAGCGGATGCAGCAACACGCGCGGCATGCCCAGGCGTTCGGCCAGCAAACAGGCGTGTTGGGCGCCGGCGGCGCCGTAGCAACACAAGGCGTATTCGCCGAGGTGATAACCCTTTTGCACCGAGATTTTCTTGATCGCCTCGGCCATGTTTTCGATCGCGACGCTGAGAAAGCCGGCGGCGACCTGCTCCGGGCCGCGCCGGTCGCCGGTTTCGCGGTGTATGCGTTCGGCCAATTCGGCAAATAAAGTCTTGACCAAGTCGAGGTCTGGCGGCATATCGCCGTTCGGACCGAACACCGCCGGAAAGTCGGGGAGTTTGCCGAGCAGCAGATTGGCGTCGGTGACGGTTAGCGGACCGCCGCGCCGATAGCAGGCCGGACCGGGATTGGCGCCGGCCGAGTCCGGGCCGACCCGGTAGCGTTGGCCGTCGAAATGCAGAATCGAGCCGCCGCCGGCGGCGACGGTATGGATTGCCATCATCGGCACCCGGATGCGCGCGCCGGCGATTTCGCTGTCGCAGCTTCGCTCCAGCTCGCCGGCATGGTGCGCCACGTCGGTCGAGGTGCCGCCCATGTCGAAGGCGATGATCTTGGACAAACCGGCCCGCCGCGACACAGCGACCGCGCCGATCAGGCCGCCGGCCGGGCCGGACAAGATGCAGTCCTTGCCTTGAAAGTCGGCGGCGCGCACCAGGCCGCCGTTGGATTGCATGAACCACAGTCGGGCGTTGGGGTTGTGGTCGGCCAGGCCGCGTTCGACTTGTTCGACGTAACGGCGCAGCACCGGCGACAAGTAAGCGTCCACCACGGTGGTATCGCCGCGAGCGACGAACTTCGGCAAGGGGCTGACTTGGTGAGACAGCGAGATCTGCTTAAAGCCGACGGCCGCGGCGAGTTCGCCCAGCGCCAACTCATGCGCAGGATAACGCCAGGCGTGCATCAACGCGATCGCGATCGCGCGTAGGCCTTGCCGGTAAAGCGCTTGCAATTGCTCCCTGGCCCGGTCGCGATCCAGTGCCTGCAACTCGCTGCCGTCGGCGGCCATTCGGGCCTCGATTTCGACGACGCAAGCGTATAACGGCTCCGGGCGGCGGATGTCGAGCGCGAAAATATCCGGCCGGTTCTGGTAGCCGATGCGCAAACAGTCGCGGTAGCCTTGGTTGACCAGCAAGGCCAGTGGTTCGCCTCGGCGTTCCAACAAAGCGTTGGTACCGACCGTCGTGCCCATTTTGACACCGGCGATGTGGCGATCGGCGGCGCCGTCCAAAATATCGCGAATACCTTGCAAGGCGGCGTCGCGATAGCGCTCCGGATGGTCCGACAGCAGTTTGCGGGTGACGATGTCGCCGTCGGCGGAACAGGCCACGATGTCGGTAAAGGTGCCGCCTCTATCGATCCAGAATTGCCAGCCCCTAGCCATTGAAAACCGCCAAGAAGAAATTGCCGATCAAAAATTGCGTCACTTTATGTGATGATAGTCGGTTTAAGAAAGGGTCCGTCGGCCGGATTCGTCAACGATATGCGGCGAATCCGGCCGGCAGGCGCAATAATAATCACTGGAGAGGGGGAGTGCGTGGAAACTTTGTTCGATATCGCTTTGCTGGCCATTGCGGCGTATGCCGCCAGGGCCTATTTGCTGTTGCCGGAGACGGTGCAGGATAGAGACATCTTTCCGAGCCGGGCGGCGACTTTCGTGACCCGCTTGGTTCGCGAGCAAAACCTTCGCGACGTGCCTGCCGATCGAGCCAAACCGATTTCGATCGCCGGTTCGGCCGCGGAGGCAGATGCGGAGGCAGATGCGGTGGAGATCGTCGAAAACCCGGCCGCCGAGTTGACAACGGCGATCGAGGAAGCCGCCCTTGTCGAGACGCCGGCCGAGCCGGCGACAGTGGCCGCTGACGTGGAAACGATGGCCGAAGCGGCGTTGCGCGTGCCGGAAGACTCTATTCTGAGCCGCCATTATTTCGCGCAACTGGCCGCCGAAAAAGCCGCATTGGCAAATCCGTACCCAACCGAGTCGGTGTTGCGTCGGCACTATCGTCAACGCCTTGCGGCACTGCTTGATTTGCAGCCGCTGGGTGCCGAGAGTGCGAGCGACCTCAATGGAACTGAAGCGTCGCTCGAGTTTGCCGATTCATCCGCGAGTCTTGAGCTTGCGGAAGGTGGCGAGCGGATCGCAAGCGACGCCGATAGCGGCGTCAGCAGTTCCGTGGTTGTCCCGACCGATTCGGTATTGAGACGGCATGTTCTGGCGCAATTGCAGCGGCAACTCGAAGCCGAATGGCCGGATAGTCCGACCGATTCGGTTTTAAAACGTCATCGCCAACAGTGGCTGGATGCGAAAATCGCCGCCCAACTTGGCGAATAATCCGAGCTGATCCGATAGGCCCGCCGGCGCCGGATAAGGCGCCGACGGCGCTAGTCTGCGATTAAACCGCTTGCGGCGCGGTTTGTTTACGCTTGCCGGTGCCGAGCAGGCCCAACAAGCCGCTCAAAAATAGCCAGGTGGCGCCCGGCAGCGGTACCGCGGAAACGCCGGTCAACGAAAAAGTTTGGTTGAACGTGGTGCTGCCGACAATATCGGTGCCGATCCGCAGCCAGTCGGGGGCCAGGTTTTCATCGCGTATCCAGGATTGCAGATCCGGCGAGAACGGCCCGCTGCCGCCAACGATGGGTTTGGCCGCCGATAACCACAGAAAATTGCCGTTCTTCAACTCCACCTGCGGCACGAAAAAGTAATGATCGGCGTCCAGCGTGATGGCTTGGCTGAAATCGATATTAAAGCTGATTTCCCGACCGCTGACGGCGCCTTCGCCGCCGGTGGTTTGGTTCGGTAGCGGGTGAATGCCGTTCAACACCGAGTTGGCGGCGGTGGCGACATCGCCGAGCACGCTGACGCTGTAGCTCAGCGTGTTATCGGCCGAACCGCGCGATTCGAATGCCACGTCGGCGGGTGAATTGACCCGGGTCGGGACCCGGCCGGACGGCGGATTGACCGAGTCTTTATCGAAAACCCGGTAAATTTCCACATTGACGTTGGCAATGTCGGCCAAGGTGGCGCCGTTGGCCAGCAAGCCGGTGAAACTGGCCTGGCGAAGTTGGGTTTTCTCGGCCAGGATGAAATCGTCGGCCGATTCGATCTCCAGGGCTCCGGCTTGGGCGCCGACAGCGATTCTAAAGTCGGGGTCGCCGGTGCTGAAGCTAAAGGCCGAGGCTTCGTAAGACGTCGCGAACAAAGCGGACAAGGTCAGGACGGGAATAAATTTGTGTTGCATGGTCGTTCTCCTAAATTGTAATGAGTCATGATGAGACGGAGTCTCCGATACCGAAACTGCTGACAGCTTCTGGCAATGACTATTGCGAGCAGCGTGCCAAGTCTGCTTTCGAAAATTAATTTTTTATTTTCATGGGTTTAGCTGAGGCTGGTCTTGGGTTTTTCCTGGCCGGGTCCGCGACGAAAGTTGCGGCGCTTTGGCCCATGTGTTTGGCGGACGCCGATCGGCGCCGGCTGACCTCATGCGTCGGCAAGGTGGACACGGCAACTTTTGTCGCAGGGGCGTCAGAGCGGTTTAATAGTCGAGGGGTAGGGGCAGTGCCGATTCAAGCTAACCATCATTCGCCGCATCCGGAAAAGTCAGCGGAGCGGCAATCGTGAACCGGAAACGGTATCCGGGTATTTTGGCGATAGGCTGGCTCAGTCTCGCTTGCGCGGGTCTGGCGCGGGCGGAAGTACCGCCGACATTGCTGCCCCTGCCGACGACGGTTGGCGGCGATCCGAAGCGCACCGCGTTGGGACAGCGTTTGTTTCACGAGCCCAAGCTGTCCGATCAAGCCGCTCGCTCCTGCGCTAGTTGCCACCCGCTCGACCGGGGCGGCATGGACGGCAAGGCTCGCGCGGTATCGGCCGATGGGGCGGCGGTTTTGCGCAATACGCCCAGCTTGTTCAACGTAGCCTTCAATTACTTTTTCAATTGGGACGGCGTCGTGACGACGCTGGAAGCGCATACCGAAAAAGTCATGTTGAATCCGAATATCATGAATGCCAAATGGCCTGGGGTGATCGCGCGATTGGCCGGCGAAGCCGATTATGTCGCGGCCTTCGCCAACGCGTATCCGGATGGCTTGACGCCCGCCAACGTCGTCGATGCCGTGACCAGTTTCGAGCGCAGTCTGGTGACGCCGAACGCCCGTTTCGATCGGTTTCTGCGCGGCGACAGCACGGCGTTGAGCGCCGAAGAACAACAGGGTTACCGTTTGTTCAACGATCTGGGCTGCGTGGCCTGCCATCAAGGTATCAATCTGGGCGGCAATTTGTTTCAAAAGTTCGGCGTGTTTGGCAGGCCGCCCAGCGCGGCTGAACTCATAGACGCCGGTCGCTATCTGGTCACCGGTAATCCTAGGGACAGCGGCGTGTTTCGCGTGCCCAGTTTGCGTAATGTCGCCGCCACTGCGCCGTATTTTCACGACGGCCGCGCCGCCGACCTGGAGACTGCGGTAAACACGATGGCGAAATATCAGCTCGGCAAACCGCTGGCCGAGCGGCAACGCGATTTGCTGGTCAAGTTTCTACATAGTTTGACCGGCGAATATCGGGGCAAATCGTTGCTCGCCGAGCCTTCCGCCAAGCCATGACCGGCTTCTCCTGGAAACCCAGGTTGATCGTCGCCGCCTTGGTCGGTGCGATTACGTATCTTTGGATACAGAGTGCCAACCCGGAATTGGAACGGCGCAATCGCTTGCAGGCGACGCTGCGGATCATCGAATTGCGCGACGCCGAAT
>NZ_LUUK01000069.1 GCF_001644025.1 Methylomonas koyamae
AAGTCCGACAGGCTCCTAGGGCAATTCATAAATTTCCCTCGATAAGGCCAATTTGCTTCTGGTTTTGATAAGCCGTTGCCATAGCCCGTACATTATCTGTTTGGCATCGTCCAAATAAGTATAAGCGACCGGGATGACCAATAAACTGAGCAGCGTAGACGTCACCAAACCGCCGATGACGGTGATCGCCATCGGGCTGCGGAAGGAGGTGTCCGCCGAGCTCATGCCCATGGCAATCGGCAACATGCCTGCGCCCATGGCGATGGTGGTCATGACGATGGGCCGGGCGCGTTTGTGGCAGGCATCGAGCACGGCATCGACCCGGCTCATGCCGTGGTCGCGTCTGGCGACGATGGCGTACTCCACCAACAAGATCGAATTTTTGGTGGCGATGCCCATCAGCATGATCAGCCCGATCAAAGACGGCATGGAAAAACTTTTTTGTGCCAATAGCAGAGCGATAAAGCCGCCGCCAAACGATAACGGCAAGGCCAACAATATCGTGATGGGCTGCAAAAAATCCTTAAACAACAGAACTAGCACGATAAAGATACAGAGTACGCCTATCAGCATGGCCAAGCCAAAACTGCCGAAAAGTTCGGCCATCATTTCGGCATCGCCGATATTGATTTGCTTTACCCCTGCGGGTAGCGCTTGGAGACTAGGCAGGGCCTGTACAACGGTGCTCAGATCGCCCAACGGCAGGCTGGCCAGTTCGATTTCAAAATTGATGTTGCGGAAACGGTCGTAACGGTCGATGACGACAGGCCCACTGGACAAGTCAAGGTTGGCGACTTGGCTGACCATGACCGGGCCGATACCCGCTTTGGCTGACGGTACGGCAAGCCGTTGCAACACGCTTAAGTCGCGCCGCCCGTCCTCGGTCAGTTTGACCATGATCGGCACTTGGCGTTGGGCGAGATTAAGCTTGGGCAGGGACTCGTTGTAATCGCCGACGGTGGCGATACGCAAGGTCTCGGCGATGGCGGCGGTTGTTACGCCCAAGTCGGCGGCGCGGGCGATATCGGGCCTGACGGCGATTTCCGGTCTGACCAACGAGGCGCTGGAAGCGATGTTGCCGATGCCTTGGATTGCCCTTAAGTCCTTTTCGACCGCCCTGGCTGCGGCATTCAATGCATTGGGATCGTTGCCACTCAGCACCAGAACATATTTTTCGCCCGATCCGCCGAATCCGACTTTGCTGCGGACACCGGACAAAGCCGTCAAAGCGGCCCTAATATCTTGCTCGATTACTTGTTTAAGCACCGGCCTTTCGTTACGGGTGGCCAACAAGATGGTCAAGGTAGCCTTGCGGACTTCCGCGCCGGCGGACATGTCGATCTGATCAGTGCCGACAGAACCGCTGCCTATCGTGGTGTACACACTTTTCACATAAGGTAGATCGGCGATCAGTTTACGGGCGGTTTCGGCGGATGCGCGGGTTTGTTCCAAAGTTGCACCGGGCGCAAGTTCGACAAAAACCTGGGTTTGCGGAAAGTCGTCCGGTGGAATAAAACCCTGGGGCAATAATGGGATCAAGAGCAGGGAGCCGATGAAAAACGCCGTCGCGCCACCGATAGTAATTAGCCGGTGCTTAAGGCACCATGCGGCCAGTTTCAAATAGTCGCGCATCAGCCGGCCATCCGGCGCGGCGGGCTGCTCGTTGTGTTTCAACAGATAAGCCGACATCATCGGGGTCAACATTCGGGCGACGAGTAGCGAAGCTAGGACCGCCAACGAAGCTGTCCAGCCGAATTGTTTAAAGAAGCGTCCGGCGATACCGCTCATGAAGGCGGTCGGCAAAAATACCGCCACCAGGGAAAAGGTGGTCGCCACCACCGCCAAGCCGATTTCGTCGGCAGCTTCCATCGCCGCCTGATAAGGCGATTTGCCCATGCGTTGGTGGCGCACGATGTTTTCCACCTCGACGATGGCATCATCGACCAGGATGCCGATAACTAGCGACAACGCCAGCAAGGTAACGACATTAAGGGAAAAGCCGAAATAATACATTCCCAAAAACGCAGGGATGGCGGACAGCGGCAGGGCGACGGCGGAAATAAAGGTCGCCCACCAGTCGCGCAAGAACAGCCAGACCACCAATACCGCCAGCAATGCGCCTTCGTACAACAATGCCATGGAGCCGTCGAATTCTTCCTGGACGGGAATCACGAAATTGAAGGCTTCGGTGAGTTCGATGTCGGGGTTTTCCGCCTTTAATTCCGCCAGTTCTTTCTGTACGCCCGCACCGACATCCACTTCGCTGGCGCCGCGGCTGCGGGTAACCTCAAAGCCCACGACAGGCTTGCCGTCCAATAAAGCCAACGAGCGTTGTTCGGCAACGCTATCGCTGATAGTTGCCACTTGGTTCAGGCGGATGTGGCGGCCATCGGCGAGAGACAGTTCCATCCGTGCCAACTCCTCGGCGGAGGCCGCGTTGGCCAGAGCGCGGACAGGTTGCTCGCCTTGGCCCAAGTCGGTACGTCCACCAGAGCTTTCGCGTTGCGCTTCGCGTAATTGTCTGGAAATATCGGCGGCAGTCGCGCCCAGGGATTGGAGTTTGACCGGATCCAGGGCAATCCGGATTTCCCGGCTGACGCCGCCTACCCGCTTGATATCGGCGACGCCCGGAACGGCAAGCAGACGCTTGGCGATGGTATCTTCGACGAACCAGGACAAGGCCTCGTCGTCGCGTTGATTGGAGGCGACCGCGTAAACCAGCACCGGAGAACTGGCGATATCGTGTTTGGTGACGACCGGGTCGCGCAAGTCGGCGGGCATGTCGGCGCGGACTTTCGACACCGCCGAGCGCACGTCGTCCAAGGCTTCCTGCCCAGGCTTTTCCAGGCGGAATTGGGCGGTGATGCTGACACTGCCATCCTGCACTTTGGTTATGATATGTTTCAAGCCTTGCAAAGTGGCGATTGCGTTTTCTATTTTTCGTGCCACAGCCGTTTCCAGTTGCGAAGGCGATGCCCCCGGCAGGCTCGCCATAACGGTTATGGTCGGCAAATCCAGGTCGGGAAGGTTCTGGATTTGCATGGCCTTAAAGCTGTATAAGCCGCCAAAAGTCAGCATCACAAACAACATCACAGCCGGCATGGGGTTTTTTATGCACCACGTGGATATATTCATTAACGCAGCACCCGGACATAATCGCCATCCGCCAAAAAGGCCGCACCGCTAGCGACTATCTGGTCTTCGGGCTTAAGCCCCGAAAGGATTTCGTAATGGTCGCCCGCACTTTCGCCTAATTGCACTTTGACTTGGATAACCTTCGCTTGGTTTTGAGCAAATTCTCCTAAGCGAAAAACATAGCTGAAGCCTTCGCGCAGCGATAAGGCGTCTTGCGGTATGGTTAGCGCGGCCTTAGTGCCCAAATGGAATACACCCTGGGCAAACATACCGGCGCGCAGACCGGCTGCTTCCGCTTGGGGCAAATCGACATAAACCAGCCCGTTACGGCTTTGCATATCTAGGCTGGGCGCTAAATAACGCACTTTACCGCCGACTTGTCCGACGTTGGGCACCGAAATCGCCACGTCGATACCGGGCTGAAGTTGCACCATTTCGGCAGCGGTGACTTCCGCGCGCCATTCCAGGCGATTTTGCCGGATTAGCCGGAACAGTTCTTGTCCCTGCGTGGCCACCGCGCCCAAGGTAGCGGCGCACGAAGAGACGAACCCGTCGTCCACAGCAACGACGCGGGTGTGGGTCAAGCGCAAAAGCTGCCTGTCCAATTGCGCTTTTGCCGAGGCGGCTTTGGCTTGCGCAGTTTTTTCCCCGGTCAAGTATTGCAGCACCATTTGGTTGCTTAACGCACCGGAGGATGCGATTTTTCGGGCGCTGTCGGCATTCAGCCGGGCTTCTTCCAGGCTGGCCTCGGCCTCAGCCAAGGCCGCCTGGGTTTGGGCGATCTCGACCATCACGCTTTTACTGTCGAACACCGCCAATACTTGGCCTTTACGGACCTTTTCGCCGACCTGCACACGCACTTCGTCCAGACGCAAGTCGCTGACTTGTGCCCCGATTATGGCTTCCTGCCAGGCGGCGACCGAGCCGTTTGCGGTTAATTTTCGCGGGATGTCCCGATTGACCGGTTGGATAACCGATACATTCAGCGCCGGTCGGACGCTTGGTTTGGCGCTTTCAGCGGCTTGCGGCGCTTCCTTGCTCAGCGCCAGGGTTACACCTAAGCCCATGAGCGCAGCCAAGGCAAGCCAAATGCTTAGCGATTTTTCTTTAGTCATGATTGGTTTCCCGACAACTGATTCGAGGGTTGAGAAATGATGTTTATGGATGGGTTCTCGGCTTGGCCGGGCAATCTTTCCGCAACTGAAGCCGCTTGTTCGGTCGCACGATCTTCCCAGCTTCCGCCGACGGCCCGATACAGCGCAATCCAAGCACTGACTTGTTCTTGTTCCAATTCCGTGACTGCCAATTGGGCGGCAAACGCGTTGCGGCGGGCAGTTTCCGCATCGATCAAGTTGCCCAGGCCGACTTCGTACAATTGCCGGGTCGCCGCGAAATGAGCTTGGTAATCCGCCGCCGCGGTACGCGCCAAGGGCAGGCGTTGCCCGGCACTCGCCAAGCGCACCAAGGCTTCTTCGACTTCTTTAACCGCCGTCCTGACCGCCGCTCGATATTGGGCGATGGCCGACTGGTATTGGGCTTCAGCGGTTTCCACATTGGCGGCGCGTTTACCAGCATCGAACAACGGCAAGCTGAGCGTCGGCCCGTAAGACCAAGTTTCCGCTAAGGTCAGGGCCGCACCGTTAATGTTTTGGAACACGGGGGTGATATTCCCGGACAGGCTCAATTTCGGAAAGCGTTTAGCCTGTTCCACGCCGATCTTGGCGCTGGCCGCGGCCATGTCGCGTTCGGCGGAGGCAATGTCCGGCCGTTGCCTGATCACATTAGCCGGCACAGCAGTGACCTGGAAGGGCGGCGGCTTGGGCAATTGCGCCATCCGCTGCGGCGTATTACCCAATAACGTCCGGATTTGCGGTTCCGGCAAACCGGTTAAAGCCACCAGGCCTTTAACCGAACGTTCACATTGCGCCTGCTGTTTCAACAACAAATTACTGCCTTCGGTCGCGCTGGCATTGGCCAGCGCGACATCGGACGGACTGCGGAATCCGGCGCTACCGGCCATGCTGGTAAGCTGCGCCGAAGCCTGCCTGGATTCGGCGTCCTCTTTATTCAGCAAAGCTTGCGCTTCACAATAACGATAAGCCAGATATGCATTGGCAAGCTCGGCCGCTACCGCCACCCGGGCATCGTGCCAGGATGCCGTACGCGCTTGCAATTGGCTGATGGAGGCTTCCCGTTGTCGCGCTAAGCCGCCGAACAAGTCGACCTCCCAACTGGACTGCACACTGAGTTGATGTTGGTTGCGTAGGCTAGGCGTGCCCCCCATTGAGAAATTTGAACGGGTGCTGCTTAAGCTCGAATCCAAACTCGGCAGGAATACCGATTCGGAGCTGACCAAGTTGCCCCTGGCTTCTACAATCTGCGCTTTGGCTTTGGCGACGGATGCGCTTTCCTGTTGCGCGGCGGCAAGCAATCGATCAAGCGCCGGATCGCCGTAACGTTCCCACCATTTGCTTAACCAGGACAAATCGCCTTGATGCGCGACCGGCAATCCATCCAGAGCGGACTGTTTGGCATACCAGCGCTGTGCCGTGGGCGGTTCCGGGCTGTGGTAATCGGGGCCGACCGTTGTTAATAAGCCGCCGTCCAAAGCGCAGCCGGATAACGCCAGCAGGATAGGGCCGAAGTGGAATAGGTTAAATTTCTTCATTACTGTCTTGAAAAGAAAAGTCGAGCCGAAGAAAACTGAACTGCCTTCATTAGGGATAAGGCGCTTATTTTTTGGAAAAACTAACCAGCCTTTTCAAAATGGCCCATTGTTTTAATGCAACACGCGCTTCCACGGCTGGATAACCTAATACCGTTTTTCCGGCGGGAACGTCGCCGATTACGCCCGAACCTCCACCGACAATAGCTCCGTTACCGATGGTGGCGTGGTCTTTAATGGAAGCGCTGCCGCCGATGACAACACCGTCCCCCAGCGTTACCGATCCGGCTAAACCGCTATTTCCCGCCATCACGCAAAAGCGGCCAAGCCTACTGTTATGGCCAATTTGCACCAGATTATCGATTTTGCAGCCATCGCCTATCACGGTTGAGCTGAATTTACCTCTATCCACACAAGAGTTGGCGCCAATTTCAACGCTATTCCCAATAATTACATTGCCTATTTGTGGAATTTTTGCCAAGCCTATTTCCGGGCACGGCCTAAAGCCAAAACCATCGGCCCCAATGGTAGAGTTAGGGTGTAAAATGCAATCATTGCCGATATGGCAACGTTCCCGAATAACCGCACCCGACCAAATAATGGTGTTGTTTCCGATAGTGCAGTCGTCGAAAATAGTCACATTGGGATAAAGCGTCGTATTGTCACCCAGCACGACATTCGGACCGATATAACAGCCCGCTCCAATCCTTGTCCCGTTTCCCATAACAGCGGTTTTATCAACAACCGCTGTTGGATGAATTTCACAATCGAATAGCGGCATTGGCGGCGCAAAAAGTTTTAATACCTGTGACATCGCTAAATCCGCATTTTTAACTTTTATAAAGGCCCTATTTAGTCCAGGCGCAATCGAAATATCTTCGTTTACAATGGCAACAGCCGCTTTTGATGTTCCCCAAAATTTTTCGTATTTTTTGTTTCCAATAAAAGAAATCTCGCTACTATTTGCAAGCTCAATTTGTTCCGGAGCTGTGATTTTTTGATTCGTTGTACCTAAAATCACACCTTTAAGAACTTCATTTATTTCGAGAATTGAATAGGATTTCATTTGCCGAACTTCATATGGTTTCACTCTTGAAATTTAACTAGCTCTCCGCCCATTTGACTGGAGACTAGGAATATCGAATCATTTTTAAGGCGGTTGGCGCCAAAGCCATTAACAGTTCTGGCATCCCAAAAAATCGCCAACACAGGCGTGGGAATCAACAGTTGCCTGCCTGCCGTCAAACAGCTGGCTTTCTATTGATCAGTGATTAAAAACATCACTTAGTATCAATTTCATTGGGTTTTAAGGGGTCGTTTACCTGATTGCCACCCGCCGAACTATCTCTCGACAGATACATGTTTTTGAAAAACTCGTAACGATCAGTTGCGGCTTCGTTGACGACTTTATCCATCGCTAACATATCCGCACGTTTATCTACGGCACCGAGGACACCGATCATCCCCACGCCGCTGACGTATTGCAGCGGATTAGTCACCATTTTGCCCCCCACACCAGCAATGCCTCTGACCGAACTGGGGCCAAACAGCGGCAGCACTAAGTAAGGCCCGGTATCCACGCCCCATTCGGCCAGAGTTGTGTCAAAATTTTCTTTGTGTTTTGGTAGATCTATTAAGGTAGCAACATCAAACAAACCGCCTAACCCGGCTGTCGTGTTGACAACCAGCCTGGCACCGTCCGAACCTGCCTGGGCAAATTTCCCTTGTAAGGCTGAATTAACGGTGACTCCGACATCATCAATGTTGCTAAAAAAATTCGACACCCCCTGGTCGGCAAAATCGGGCATTACCCATTGGTAGCTCTGTGCCACTGGTCTCATCAGATAATCGTCTAGGCCATCATTAAACCACTGAACTTTTCTGTTCCAGTTTTCATATGGATCCCTCAAATCGGCAGTTGGGGTTGGGGCTGAGGCGCAAGCATTAAGTAAGGTCAGCGTGGTTGCCGCAAAGAGTATATTGATATTGTTAAGTTTCATGGCGTTTACCTTTAAGTAATTGTTTTAAGAAGAAAAACTTACGCAGTTCGCGCATAGAGCGAATATGCCCTTGGTCACATTATTACGGGATCGATTGGGCACAACAACGGTACTGGGGCGGGTGTAAAAATCCTCCTTAAGGCGGAGTAAGGCTACGCCTTAAGGATGAAGTAATAGGAGGGACTTTGCTTTATATTGACCGTATGGAAAAACATATCGCATCCTGCCGCCCGGCGTTTACCAAGCGCTTCTGGTTCAAGTTGACCCTTGTTTACACAGTGGTCTCTATAGTCGGCATTAAGTTGCTGATGTCTGTTTTTGACACCATTATCCACTACCAACATTTTAATGAGGCGATGCAGCCCGCCGCTGTTTTACAGACGGTGACCGAACGCCTGAAACCTATCAGGCGCCTGATGGAAAGTGCTGCACTAAATACGAAAGACATCGCCGATGCGCCGGAGATTATTGATGATCTGATGATGCGGGAAAATTTGGACGATAATGCCGTGGCGGATCACTTACGTTCTTCCAGCAATCCAACCGCGAGCTATGTGGTATTTGACGAAAATGACCTCCCTATTGCACGACGTCTGATGCGGGCCGATGACCGCATCATTGCGTTACTAATGACACATCGTGCCGCTGTTTCCGGCGGCGAAGCATTTGTTCCTGAGCATTTGCCCTATTCTGTTTTTATTAATATCCCGCTTAGCGTCCGTGAGCCGACAAAAAAAGGGCGTATCGCCTTGCTGATCACGGCAAAATTCAACATCGCCAAGCAATTCTACCGCGACGAAGACTGGGTTTCGGAACTCATGCCATTCGTCATTACCCTCTGTATCGTGATGAGCGGGTATTTAGCCTCAAAAAACTTTATCCGGCGGTTACGGCATATCACATCGGTTAGCAGTGCATGGCGTGATGGGGATTTAGGTCGGCGCATTATCGATAACGACGCCGATGAATTGTCCGAGCATAGCCACAACTTAAATATCATGGTAGGGCAGTTGAAGGAATTGCTGGGCTTGAAACAACAGGCCGCAATTCAAGATGAGCGAACACGCATGGCGCGAGAACTGCACGATACGGTAAAACAGAATCTTTTTGCCCTAGCGCTGCAACTGGCGGCAATCAGTTCAAAAGCGCCGGATTTAGGCGAGGCCAAACCTTATCTGCTCGAATCTCGGAAAATCTTGAAACAGGCGCAAGAGCAGCTAGTGGGGGTTATTGCGGAACTGCGGATTATTAGCCCGAAACAGGAGGGCTCTACGGTGAACCTTCTTACCTTGTGCGAAAATCTGGAGAGCAAATTTAATGTGCATATCCACTGCGTCGTTCCGCCGGATTTAATGCTGCCGGACAGCCTGTTTTTTGTGGTAAGCCGCGTTATTCAGGAAAGCGTCACCAACGCCATACGGCACGGAAATGCGAAGCTAATTGTCATCAGCTTGGTCAAATCGGCAATGCGTTTCGAGTTGCTGATAACGGATGATGGCACGGGTTTCAATCCAACGCTCCCCACCGAGGGGATGGGCATTCTTTCCATGCGAGAGCGTGCCGCTTCACTCCCCGCTGGCACATTCTCAATCGAAACCGCATTAGGCCAGGGAGCGACCATTGCAATCACTTGGGAGGAACACCTTAGTGAAGTCTAAATCAGAATCTTTTATCACCCTAATCGCCGCTGACGATCATGGCGTCGTTTGCCGAGGCCTGAATGCCTTATTATCATCCGAGCAAGATATTAAAATGCTGGCTACCGCACTCGGCGGCAGGCAAGCCGTTACCTTATGCGAGGAACTTTCGCCCGATGTGGTCTTGATGGATATCGTCATGCCGGACATGGATGGCATTGAAGCCACCAAACGCATCAAAAGATCAAGTCCCCACACCCATATCGTTATCCTCACTTCAGTTGAAACCGAGCAAACCGTGGTCGAGGCCACGCAAGCCGGCGCACTGTCCTATCTGCTGAAAGATACCGACCCCGATGAATTGGTGGCGGCCATTCGTTCTGCCGCACGCGGCGAAAGTACCCTGAGTCCACGCGTTGCTACGCTGTTAATGACCTCTATGTCGCGCCGTCAAAGTGAGCGTGCCTTTCATGAAGAACTCAGTGACCGGGAGATGCAAGTCCTGTTATTGCTTGCTCAAGGGCTTTCCAATGTGTTGATTGCCGAGAAGCTGGGCATTGGCGAAAAAACGGTGAAGTCCCATGTCAGCAATATTCTTTCCAAGCTTTATTTAACGGATCGTACTCAAGCCACGGCGTATGCGTGGCGGCATCGTTTGCTGACTCAATAGATTTTAACGATCCCTAGTGTGATTATTTCTTGGCTAGCAGCTCGGTAAAAACGCGAGATGGTGTTCCGCAAGTTACCAAGGATTTAGGCATTGCCCAATCGACGCTGTATGGCTAGCAATCTAAAAGCCCACAAAAAAGCCAATCCTTCGAAGATCAAAAGCTGCAACAAGCGGAACTTGCGCGACTCAACCAATAACTGACCTCCACCACGAGTCGCGGTCGGCCGCTTGTATCTCATCGCTGTTTTGGCTAACAAAGGCAAAGGCAAACACCGGGTTATGTAATGAAGCTGCTCAAATCCAGGCTATTATCCGAGTTCAGCGGCATGTTTTCGACAGAACCCTATCTTAAACTGAGAAATAATTTGGCTGAGCGATAGAGTCGACTTTAGTTATTTTTCGCTTATATTCGCTTGCGGTTAAAATTTCTACTTCCGAATACATTAAGAATATTGTTTGGTCATCTTGCAATACGGATACCCACTACACCCTAAAAATTGTTTGCCAGCCATTGTTCCCGATTTTGCTGTCCTTAAAATCATTGGCTTCCCGCATTTCGGACAGCTA
>NZ_LUUK01000070.1 GCF_001644025.1 Methylomonas koyamae
TATCCCAAGACGAACTTCAACATCTAATTAAATCCGCACAATCCGCTTTAGAAGAAAAGCACGCCGGTATGCGCAAACAAGTCATTAAGCAAATCAAGGATCTAGCGGCCTCTATCGGCGTAACGGTTGAAATCGTCGAGGACAAAAAATCCAGTAAGTCATCTTCTGCTTCTGCTGTCGCTGCCAAATACGCAAACCCTGCCAATCCAAATGAAACATGGACTGGTCGAGGCTTGGCGCCAAAATGGATGAAGGCTTTAACTGATCAAGGTCGTCAAAAAGACGAGTTTTTGATTCAGTAATTTGTTGAGCGGGTGCAGCATAACTCTGAACCCGCTGACTTCCCTTCAACACAGAGCTTTCCTAACTCTGGAGTCGCTTGGATTTTGACCGCACGAAGGAATAAGCCTAGGCGTAGACGCGATCAACCATCATCGCCTACAATCCGGTCCAAACAATCCCGGAAAAACCATGGACCTCAAAAACATATTCCTTCAAACATTTGGCACAGCAATTAGCGCTATATGGTGGCTAGTACCGCTATCATTGTTCTTGGCGTTTCTAAAATCGCCATTTGTAAAAGGCATGTTTGGCGAATTTCAAGTCAATTTACTGGCGAATCTATTGCTCGACAAGCAGTATTACACACTGTTCAAAAACGTCACGCTGCCGACCGAGAACGGCACCACTCAAATCGATCATATCATCGTCTCACGCTTTGGCGTATTCGTCATCGAGACGAAAAACATGAAGGGGTGGATATATGGCAGCTCTAATCAAAAAACGTGGACTCAGAAGATTTACAAGCATACGACCACATTTCAGAACCCCCTTCATCAAAATTACAAGCATACCCAGACATTGCGTTCTGCATTGGAAATCGACAATGACAAAATTTTCCCAGTGGTTGTGTTCATTGGCGACAGCGAATTCAAAACAGCAATGCCAGACAACGTTGTTTATGCAGGCCGTTATATCCAATTCATAAAAGAAAAATCTCAACTCATCCTGTCGAACCTTGAGGTCATGGCTATATGCAAAAAAATTGAATCGGGCCGCCTGAGCCCAACCCTGAAAACTCACGTGCAACATGTCAAACACGTTAACGAAATTGTCGAAGCAAGGAGTCAGAAGGCTGACAATAGCTGTCCGAAATGCGGGA
>NZ_LUUK01000071.1 GCF_001644025.1 Methylomonas koyamae
GCGCCGCCGTATAGGTCATCAACGCCTGGTCATGCCGACTTGTCCGGCGCCGTTGGCTGGATTCGTGCCGTCGCCGCTCGCGAAATCCGGCACTGAATGCCTGGCGAGGCTCGGCGATGTTGCTGACAAAAGCTTCAAATCGGCTAGTATTATGACTGCGTTGCGGGTGGCGGATTCGGTAAGGCCCAGGTTATTCGAACTTGCGCAAACCTTTTGTAAGTCCAGGCTTACATAGGACTTTCAGTTCCGTCGTCGGTTTTAAACTCTTCGTTCACGCCGAATAGCTGCACGGTTAGACGGCATGATGGTTGATTTGACCGGAACTATTGGAGATGCGTATGCCGTTGTCGGAGTTGAAACTGAATACCCGGCTGTTGTTGCCGCCGGGCATCATGGCCCTATTGGCCGTCCTGTTGTGCATTTTCGGCATTCGCAATCTGGCCGAAGTCAACGCGGTCTTGAGTAGCGTCTACAACGACAGGGTCGTCCCGCTACAAAGCTTGAAGACCATCGCCGACCGCTATGCCGTTAATATCGTCGATACCGCGCACAAGGCCCGCAACGGCAACATCGGTTGGGCAGAGGCTCGCAAGAACATCGAGGAGTCCGGCGCCGTCGTCGAAAAGGCTTGGCGGGCTTATACGTCGACGTCTCTGGTGGATGAAGAGCGTGATTTGATCAAGCAGATCGAACCGTTATTCGCCAATGCCAACCGGGAACTCGCCGAGTTGCTGGCGATCATGCAGCGCGAAGACCGCAATGCGCTGGCGGCGTTCACGATGCAACGCTTGTATCCGGCCATAGACCCGATTTCCGAAAAAATATCCGCGCTGGTCGGTTTGCAATTGCGGGTCGCCAAGCAGCAAAACGATCTGGCCGAGGCCAATTACATGATGGTTCGCAATCTGACCGCGGCGATGTTGCTGGCCGGTTTGGTGGTTTGCGTTTGGTTTTCACTGAAAGTCGGCCGTTCGATCAAGGCCCAGATCGGCATGGAACCCGGCGCGGCGGCGGAACTGGCGCAAGCGGTTTCGGCCGGCGATTTGAGCCAAGACGTGCCGGTCGCGCCCGGCGACACCTTGAGCATTGCCGCCAATTTGCGAACGGTCGTCGTCAATTTGCGGCGCATGGCGGCCGATGCGATGACCTTGGCCGAGGCCGGCGTCGAGGGTCGACTGGCGGTGCGGGCCGACGCCAACGCGCATAGCGGCGAATACCGGCGCATCATCGAAGGTGTCAATGCCACGTTGGACGCGGTAGTTGGTCCGTTGGACCGGGTGCGCGAGCTGTTGACCTGTGTCGAGCAAGGCGATCTGAGCCGGCGGATCGACGAAGATTATCAAGGCCAATTGCAGGAATTGCGATTGGCCGCCAACGCAACGGTAATCCGTTTGTCGGAAACGATTAACGAGGTTTCGGTCGCGGCCGACCAATTGAGCGACGCCGCCGAGCAAGTCAGCGCCACGTCGCAAGTCTTGGCCCAGTCGGCCAGCGAGCAGGCCGCCGGGGTCGAGCAGACCAGTGCCAGCGTCGAGCAAATGGCGGCCAGTATTAACCAGAATGCCGAGAACGCCGCCGTCACCGACGCGATGGCCGGCAAGTCCGCCCAGGAGGCGGTCGAGGGCGGCGCGGCGGTCAAGCAAACCGTGGAGGCGATGAAGGAAATCGCGACCCGGATCGGCATCATCGACGACATCGCCTATCAAACCAATATGCTGGCCTTGAACGCGGCGATCGAGGCCGCCAGGGCCGGAAATCAAGGAAAGGGGTTTGCGGTGGTGGCGGCCGAGGTGCGTAAATTGGCGGAACGCAGTCAGACCGCTGCCCAGGAAATCGGTAAGTTGGCCGAACAAACCGTGCAAGACGCCGAATTGGCAGGGCGGATGATCGATTCGATTATCCCCACCATCGGCAAGACTTCGGCCTTGGTGCAGGAAATCGCGGCGGCTTCGCACGAGCAAGCGGTCGGCGTCGGGCAAATCAACCAGGCGATGAATCAAGTGAACCGGGTGACCCAGCAAAACGCCGCGTCCAGCGAGGAATTAGCGGCGACCGCCGAACAAATGAGCGGACAGGCCGAGCAATTACAAAATCTGATGAGTTTCTTCCGGCTGGCGGACGAAGAGCCGCCGAGCCCCCGCCAGTTCGCTACGGAACGGCCGCCGAAAACCAAGCCGGCGCGTGATCGCTTCGAAGCCGATTTTTTACCGAACGAAGGGCAATTCGTGCGCTATTAGCCGGCGTCTAACCGCGTCAATGCGCAAGGCAATCGCGTATCGTCAATTTGGCGGCGGATTTCGCCGGCCAGTAGGCGGCGATCGCGGCGATCGTCAGTACCAATACCAACCAATACAGCGCCGCGGTATAGTCGAAGCGATAGTCCAGCCGGATGCCGAGCATGACGGTGCCCAAGCGTTCGGCGATCGGTTGGGCAAGCCAACTGGCCAGCGGCACGCTGACGAGCCACGCCAAGCCGCCGTGCAACAAACCTTCCATCGCAAACAGCCGAAACACCGCCGGCGTCGGCGCGCCGATGGCGCGCATCACGCCGATTTCGCGAGTGCGCTGCAACACGGCGATCGTCAGCGTGCCGGACAGGCCGATGCCGCCGATGGCCGCGACCATCGCCGCCAATCCCGCCAAGGTCCCCAATACTGAATTGAATTGGTTGCGGGCATAGCGGCGCTGCGCCAGCTTGGCTTCGGTGCTGTAGACGTCTAAGGTCAGGCCGGCGCTGTCGTAGCGGTCCTTGAGTTGGCGCAAATAGCTGTCTTCGCCGGCCGGGTCGGCGATGTCGGCATCCAGTAGCGCAAACGAAGCGAGTTCGCCGGTCTCAGCCAGTTCGTGGGCGGTTGTCTGCGGCGCGTAAACCGGTTCGACGGCCGGATTGTTGCCGGCCAACCAGCGGTAGACCCCGACAATGCGCCAGGACTGGCGGCTCGCCCCCAACCTTACATCAACGTTGTCGCCGGGTTTTAGACCGTTCAGCGCGGCGGTGTCGGCACTGATGACTAATTCCCGCTCGCCGGCGTCCGCTAACCAGCGGCCGGCTTCGATCAGCGGCCGGTAAAGCGTGGAAGCTGCCGGTACCGCCAGCATCTGCAGGCCCAGACTCCCGGTTTGCCGCAAGGTTTGCCCTTGATGGCTGATTTCCACCGGCAGCCGTTGCCAGACCGCGAGATCGCGGGTCGCCGGCAGCGATTTGGCTAACTCGGCGACCCTAGCCGCGGGCTGGTCGACGCTGAAACCCAATTTAACCGCGTAACGGCTACGCGCCATTTCGTTGTCCAGCGTCAGGTTCACCGAGGCGATCAGGCTGGTCGATACCAAAAGCATGATTCCGGCCACGATCAACACGCCTTGGGTTAATAGCAATCGGGCCTTGCGGCGGAATAAATTGCCCAGCGCCGCCGCATACAGCGTCGGCAACCATCGCGCCCCAAGCTTTTCGATCCAGGCATCGAAGCGGTTCCCGCCGAAATCGCCGCCCAAGCCGTAATTGGCCAATGCCGTCCGTACCGTCATCGCCGCGCCGCGCCACACCGGCGGCAACGCCGCCAGTAGCGGCGCAAGCAGACCGCCGCCGATCATCCAAGCCAGTGCGTCGGGCGCGACCGAGAACGCGCCGCCGGCGATGTTGAACAAGGCCAGCAACTTGCGAGCGGCCCAATCGGCGCCGAACAGCGCCGGCGGAATCGCCATGCAAGTCGCGGCCAGCGCCAGCAAAGCAACTTCGCTGAGATATAACCCGGCCACGGTCGCGCCGCCGCCGCCCAGCGCCTTGATGACGCCGATCTGGTCGGTTTGTTGGGTAATCTGGGCCGATACCGTATTCAAAATCAACAGGCTGGCCAAGGCCAGGGACGCCAGGGCCATCGCTTGCAATACCGAGTTGATACCGGCGACAAAGGGACGGCCCCAATGCTTTTCCGGGTCTTGCAGCAACGTGACGCTGACCGGCAGATGCCGCTCGGCCAGCAAGTTTCGGAGTTGGGCGGCGACGCCTCGGGCGGTTTCGACGTCGTACGGCGGCACGATGCGCACCAGCAACTGCCGGAAATAGCCGTCCGCTACGCCGAACGACGCGGCGCTGGCGCGGTCGGCGAAAAAATGTATCTGACCGCCGAATTTGGGCGGTTTGACGAAAGGATGGCGGACGACGCCGCTGATCCGAAAATCGGTCGGGCCGTTGGCGGTGTCGAACTCGACTGTCGCGCCGGCCGCCAAGCCGGTTGCGTTTTGGGACAGATTTTCGACGGCGACTTGGCCTGAGCCCGGCCAAGATCCGCTTTCCAGCGTGGTTAGGTCGAATTGCTGGGCGGCGTAATCCGGGCGAACGATTAAGGTCGCGTTTTGCCATTCGCCGCTGCCGGTTTGGCGGTAACGCACCGACAGCGGCGTCAGCGTGTCGATACCCGCCACGCCGGGAACGGCGCGTAAGCGGCTTAGCAGTTCGGGCTCGGCCGCGCCGCGCAGAATCAGGTTGATATGCGAGGGCTGCGAGCGTCGATGAGCGGCGTCCATGCGGTCGAGCAGCAACGTGACCATCCCGAACAGCGTTCCGACGCAAAAAATGCCGATCGCGATGTTGACGACGGCCAACAGACTGCGCGCCTTGGCGGCGCGCCAGTCGGCCAGGATTTTGTAGCGCAACACGTTCAAGCGCTTTCGGCCCCGCGGTCCACTGCTGGATCGTCCGGCGCTTCCAAGCCCGATCCGTTCCGCTCGGCCGCGTGCCAGGCAATGTCGGCATGGATGCGCCCGCCGCGAATTTCCAACTTGCGGCTGGCGGCGTCGGCCAGCGCTTCGTTGTGAGTGACCATGACTAAGGTCTTGCCCTGGTCGTTGAGATGGGCGAACAGCTCGAACACCGCGTCGGCGGTGGCGGCGTCCAGATTGCCGGTCGGTTCGTCGGCGACGATCAACGGCGGGTCGTTGGCCAGCGCGCGGGCGATCGCGGCGCGTTGTTGCTGCCCGCCGGAAACCTGGCTGGGCAGGCGGTCGGCGGCATCGGCCAGACCCACTCGCTCCAATAGAGACATGGCCCGCTCCCGGCGCCGGCGTTTGTCCAGCTTGCCGAGAAAATCCATCGGCAGCACTACGTTTTGCCACAAATTTAAAGCCGGCAACAATTGGAAAAATTGAAACACGATGCCGACATTGGCGCCGCGCCAGGCGGTGAGCTTTGAGTTACTCAGTTGGTGTAGCGCCGCGCCGTTGACGAAAATCTCGCCGCGATTGGGATGATCGATGCCGGTCAACAGATTCAGCAACGTCGATTTGCCGTTGCCGGACGGGCCGACGATGGCGACGAATTCTCCGGCGGCGATGTCCAGGTCGATGCCGTGCAACACCGTCTGCAAGCCGCCGGCCTGCGGATAATCTTTGTAAACCTGGCGAAGTCGGATGATGGATTGCATGGCGGCCGGCAAATTAGGGTATGGTACACGACGCGCGGCTTTCGGGCGCGCGCCGGTTTTCGAGAGTCTCTGGAGAGAACATATGTTGGCGGTACGCTTGCTATGGTTGGTTTTGGCGTTGGCTTGGCTGGCGGCGGAAATTTGCTTGGCCCAGGCCGCGCGCGGCCGAACCGATGGTGTCGCCGCCGAACGCGATTCGCAACGCCGCCTGTGGCTGGCCGGCGCGGCCGGTCTGATTGCGGCGCTGTACGCCAAACAACTATGGTGGTGGCCGCTGCCGGTGGCTTATTTGCCCAGGCAGGCGCTGGCGCTGACGATTTTCGCGGCCGGTCTGAGCTTGCGCTATCTGGCGGTCCAGCGTCTAGGCCGATTTTTTACCACCGACGTCACGATACAGCCCCGTCACGAGTTGATCGTCGACGGGCCCTACCGCTGGCTGCGCCATCCCGCCTATACCGGTTTACTGCTGGCGCTGGCCGGAGCCGGCTTGGCGATGGGCGACGGTCTGGCCATATTGGCGGCAACCCTGCCGATCGGCCTGGCCGTGCGCGGCCGAATCGCGATCGAGGAAGCGATGTTGGCGGCCGAATTCGGCGCGGCTCACGCCGACTATTGCGCGGTGCGCTGGCGCCTGTTGCCTTGGCTATATTGAACGCCGCCACCGGACGGGCGCTCCGCATCGGTACCGCGACAAACTGATATACTGCGCCGGTTCCGAACCGGCCCGATCGGATTCGGAAGTCATCGCGGTCTTCCCGCCTTTTAATAATAACGACAACTACCGGGATATTTTATGCAAGATTATTTGCCGATGCTCGAATCCATCGCCGCCGACTGGTACCGGTTGACGCTGGCCAATCAGGAATACGCGATCACGCTGATCGTCGCGGTCTGGCTGTTGACCGCGATTTTTTACAGCATCCGAATCGGTTTTCTGAACGGCCGTTTTCGCCGGCTGGCCGCCGCGTTGCAACAACTGCAATCCGAACTGGCCGAAGCCAAACTGCAAATCGAAGGCTTACAGCAGCAATTGACCGAGAGCGGCGAGCAAGTCTCCGCCGCCAATGCCGAAATCGCCAATCGGGCACAATTAATCGACGCGTTGGAGCAGCAAATGCTTAAAGCCAACCAAAGGCTCGCCGACGTCAACAAGGCGCTGGCGGCGAACTTTGGATTGCCGGTACCTGGCGGCGACGGCGGCAACCCCGAGGAGGTTTGGGATCAGCATCGGCAAATTACCGAGCAATTGAACGGCGTACTGGCCGCCGAGCGTCAAGCCAAGGCCGACGCGGAACAGGCCCGCGAGGACGAGGCGGCCAAGGTGGGCGAGAAGGAAGCCTTGCTCGGCGCATTGCGGGCGCGCGTCGAGTCGCAAACTCAACAAATCGGCGAACTGGAAGCGGCCTTGGCCGAACAGCAACGTCAAGCGCAACAACAGCGGATCGACGCCGCGCGCGTCGCCGAGCTGGAAGCGAAGCTAGCCACCGCCACTGCGGTCAAGGTGGTACCCGCGCCGGCTCCGGCTCCGGTGACGGCCGTAAAATCGGAAACCCCCGCGCCGGTTAGCGAGCGTATCGGCGATAGTGTTAGAGCGGCCGTGGAGCCTGAAAAGCCGGCGGTGGTCGCCAGTCCGGTCGCACCGATCCCGGCACCGGAGCCCGTCGAGATCAGCGCACCCGAACCGATTGTCGTCGCCAAACCGGTGGAGCCGCCGCGTCCGATCGCCGTCGAACCGGCTTCTGGCAAACCAGCCGAGCCGGCCGGCGGTGGCTTGAAAAAGCTGTTCGGCAGCACGATGCAGAAATTCGCCAAGCTGGACGAAAAATTCGGCGGTTCGACACCGAAGCCCGCGGTAGCTGAAGCCGAACCGACACCGGCCCCGAGCGCGGAACCGGCACCGGAACCAATCGCGCCGACTCTCGCGGCGGATAAGCCCGCCGAAAAACCGGCCGCTGGCGGCGCGATGTCCAAGTTCAAGGGCTTGCTCGGCAAGGGCAAAAGCGAAGCGAATGCCGACGATGACGAAGCGGAACCGTTGATCGAACAACTCGAAGCCGTCACCGCCGACGCGATGCAGGCCGCCGAAAAGGCCAAGGGCCAATTGCGCGGATTGTTCGGAAAATTCGGCAAAAAGGGCTGAATAAGCCCCATCCTCCGGCTCGGCCGATTAGCTTGGGATCGGCCTTAGACGCCGCTCCGCCAGCCAATTGGGCTGGCGGACACGCCTTGTTGGAGGGTATGCGTCGCTGGCTTCCGTTGTATGCAACCTGCCGTCGGGCGGACTTCGGGCCGCCGCGATCGTCAAATCCAAGGCGGCGCAGCCAAATCATTGGACGTCAACTAAACCGCTTGGCGACGAGTCTTCCGGTGATTGCCGGCAAACGTCGCTATTCCCCCTCCGCCAATAACACGAGCGCCGTCGGACGCGCCGGACTCGGATCCGCCCTGCGTGAGATTTTGCGGCAATTTAAGATTGTCAGCGTCCCGGCTGTTCAGCGCGCCGGGATCGGCCTCGATATTTTCCCCTCCAGAACTGTCCGCTCGGACCCGCATGCTTGCGCGTTGGCAATCGACGGGGCGAATGGTGTGCCGGGGTGGATTGGTTTCCGGTTCGCGGCTTACGTTCTCGCGAATCAAATCGCCGTTCACGTCGTTTTAGCAGGCGGCGCGGCCGCTCGTGCCCTAAATTCCATCGGATCATCGTCGTTCGGTGTGGCGCGAAGTCGGTGTCTGGTCAATTTGCGCTCGAATTCTTCCCGAACCGAAATTCACTCCTGTCGCAGTCCAAATTCGTCTTGCGTTGATTCATTTGACTCGGGAGCCTTCCGTGTGTCCAACCTCGAGTCGCTGCGACAGCGCCAAGGTGACAGTTGCGTATGGCGCGCGGCGGATTCGAGATGGGTCTGCCAAAGGCATCGTGCAAACTGTACAAATCAGTGTTTATAAAATTAACAGGTGCATAAAAAATAAACGGATGGATTACGGGCTTGGATTGTTCTATTTTTTAAAAAAATATAAAAATCAATGCTATAGGTGCTGGCGGGATCTGGCATTTTTCCTGCTTTGGTATGGCGGCGTTATTGGGTGCTGGCGCTTTGGCCGCACGGCGGCGCGTTTCTACTCGGCGTTCGGATCGGGCGGGCCGTGACGCTAGGCTGATTGACGCCGTTTAAGCGCTGATTCTCCGGCTTAATATGTCGGTTTTGGGTTTCTTGGATTAACGATGGCGAGGTTTCTGATGAGGTTTGCGATAGGTTTGGTACTGCTGGGCTTTAGTTTTTCAGTGCATTCTGAAAGCTATCCGGCGGCTTACTTTCAGCCCAAGCTGATATACAGCGCCGATAGCAACGAGAGCGATCAACAAGCGCAAACAACTGAAGTTTCCGCGAATCAGGGCGAGTTTGATCCCCGCTACCCTGCCGCGAACTTTCGTCCGATTGTGATATTTTCATCGACCGAGTTTATCCCGGAAAATTAACGACTAGGGCGAACGATAGATGCCGGCGGTAAACAGTCGTTTTGTCCACGGATTGGCTGGCGAAAGCATCGCCTGTTTAGTTAATAGAGCAAATCGAGGTTATTCAAGAGGCGGTGAAATTTGTGAGCCTGTCGTTGGTCCGATTTATCCGGATTTCGACGTTTTATTGTTTTACTGTTGCAAGTCAAACAAACCATATCCAGGTTTTTTGGCAATCGTGGCGAGTCATTTCGACAATGCTGTCTTTTACTATGAAAGTCGCTAGGAAAATCACCGATATATCTAGGTCAGGAACGCCTTGATCTCGGCTAAAGCCGCTCCAGCTACCTTCATTTTCGGGGACGAAAGTCCTTTCAAGACCGCTAGGTTTGAGCAATATCCTCTTGGGGTGTCAAGTAACTTAACCCATTATTTAAGGCTATGATCGATAATAAAGCATTAGACGCGCTAGTATTCTCTTTAAATGAATGCGTTCTTCCGGAATTGCATTTGAACAAAGCCGGGTTAACCGGTTTTTTTTATGCGCTGACTATCACGCCGTGCATAATCGATCCATCCGAGTGGATGGCGGAGTTGTTTTTGGGGGATAGACCCGATTTAAGCGGAAGACAAGTTAAGCGCTTGAAAAAAGCGGTAGTCGCCGTGGTTAAGTCGGCAAATAAGTCGATGCTGGCCGATAAACTAGAGTTTCCGTACGATTTTTCCGAGATTGACGAAGAAACGATGGCTGATATTTGGCATTGGTGTTATGGATTTTTGAGGGGCATTAACTTGCGCTGGTCTTTTTGGCAAAGCGGTATTATCGCCAAGGAAACCGGGCAGTGTTACGATCTTGTCAAGGGAAGTATTAATATTATTACCGCATTGGTGACCGAAGACCTTAGTTATTTGGATAATTTGGAACAACTGAAATCGCGGATCGGCGGTAATATTGAAGGAGGCGCAAGCGACGAACGGATTCTTGCCGCCGTGTTGCCGACGTTACCCGAAGCGTATCAATGTTTGCGGATATTCGCGGCAACGATGTCGAAGCGCCTGCAAGCACATCAGAGTGTTAAAGCCTCGAGCTGAGGCAATGCTAAGCCGTGATGGCTATCGTTGCGGGGAAAGCGTCGAGCGAAGTCGGCGGGCGGATGCAAATTCGCTGTTCGACTTCGCTGAATGTATAAGCGTTTCGGCATCCTTGCCTGGTGGTGCTAATCCTGTTTTATCTTTTTCTAACCAGAGGGCTTGGAATACTGCTAAGTTTTCCGGCCAATTGATTCGAAAGATGTCCAAATACCGATCCGAGAATAAACGAAATCGATATGACCAACAGCGGGTTATTCAGCGATGCGCCTAAAAGAACTTCCTGATTCAATTTATCGGGAGTTTGTAGTAAATAAGCGAAGGTGGAGGAGTAACCCAAAACGCCAACCGGTATAATCGCGAATTGCGGTAAATTCGCAGACAGACACAGTACAATCACCGCGCCCGCCACGATTAATGCCGTGGTAATTTCGACGCCCAATGAGATTTCCGGATCTATTTTCAGCAGCAATAGTGCGGTGATCCAGGCCATGAACACTCCGAAAATTCCATTGATTATCGTGTTAATTGCCGCCTCTCGGTCCGCGCCTAATAAGAAATAAGCCGCCCATGCAATCGTTGCAGCCCAAATAAAAAACACGCCCGCCGCGGGGCCCACCGCAAAATACGTGGCGACTCCAGAAAGAATGCCGATGCTCAGGGATAGTGCTGTAATTTTTTCCATTTGAAATTTCCTGTTGATTATCAAGGGTGTTGAAATAAAAGTGATCAGCCGCAGGGGCGAGGTTATTTTTTTCGTAAAAATTAACCAATCCAAAATATAGCACTCCGATTATTTATTGAAAATGCGACAATTTGTCACGCTGACAGCTCTTCCGTCGATGATAATATTTTTCGTCAAAATGGACGAAACTTATCAGGTCCAGACAGAATAATTCCCGGCATCACTTGGGAAAATTCCTTGTTGATTTTTCTAGTGCCTTAAAGCATGTGTATTCCGGGGAATAAGCACGCTAAATTTGCGTATCTCGGCGCGAATCCAGGTTAATAATAATGAGCAGGTTTAAAAGATTGGTAAGTCAATAACTTGTTATATTATCGGATGCGTTTTCGGTAACAGCATTCTGTTCGGGCCTCGGCTTTTCGAATGGCCTTAGATGAAACAGAAATCCCAAATAAACGGAATCCTTCCGGTTTTAGAGTGTGGAATCGGCATCGGCGCCGATGGGCTTTGGCGGGGAGTTAAAACGAATTCAGTTTGTTAGAATCGAGGGGTGGCCGTGATGAAAACAGTCGGTTTAGGTACCTCTGCGACTTACGCCGGCCGTGAAGGCGGAGGGTTGTCCGAGTTGAGGCTTGTCCGCCGAGTCCGGCTTGCTGCACGCGTCAATGCCTGAGTTTCCAAACGTCGGCTCGCAATCGAGTGTTCTGTTTCAGCACAGCAAGCTTGCTAACGTCCTAAATGCAGAGGCAGCTCGGCGACCGAATCCAGTATCAGATCGGGTTGCACGGGCGACGCTTGGGTATAGGCCTCGCGGTATTTGCCGGTCTTGACCAGGATACCCTGCAGTCCGGCGCGTTGGGCGCCGCCGACGTCGGAATCGATATCGTCGCCTATCATCGCGATCCGGCTGGCCGGCAGGCCAAGTTGTCGTAAGGCCAGCGCAAAAAAGGCCGGCGATGGCTTGCCCATGACTGCGGCGGTTTTGCCGGTCGCATATTCCAGGCCGGTGACGAAAGCGCCGATGTCCATCCTGAGGCCGTCGGCTGTTTGCCAGAATTTGCCTTTGTGCAAGGCGATCAGCTCGGCGCCGGCCATGGCCATTTCGAACACCCGGTTGAGAATGTCGTAATTCCAGGCCGAACCGATATCGCCGATCACGACGGCGTCCGGCTGTTGGGCGGCGGCGTTGAATTCGGCGAATTCATCCTTGACCGCGTCGGCGACCAGAAAATGGCAGCTGCGGTAGCCGCGATGTTTGAGGTAGAGGCGCGCGGCGTGCGGAGTCGTCAATATCTCGTCGGCGACGATCGGCAAGTCGATGGCTTGCAGTTTGGCCGCCAATTGCGCGCGCGATTGGGTCGTGGTGTTGGTGACGAAGCGGCGGGGCAAGCCCAACGACTGGATGTGCGCCAGCGCCGCCGCCGCGCCGGGAATCGCCGCGTCGCCAACGTAGAGAACGCCGTCAAGATCGAACAGCAGGCCGTCAATTTCGGAAACAGTCATCGGAAAGTCTCGTGGATACCCTAGCGCGGGTTTTACCTCATCGTTTCCGGCCCGGTCAAGCGGCCGTGTTAGAGTCGCGGCACCAGATCCAGTTCGAACATGATGGCGTCTTCGCGGCCCTGTTTGGCCGGATAGTAATTCTTGCGGACACCGATTTCCCGAAAACCGGTCTTGCGGTACAGGTCGATCGCGCCGGGGTTGCTGGGGCGGACTTCCAGGAAGATTTTTTCGGCGCGCGGCCGGGCGTATTCGATCAAATGCTCCAGCATCTTGCGGCCGGCGCCCTGGCGCTGAAAGCGGGGACTGACGCTGATATTCATGATATGGGCCTCGCCGGCCATCACCGAGATGATGCAATAGCCGACGATGCTCTCGTCCGGCGCTTCGCAGACCCAGTTGGTGTAATTGATGGCGCGAAAACAATCCTTGAAAATGCCTTCCGACCACGGAAACTCGTAATTTTCATTTTCGATGGTCAGCACGCGCGGTAAATCGGCGTGGTCCATTTTACGCAGCCTCAGCAAGTCGCGCGGCGCGACCGAATCGGGAAATACCTTGGCGTAAAACTCGCGGTCGGCGTCGTAAATCACGGCATCTTTCAGCTTGTGTAGCAATTTCCACATGGGGTTAGGTTTCCAGCGATTGATAAACGGAAAGCGCGAATTGCAGGTCTTCCCAGGCTTTGGCTTTTTCGGGCAACGAGCGTAGCAAATAAGCGGGGTGGTGTACCACCGTCAACGGTATTCCGGCCAATTCGTGGCGGATGCCGCGCAGCCGCGCCAGCGGTTGCTGGGTTTTTAGCAGGTTTTGCGCGGCGATGCGGCCGACGGCGACGATGAGCTTGGGTTGAATCAGTTCAATCTGGCGTTTTAAAAAATCGTGGCAGGCATCGACTTCTTCGGCCCTCGGATCGCGATTATTCGGCGGTCGGCATTTCAGCATGTTGGCGATGTAGACCTGCTCGCGGCGCATGCCTATAGCCCGGATCATTTCGTTCAGCAATTGGCCGGCCCGCCCGACGAAGGGCTCGCCTTGCAGATCCTCGTCGCGGCCCGGCGCTTCGCCGATCAGCAGCCAAGTCGCATGCTTGTTGCCGACGCCGAACACAGTCTGGGTGCGGGTCTCGCAGAGAGCGCAGGCGCGGCAGATAGCGACTTCGTGCTGCAGGTCTTTCCAGGCCTGGTCGCCGGTGTGAGACTTGGGGTGATGCGGCAACGGTGCGAAGGCATCGCTTTCGGATATACAAGACGAGTCGGATGCGGCGGTTTGCAGTGCCGGTTCAGCGTGCCGGTGATCAGTGGCAGTTTCGTCTACGGCCGGATGTTCCGCGGTTGGCGCGGCTTCGTTATCGGGGGCGTCGAAGTGGTGGGCTTCGCTTTGCGATGCCCACCCTACAGGGGCGGCAACCGCTTGCTCGGTGACGATAGATGGATGCCGAAGTTCCCAGGCATCGATACCCATCGCCTCCAGGTATTGCAAGCGGACCGACTTTTCCATCGCGAGCTGTTACACGTCACCCTTTTGCGGATGCTGGCGCTGATCCGGGCTTTGCAGTTTGTTGACCGCGTTGATGTAAGCCTTGGCCGAGGCGATGACGATGTCGGTATCGGCGCCGGAGCCATTGACGATGCGGCCGGCGTTTTCCAGTCTGACCGTCACTTCGCCCTGCGAATCGGTGCCGGTGGTGATATTGTTGACCGAGTACAAAGCCAAGGTCGCGCCGGTTTGCACCAGGCTTTCGATGGCCTTCAGGCTGGCATCGACCGCACCGCCGCCGGTGGCGGTGCCGGTGACTTCCTTGCCGTCCACCAGGATGGTTACGGTGGCGTTCGGCACTTCGCCGGTCTCGGAACAGACTTTCAGCGCCACCAGTTTGATGTGTTCGTCTTCGGCCTCGAAACTTTGCTCGGAAATCAGCGCCTGTAAATCCTCGTCGAAGATTTCGTGCTTTTTATCGGCCAACTGCTTAAAGCGGAAGAAGGCATCGTTCAAATCGGCTTCGCTATCGAACTGCACGCCGAGTTCCGCCATCCGGGTCTTAAATGCGTTCCGCCCGGAATGCTTGCCCAGCACCATCCGGTTGGTGGTCCAGCCCACATCCTCGGCTCGCATGATTTCGTAAGTCTCGCGGTTTTTCAAGACGCCGTCCTGGTGAATGCCGGATTCGTGGGCGAAGGCGTTGGCGCCGACGATGGCCTTGTTGGGCTGTACCGGAAAGCCGGTGATGGACGACACCAGCTTCGAGCAGGTGACAATCTCGCGGGTGTCCAAGCGGGTGTCGCATTGGAAAAAATCCTGGCGGGTGCGGATTGCCATCACCACTTCCTCCAGCGAGGCGTTGCCGGCGCGCTCGCCCAGGCCGTTGATCGTGCATTCGACCTGGCGGGCACCGTTCATCACCGCCGACAAGGAGTTGGCGACCGCAAGTCCCAAGTCGTTATGGCAATGTACCGAGAAGACGGCCTTGTCGGCGTTTGGAATCCGTTGCCGCAAATTGGCGATCATCGCGCCGAATTGCTGCGGCATGCTGTAACCGACCGTGTCCGGGATGTTCAAGGTCGTCGCGCCGGCGGTAATCACCGCTTCCAGAATCCGGCACAAAAAATCCTCTTCCGAGCGGCCGGCGTCTTCCGGCGAGAACTCGACATTGTCGGTGTACTGCCGCGCGCGTTTGACGGCCTTGACCGCGTACTCGATCACTTGGTCCGGCTGCATGTTCAGCTTTTTCGCCATGTGGATCGGCGAAGTGGCAATGAAGGTATGGATGCGGGAACTGTTCGCGCCCTTCAAGGCCTCGCCGGCCCGGTCGATGTCTTTGTCCAAGGCTCTGGCCAAACCGCAGACCGTGCTGTCTTTAATCGCATCGGCGACGGCCTGCACCGCTTCGAAATCGCCTTGACTGGCGGCCGGGAATCCGGCTTCGATGACATCGACTTTCATGCGCTCCAGGGCGCGGGCGATGCGTACTTTTTCATCGCGGGTCATCGACGCGCCGGGGCTTTGCTCGCCGTCGCGCAAGGTGGTATCGAAAATAATCAATGAATCTTTCATGAGGGCTCCGTTCATGAAACGTTCGGCATCTCGCCGAGAAAGCGGAAAAAGTGGTGTTTATTGAAGTCGTCGTGGAATGATTGCTAGCCCCTCAGGGCAACAGTCTTGGAGACGGGGCGAGCGCAAGATGGCCGGATACTGGTCGGGCGAATTCGGTAGGCTGCGGAAAAGTCGTCTTGATGTTCATGGGGCCGCACTATACTGCATAGTCGCCACGCGGCTCAAGTGCGGCGTTGCGCCTAAACGGCGAGGTCGGGTTGCCAGGGTTGAGCTTGGTCGGGCGCGGCTCGCCAGAATCGAAAGATCTCGTAACGGTCGGCAATGAATTCGGCCATCAGCTGCCGATGTTGCCGCTGAAAATAGTCGGCGACCGGTGCGGGCGGCGCGCCTCGATAGAACTCAGCCAAGGCCGATGCCAGCACTTCCGCGTTCTGAATATCGCCCATCGCGGTTAGATAGCGTTGCAAGCGTTCCAGTAAGTCCGGCTTCAGTCCAGGAATTTGATCGGGCGCGGCTTCCAGCATGTAACGCAGCTTTTTCAGCGCGATCCGCAGTTGATGGATCGTGGCCGGATGGCTGTCATCTATTGCGGCATGGCGCTCCAGCGCATCGGCATAAACCCGATCGACGACGGCCGGGATGGCTTGGGCAAGATCGATGTCGGCGGCGCGCCGGTTTGCTCGCCGGCCGGACTTTTTCAGTTTGCGCCGCAGATTGCCGGTCCTAAAAGCGGCGATCTCGGGTTCCAGGCGGCCAAGCAATCGGTTCTCCCGGCGACGCAAGTGCTCATGGAAATCGCGCAATTCCGGCAGTTCGACGATAGCCGCGTCGATGGTCAGCAACATGACTTGGGTATCGCGCAAATCGTCGAAGCGGTCGAGTTGCGCCTTCAGCACTTTGCGAGCTTTGCGTAACGCGGGGCAGGGCGCCAAGGCGCGGATCAGGTCTATCGCCGACACCAGCCGGCGGATGCCGGTGCGTAATTTGTGGATGTTGTCTTCGTCGGCCCTTTGCCGGCAGGTTTGCAGGCGTTTGCGATACAGTTGCCAGTGGCGGTCCAGGGCGTGTTGTAAGAACTTGCCGGCCCCGGCCATGACTGTTTAGCCCTTGCGGCTTTGCAGCCGGCGTTTGCGCACCACCAGCGTGACGATAGGGCCGGACAGCGCGTAGCCGACCGACAACAAAAACAGCATGCGTTGCGGTTGCGCCATCACGAAACCGATGACCAGCATCGCGATAATCGCGACGATGAACGGCACTTTGTTTTTGAAATCGAGCTCCTTGAAGCTGGAATAGCGGAAGTTGCTGACCATCAGTAGCCCGGTGCTGATCGTGGTAAACAGCACCAGATATTTGAAATTCTCGACGTCGTAGCCGTTTTCGATGCAAAACAACAGGCCGCCGGCCAGAATCGCCGCCGCCGCCGGGCTGGGCAAGCCCTGAAAATAACGTTTATCGGCGACTTCGACCTGGGTGTTGAAACGCGCCAAGCGCAACGCGCCGCCGGCCATGTGTACGAAGGCGGCGAACAGGCCGGCCTGGCCCATGCTGGACAAGGTCCACAAATACATGACGATGGCCGGCGCGGCGCCGAACGACACCATGTCGGACAAGCTGTCGTATTGCACGCCGAATTCGCTTTGGGTGTTGGTCAGCCGTGCCACTCGGCCGTCTAGGCCGTCCAGCACCATCGCGATGAACAGCGAAATCGCGGCGGTTTCGAAGCGGCCGTTGATCGCCGACGTGATCGCGTAAAACCCGGCGAACATCGCACCGGTGGTGAACAAGTTGGGCAGCAGATAAATGCCTCTATGACGCGCAATCGCTGGTTTTTTTATCATCTCGGTCGGACGGGAAATTCGATTTGGCGGCATTGTACATGGTGAATATGACGGTTGCTTGAGGAAATGCCGATTGCGGGCCGTTCAGTTAAACGATCTCGGCCTGCATCGACGCATCAGCGGTTTGGCCGGTTAAACGGAGGATTCCAAACCGGCGTGGTCTGTCGTGCAAATCGTTGATGTCACGAGCTCCTCAAAACTTCCAAACCACCAGCGCCTGCGGCAGGCTTTCATGCAGGCCTTTGATGCCGTATTTGTTGTGCCAGTATTGATATTCGATGCCGATAAACAAATGGTTACCCGCGCCCCATAGATCGCCGAGGTCCAGGCGCAGTTGCGGTTGGGCTAGGGCTTGGTGGGCGGCGGTTTGGTTGCGGCCGATGAAATCGGCGAAGCCCTCGAAGCTCCATTTTGTGCCGGCGATTTCGAAAGGCAGTTTCCACACCGGCGTGATTTGCCAAGAAGTGCCGATGTCGGCGGGTTCGGTGACGCGTTGCCGTAAAAAATCGACATTGAAGTACTCGAAATCCGGCAAATCGAAATCGACGCTGATGCCGTACAGCCAGGTCCGATAGCCGCTACGCGGGCTATTGACGTTTTCGCCCAGATTGATGCCCGCCGTGGCGCCGACATCCTTGACGATGCCGAACGACAGGTCCAGGCCGCTAATTTTGCCGAAGCTAAGGGTGCTGTACGCTTCGCCGTATAGGTTGACTTGCGCCGGTTGACCGCTTTCGGTGAACAGCGTGTCCATGAAGAAAAAGTTTCGGCCGTAACGCCAGCCGTGAGTGTGGGTCACGGTGACGATGGAGCGAGCAATATCGTTGGCGTTAAACGGTTCGGAGTAGGTTGGGCCGTGCAAATATTGAATTTCGCTGGTGCTCCAGTCCAGCCATTCGGCCGCGCTGGCGGCCGGTACGGCCAGTGCCGCGGCGGCGATGACGGTTTTCAGCGTATGCGAACGCAGCGACTCTGGCATGCTTTTTCGATCTAGCGGACAAAAAAAAGCCCATCGAGAAGATGGGCTTTTAAGTCTAGTCGATCAGCTTAGTTCTTGCTTTTATCGACGATTTGGTTGGCCTTGATCCACGGCATCATCGCGCGCAATTTGGCGCCGACTTGTTCGATAGGATGTTCGGCGTTCAAGCGACGGCGCGCGGTCATTTCCGGGTAGCCGGTTTGGCCTTCCAGGATGAACTGCTTGGCGTATTTGCCTTGCTGGATGTCTTCCAGGGCTTGTTTCATCGCCCAACGGCTTTCTTCGTTGATGACTTTCGGACCGGTCACGTATTCGCCGTACTCGGCATTGTTGGAGATCGAGTAATTCATGTTGGCGATGCCGCCTTCGTACATCAAGTCCACGATCAGTTTCAGTTCGTGCAAGCACTCGAAGTAGGCCATTTCCGGCGGGTAGCCGGCTTCGGTCAGGGTTTCGAAACCGGCTTTCACCAATTCCACCGCGCCGCCGCACAATACCGCTTGTTCGCCGAACAAGTCGGTTTCGGTTTCGTCGCGGAAAGTGGTTTCGATGATGCCGGAGCGGCCGCCGCCGATCGCCGAGGCATAGGACAGACACAATTCCTTGGCCATGCCGGACGCATTTTGGTGAATCGCGATCAAATCCGGGATGCCGCCGCCTTTGACGAACTCGGAACGCACGGTGTGGCCGGGTGCTTTCGGGGCGATCATGATCACGTCCAGGTCTGCGCGCGGCACGACTTGGTTGTATAAAATCGCAAAGCCGTGGGCGAAAGCCAGGGCCGCGCCTTGTTTGATGTTCGGTTCGATTTCTTCCTTGTACAGCTTGGATTGAAATTCGTCAGGGGTCAGAATCATCACCACGTCGGAGCCGGCGATGGCTTCCGGTACGTCCTTGACGGTCAGGCCGCTGGCCTGGGCCTTGCCGACGGACGCGGAGCTAGCGCGTAAGCCGACCACGACGTCGACACCGGAGTCTTTCAGATTGTTGGCATGGGCATGGCCTTGCGAGCCATAGCCGATGATGGCGACTTTCTTGCTGCGGATGATCGAAAGATCGGCGTCTTTGTCGTAATAAACTTGCATAGGTTCTCTCGTTACTCTGGTGTGAATTAAAAATTTTATCGACTTTCTGGGAGTCGCCGTCACGCGGAGTACCAATCTAGCGCGGTACTCCGGCGACGCTCATAGGTGTAAGCCTTTTTCGCCGCGGGAAATGCCGGTCGGGCCGGAGCGCACCACTTCGATGATGCAGCCTTCCTCGAAGCCGTGGATAAAGGCGTCCAGTTTATTGGATTGGCCGGTCATTTCCACGATGTAACTGTTGTGGGTGACATCGATGATCTTGCCGCGAAAAATATCCACCATGCGTTTGACTTCCTCGCGGGTGTCGTGGCTGGTTTTGATTTTGACCAGCATCAGCTCGCGCTCTATATGCGCCGATTCGGCTAGGTCAATCAATTTGACGACATCGATCAATTTATTCAGTTGCTTGGTGATCTGCTCGATGATTTCGTCGCTGCCGCTGGTGACCAAGGTCATCCGCGACAGGCTGGGATCTTCGGTCGGCGCCACGGTCAACGATTCGATATTGTAGCCGCGCGCCGAGAACAGTCCGGCGACGCGCGATAGCGCGCCGGCTTCGTTCTCGATCAGGATGGAAATAATGTGCCGCATCACGATAACTCCCTGTCGACCGGTGTGCCGGGTGCGACGCGCAATTTCATGTCGTGGTGGGCCTTGCCTGCTTCTATCATCGGATATACGTTCTCGGTTCTATCGGTAATGAAATCCAGGAACACGGTTCTGTCCTTCATTTCAAAGGCTTGTTTCAGTGCGTCGCGCACTTCTTCCGGTTTCTCAATGCGCATGCCGACATGGCCGTAGGCTTCGGCGAGTTTGACGAAGTCCGGAATCGTGTCCATGTAGGAGTGCGAGTAGCGGCTTTGATAGGAAAATTCCTGCCATTGCCGGACCATGCCCATGTAACGGTTATTCAGATTAACGATCTTGACCGGCGTGTTGTATTGCAACGCGGTCGAAAGCTCCTGTATGCACATCTGAATGCTGGCTTCGCCGGTGATGCAGGCCACGTCCGCTTCCGGAAATGCCAGCTTCACGCCGATCGCGGCCGGCAAACCAAAACCCATCGTACCCAGGCCGCCGGAGTTGATCCAGCGCCGCGGCTTGTCGAAATGGTAATACTGCGCCGCGTACATTTGATGTTGGCCGACGTCCGAAGTCACGAAGGCTTCGCCGTTGGTGACTTCGTACAATTGCTCGACCACGTATTGCGGCTTGATGATCCGGCTTTCCCGGTCGTATTCCAGGCAGCGGACTCCTCGCCAACTGTCGATCAACTTCCACCAGTTTTCCAGGGAGGCCTTTGACGGTTTGTCCTTGCTGTCGCGGATCAACTCGAGCATTTGCTTCAGCACCGGTTTAACTTCGCCGACGATCGGCACGTCCACTTTCACAGTCTTGGAAATCGAGGCCGGATCGACATCGATATGAATGATCTTGGCGTACGGGCAGAACTCGGTCAACTTGCCGGTCACCCGGTCGTCGAAGCGCGCGCCGACCGCCAGAATGACGTCGCTTTCGTGCATCGCCATGTTGGCTTCGTAAGTCCCGTGCATGCCCAGCATGCCGACGAATTGCTTGTCGGTGGCCGGATAAGCGCCCAGACCCATCAAGGTGTTGGTGATCGGAAAGCCCAGCAATTGAGTCAGCTCGGTCAATTCTTGATGGCCCTCGCCCAGGATTACGCCGCCGCCCGAATAAATGATTGGGCGTTGCGCGGCCAGCAGCATATCGACGGCGCGCTTGATCTGGCCCTTGTGGCCGGTCACTACCGGGTTGTAGGAGCGCATCACGATTTTTTTCGGGTACTTATAAGGTACCTTGATGTTCGGGTCGGTGATGTCCTTCGGCACGTCGACCAATACCGGGCCGGGGCGGCCGGTCGTCGCCACGTAAAAGGCTTTCTTCATGGTCTCGGCGAGATCGTTGACGTCCTTGACCAAAAAGTTGTGCTTGACGCAGGGGCGGGTGATGCCGACCGTATCGACTTCCTGGAACGCGTCGCTGCCGATCACCGGCGACGGCACTTGTCCGGAAATAATCACCATCGGAATCGAATCCATATACGCCGTGGCGATGCCGGTGACGGCGTTGGTGGCGCCGGGGCCGGAAGTCACCAGCACCACGCCGGGCTTGCCGGTGGCGCGGGCGTAGGCGTCCGCCGAGTGGGCCGCGGCTTGTTCGTGCCGGACCAGGATGTGCTTCACGTCGTCTTGATGGAATATGGCATCGTAGATGTGCAATACAGAGCCACCCGGATAGCCAAATACGAATTCGACACCTTCATCTTTAAGACATTGGACAAGAATTTGCCCGCCACTGAGTTCCAATTTTAAGCCCTCGAAAACAATACGGATCGCACGGATACGGATTTACAAAAAAGGTTGGATAAGCTACTGTCTTTGGTCGTTTTCGTCAAGGAAAACCCAGGGTTTCGCTTGGATTTTGCCGACACTGCAATTTAGGGTCGATCGTCATGAAGCGATGCATGGCGAATTAAACTGGGAGCAAGAGGTCTCGAAACCGTTTCAGCGAAGGGCGTTGCGCGAACTTTCGATCCAGTTTGTCCGGTTCGGGTGGGATGGGTTCCTGTTCGCTGATCACTTTCCACATTTGTCACGCTATTCGCTATTTATTTTGTTGCGGTCTTCCAAGGATACGACCAGTCGGGGGGGAGCTGCGTTGTTTACTTGGCGATTCCAACACGGAAATCGGCCGTTTGTCGGCGCTGAAACTTTCGAATTGGACTAGAGTTAACGACTTCTAATCGACTGTCGGAAACATTTCATGTTCGAGCGCTTGATAACGCATTGGGTTTATGGCGGCGCGTTGGCCGGGTTATTATTATTGATGTTATTCCCGTTGTTGACCGCAGGGTGGTCGATGCCGCTCGCGCTGACGTTTCTGCATCTGCCGATGTATATGCTGCATCAGTACGAGGAACACGATCAAGACCGCTTCCGAACTTTTTTCAACCGGACCGTCGGCGGCGGCAAGCCCGTGCTGTCGTCGTTGGCCGTGTTTATCATCAATGTCCCCGGCGTTTGGGGCGTCATCGTCATTGCCACCTATTTGGCGGTGCTCCACGAGCCGGGTCTGGGTTTGATCGCAGTCTATCTGGCCGTCGTCAACGGTCTGGTCCACATCGGTCACGCCTTGGCTTTCAAAATGTACAATCCCGGACTTGCGACCGGCGCGGCGCTGTTCTTGCCGGTAGGTGCTTACAGTATTTGGCAGTTTCATATGGCCGGGGTCGCGGGATTTGTGGCGCACGCGACCGGCATCGCGGTTGCCGTTGCCATCCATGCCGGGATTATCGTTTACGTCCGTAGCCGGGGCGCATTTGAGGGTCGCGCATGAAGCACGCGATTTGGCCGGGCGACCGATGCGCCGAGGTCGGCTGACCTACGTTCGTATCGACGCTTTGCGAGTTTTGTGTTCTCTTAAAAGCCTGTGCGCTCGCTCCGGATCCAGTATATTCGAATTGGCGGGGTTTGAGTTTTGCGGTATTCACCAAAATAGAGCGTTAAATTCAGCTTAATTGCACCTAGTTGGTGCTTAAGCGGCTGTTTTATAAGCAGTAAAAGGTTGGAAATAATAGCGGTATATTCTAGGCTTGATATATAATTTTCCTTCCTTAATCACTGAGTCATAATCTATGTATGCATTACAAAACCCTGTTTTTGATACCGATATTCCAGAGTTGCGGTTAAGCGGTATTAATGGTTATTCCATTCTAGGCGACCGTATTACGCTGAATATTGGTGAAATTGCCAACCACCGGTCGTTCGGGAATCTAAGCGGCACGCTTTCGGTGGAACTCTGGGCGCTGAATCAAGTGTATCAGGGCGGCGGTTTCAGCGGCATTCCGTTGGCTGGCGTCGTTATCGGCGAATTGCATGGTCAACATGCGATTGGGCCTGCTTCGTGGGATCTGGCGTTCCAAGAGCCCGGCGAAGGATACTGGCAACTGACGCTGATGTTGCGCGAGTGGAATGGCATGGCTTACGAGACGCGCGATTTCGTCAATTTCGCGGCACCGTACAGTCCGGTTAAAACGGCCGTCCGGCAAGCTACGAACAATGTCATCGAAGTGAGTTTCATCGAGTACAAGCATGCCGAAGCCAGCGATAACCAATCGGGACGCTTTATCGAGAACGACTACTTCGTGCAAGCCCAGGCGTTCAAACCGGCGGCCGCCGAACTGTTGTTACTGGGCAATTGCGGTTACGACGTTCAAAATGGGCGGATTCGGTTGAATGTCGGTGAAATTGCCAACCGGCGCGGCGCGGACAATATCAGTGGTACCTTGGCGTTGGAGTTATGGGCGCTCGATCAAGCCTATCAAGGCGGGCATTTCGACGGTTACGCTGTGGCCGGCATCCGGGTCGGCGAATTGGTCGGTCGGCAAGGTTTGCGCGAACTGAGTCTGGAAACCGAATTTTGCGAGCCGCCGGTCGGTCGCTGGCATTTGAGTCTCATGTTGCGGGAATGGAACGGAGTGGCGTACGAAACTCGGGATTGCATCAATTTCGCGGTCCCTTACACTGTGGCGCCGAAACCGGTCGCGGTTCGCAAAGAGTCGGACAATGTCATCAATGTTCAGTTCGGAGACACCAAAAAATCGCCAGTCACGCCAGTCGAGCCGGTAGCGCTTGCCGGCGCGGAGCAGGCGTCGAGAGCGTCGATCAACCAAGCAACCCTGGACGAATTGGGCGCGCTAAAGGGTGTGCCGAAAAAGACCGTCGAAAATATTGTCGCTGCGCAACCGTTCGCCTCGTTCGACGACCTCTCCAATGTCAAGGGCGTCGGCCCGAAATTGCTGAAATTGTTGCGCGAGCTGTTTGCGTTGTAAATGTTCCAGATTGAGCGGCGCGCGGCTTCGAAAGCACTTTCAGCGGTTTTGATCGCCGATTTGATTGCCAAGCGCGCTCGGGCATGCCGGCGACATTGCCGGCATGCCTTGGGCAGGTTTATCTAGCGACATTGCCCGCACACACTTTGCAGAAGTTCGGCGACTGAAATCGGATTCCCATCTCGCCGCCATTTCGACGATAATATCCGGCTTTGTCATTGTCGCCGGACCTCTAAATCCCAGTCATGAAGCTGGAAAAAATCAAACTCGCGGGCTTTAAGTCCTTTGTCGATCCGACCACGATTCCGATTCAGGGTAACCTGACCGCGATCGTCGGGCCTAACGGCTGTGGCAAGTCCAACATCATCGACGCGGTGCGTTGGGTGATGGGCGAGAGTTCGGCCAAGCATCTGCGCGGCGGCAATATGGCCGACGTGATTTTCAACGGTTCGTCCGGGCGCAAGCCGGTGAGCGTGGCGTCGGTGGAATTGGTGTTCGACAACGCCGAAGGTAAGGCCGGCGGCGAGTATGCGCAATACGCGACGATTTCGATCAAGCGCCAGGTGAGTCGCGACGGCCAGTCGCAATTCATGCTGAACGGCAGTAAATGCCGGCGCAAGGACATCACCGACTTGTTTTTGGGCACCGGCCTGGGTTCGCGCAGCTATGCCATCATTGAGCAGGGCACGATCTCGCGGATGGTGGAAGCCAAGCCGGAAGATCTGAAGCTGCATATCGAGGAAGCCGCCGGCGTTTCCAAATATAAGGAAAGGCGTTCGGAAACCGAAACCCGGATGCGCCATACCCGCGAGAATCTGGAGCGGTTGAACGACCTACGCGACGAGGTCGACAAGCAAATTAAGAACTTGGCCAAGCAGGCGGAAAAGGCCGAAAAATACACCGAATTCAAAAAGCAGGAGCGCCGCTTCAAGCAAGAATTGCTGGCGATGCGTTGGCAAAGCTTTCAGCGCAACGCCCAGCAACTCGAAGCCAAGCTACAGACGATCGCCGAGGAACATAACCGCTTGTTCGTGTTGCTGCGCGATACCGAAAAGGCGATGGAGCTGAAGCGCGGCGAGCAAAAAGCCCTGCAACAACATCTGGATAGCACTCAGGCAGAATATACCGCCGTCGTGGCCGAAGTCAGCCGGCTGGAACAGGCGATCAAGCACAATCAAAAAAGCCACGAAGAAACCTTGATCGAAATCGAGCGTTTGAAGCAGCAAGCCGAACACGCCAATATCGAATGCGAGCAGGATAGGCAACAACTGGAAGAAATCCGCCAGACCTTGCTGGAAGCCGAGGAGACGATGATCGTCGCCAAGGAACGCGAGGAAGACTTGCTCGGCATCCAACAGGATGCGCATCTGCAAAAACAGCAATGGCAGTTGCGTTGGGAAGAATTCTTGGCCGAGAACGCCGGTTATCGCGAGCAGGCCGAAGTCCAGCGGACCAAATTAGTCCAGTTGGAAAATCAGAATCGTCAGTTGCAGGCGAGATTGGATAAGTTGCGCGGCGAGCGCGGTGAGTTGGCCGATACCCAGTTGCAACTGGCTTTGGATACGCTGGATAGCAGTATCGAACTGATAGAGACCGAACGCGAACAGTTACAGCGGCAACTGGAAGCGGTGTTGCAGCGCATCGCCGAACTGCGCCCGGAGATTAAGCAATTACACGATAGCTTGCACACCAATCGTGCCGAGCTGCAGAAAGTCAACGGCAAGATCAGCTCGTTGGAATTGCTGCAGCAACACGCCATGGGCAAGGACAAAAAAGACTTGTCGGCTTGGCTGGAACAGGTCGGATTGGAGCAACAACCGCGGCTGGCCGAGTTTCTTGAGGCCGATGAGGGCTGGGAAACTGCGGTCGAAACGGTGTTGGGCAGTTATCTGGAAGCGATTTGCGTCGATAGTACCGAAACGATTCTTAGCGAGTTGCAGGAATTGAGCAAGCAGTCGCTGATCGTGTTCGAAACTCACACCGAGCCGTCGGTCGCCGCTTTAAACGCGTTGGCCGGCAAGGTAAACAGCCGTTGGTGCCTCGATAGTTTGTTGAGCGGCATCTACTGTGCCGATTCGATGACGCAAGCTCGCCAAATGGCCTTGCAGCCGCACGAGTCGGTAGTGTTGGCGGACGGCACTTGGCTGGGCCGGGACTGGATCAAAATCAGTCGCGGTAGCGACAGCAAGGCCGGTGTGCTGCATCGCGAAAAAGAGTTGCGCGAACTGAAGCTGCGCCAGGGCGAATTGCAGATGGCGATTGCCGAGGATGAGCAGCAATTGGAACACTGCGAGCAAGCATTGAAGGCCGCCGAGAGCCATCGCGAACAATATCAACAAAAAGATAAACTGCTGGGTGCGGAACATTCGGCCAAGAGCGCCGAATTCAGCGCCCAATCGGCTCGTCTGGAACAGCAGCAACGCCGCGCCGCCCAGCTCGATCACGAAATCGAAGAGCTGAGCGTGCATCTAGGCGAAATTGTCGAAAGTATTTCCGAAGCGGAGCTGATTAAACAGGATGCCGAGCAGGCACTGGGCGATTTGGGCGAGAAGAAAGCGCAACTGGAAGAGTTGAACCGGCAAATTCAGGCTCAACAACAAAATACCGACGCCTCGGTCGGCGAGGCCCGGCATCATTTACAGCGCCTGCATGCGCAGATCGAGTCGATGAAGTCGTCCGAAGTGCTGACCGTCAAGCAAATCGAGCGTTTACAGTCTCAGCATCGGCAAGCCACCGACCGCATCGCCGAACTGGAAAACAAGTTGCAGTTCGCACTGGCGCCGATGGACGACGAGAAAATGCAGCTCGAGGAATTGCTGGAGCGTAAACACGAGATCGAAGATCTGTTGCAATCGGAACGCAGGGCTCAACAAGCCAGCGAACAAACTGTCAGCGAGTTGGCCGAGCAATATTCCCGCAACCAACGCGAGCTCGAAAAGCAGAAAGAAGCCTTGGACAAGGTGCGCTTCGAGCAGCAGGACAGCAAGGTCAGGCAACAGACCGTCGCCGAACAATTGGCCGAAGTCGATGCCGACCCAGAAGTTATTTTGAGCGCTTTGTCGGACGGCGCCAGCGAGAGTCAGTGGAAACGCCAGGTGGACGATCTGGCCGAGCAAATCGAGCGCTTGGGTTCGATTAATCTGACCGCGATCGAGGAATATAAAACCCAATCCGAACGGATGAAGTTTTTGAACGAGCAGCACGACGACTTGGTCGACGCCTTGAACACGCTGGACCAGGCCATCAGCAAGATAGATCGCGAAAGTCGGCAGCGTTTCAAGGAAACCTTCGACAAAATCAACGACGGACTGAAGGAAAAGTTTCCGCGCCTGTTCGGCGGCGGCCAGGCTTATCTGGAATTGACCGAGGACGACGTACTGGAGGCCGGCGTCAACATCATTGCCCGGCCGCCCGGCAAGCGCAACAGCTCGATACATTTGTTGTCCGGCGGCGAGAAGGCGCTGACCGCCGTCGCGCTGGTGTTTTCGATTTTCGACCTGAATCCGGCGCCGTTTTGCTTGCTGGACGAAGTCGATGCACCGTTGGACGACGCCAACGTGGTGCGCTTTTCCAAGATGGTCGAGGACATGTCGTCTACCGTCCAATTCTTGTACATTTCACACAACAAAGTCACGATGGAAATTGCAAAACATCTGGCAGGTGTTACCATGAAGGAACCGGGCGTGTCCCGTTTAGTGGCTGTAGATATCGATGAAGCGGTAAGCATGGCGGAAAGCTAATGGATAAAGAACTACTCAGAGTCGTGATTATTTTGATCGGCGTGCTGGTGATGATCGGCATGGTGTTGTGGCATTTCGTCAAGGGTTTGCGCGACAAACGCGCGGCCGACGATTATTACGACGACGATCGCTACGACGAAAGAGACGACGAATTCGAGGTCGAAGCCGATGAAGACGAAATGGATTTGTTCCGGGTCGGCGAAGATCTGGTGGATGGCGATGCCTTGCTCGACGATAGGGCGATTCAGCCGACGCCCAAGCAGAGCACGCCGTCGCGGCCGGAGCCG
>NZ_LUUK01000072.1 GCF_001644025.1 Methylomonas koyamae
CCTAAAAAGGGCAGTTGGCGTGTATTGCGGGCCGTTCGTGCTGAGCAATGTCGAAGCATGGACGGCTCGCAATACACTCACCAAACGGGTGAATGAAAAATCCCGCGCGCCCTTCGACAAGCTCAGGACGAACGGGATTTTTCATCGCCAAACTGCTCTTTTTAGGTTAAGTCGAGTCGTTCGTGGTGAGTCCTACGACTGCGCTCAGGAGAGCCCTGTCGAACCATGAACGACTTAACCATTCACCCTTCGACAGGCTCAGGGCGAACGGTCAAACCTTAACCTAACGACATTACGGCTTAAGGCAAGTGGCTCCTGAGCCCGGCGCCGATAAAGGCCTGCGAGAATTGTTCGGCGCTGACCGGCCGGCTGAACAGATAACCTTGTAGCGAATCGCAGCCTTGCGCCGTTAAAAAGGCCAGTTGCTCGGCGGTCTCCACGCCCTCGACCACCACCGACAGCCTTAGCTCGTGGGCCAGCGCGACGATCGCCCTGACCAGGGTTTTGCTGCTACCGTCGTCGGCCAGACCGATGACGAAGGAGCGATCGATTTTGACGCTCTGTACCGGAAACCGGTACAGATAGGTCAGGTTGGAATAACCGGTACCGAAATCGTCTATGCTCAGCCGCACGCCCAAGGCCTGAAACTGGCGCAGTACCTGTAACGTGCTTTCCGGGTTTTGCATCACCGCCGACTCGGTGATTTCCAATTCCAGCGCGTTAGGATTCAGACCGGTTTCGCTCAGAATATCCCTCACCGTTTGAAACAAATTCGCTTCCAAAAACTGGCGCGCCGAGACATTGACCGCCACGCTGGCGAACGGTCCGCCGTTTTCGATCCAAGCCTTGGCCTGCAAACAGGCTTCGCGCAATACCCAAGCCCCGACTTGCACGATCAGCCCGGTTTCCTCGGCGACGGTAATAAAGCGGTCCGGATAAACCAGTCCCCATTCCGGGTGCTGCCAGCGTACCAAGGCTTCCGCGCCGGTCGCCAGACCGCTGACGCTGTCTATCTGCACTTGAAAGTGCAGGCGCAATTCCCGCTCGGCCAGCGCGCGGCGCAAGCCGCGTTCGACGGTCATCCGTTCCAACGAGCGCTCCGTCATCGCCAGCGTATAAAATTGATAGTTGTTCTTGCCGCGCTCCTTGGCCAGATACATCGCAGTGTCGGCGTTCATCAGCAGGGTGTGGCTGTCTTTACCGTCGTCGGGAAACACGCTGATGCCGACGCTGGCGGTGACCACCAGATCGTTGCCTTCCAACGTAAACGGTTGAGTGAGGATATCGATGGTCTTCTGGGCGATGCGCGCCACGTCGTCGCTGTGAGTGATGTCGTTCAGCAATACGATAAATTCGTCGCCGCCCAAGCGGGCCAGTACGTCGTTGCCGCGCACGGTACTTTTCAAGCGATCGCTGGTCGCTTGCAGCAACAAGTCGCCCAAGCGGTGGCCCAAGGTGTCGTTAATCAATTTGAAGCGATCCAAATCCAGAAACATCAAAGCCAGCTTGCTGCCGTGCCGGCGGGCGGCCGACAGCGCTTGAGTGAGCCGGGCATGAAATTGATCGCGATTGAGCAGCCCGGTCAGCGGATCGTGATTGGCCAAGTAAATCAGTTGCTGTTCGGCGTATTTGCGGTTGCTGATATTCTGGACCTGCACGATGAAATATTGCGGCACGCCGTCCGGGCCGCGCACCAACGAGGCGCTCCACAGCGTCCAAACCCGCTTGCCGGCGGTTTTGTGCGTGCATTCCAATTCGATTTGAAAGGTGGGCCGTTCGTCGGCCAACAGTTGACGCAAGCATTGATCGAGCAAGGGATGCTCGCCTTCCGGCAGCAACATCCGCAGACTGCCGCTCAACAACTCCGCCCGGCCGTAACCGAAGGTGTCGCACAACGCGTTGTTGACTTGCAGAAAAGCGCCGTCCAACGACACCAAGGCCATGCCGATCGCGGCCATCTCGAACGAGCTGTGAAAGCGCTCTTCGCTTTCCCGCAGTAAATTTTCCATTTCCCGGCGGGCGGTGATGTCGCGAAACACCATGACCGCGCCGAACAAGGTGCCGTCGTCGTCGATGATGGGCGCGGCGCCGTCGTCCACCGGAAACTCGGTTCCCTGCGGATTGACCAGTATCGTGGCACGCTCCAGCGCTGTGACCTCCAGACTTTTCAGGGTGCTGATAATCGGGTTTTCGACCACGCCCCGGTCCGATTCGGAAACCAGTGTCATCAGCTCCTCGATTCGGCGCCCCTTGGCCTGCTCCAAACTTTGGCCGGTCGCGTCCTCTGCCACCGGGTTCATAAACCGAACCCTACTGTCGGTATCGGTGGCGATGACGGCATCGCTAATGCAGCGCAGGGTTTTACCGAACCACTGCTCGCTTTCCTTGAGCTTGCGTTCCAATTGATACTTGTACAACGCCACTTCGATGGAAGCATGCAGTTCGTCCGGCCGGAACGGCTTGATCAAATAGCCGTAGGCGCCGGTGGCTTTCGCCCGCGCCAATGTCGCGGAATCGCTGTAAGCCGTCAGAAAAATCACCGGAATCCGCAACGATTCGACAATAGCTTGCGCGGCGCTAATGCCGTCCATCTCGCCCTTCAACACGATGTCCATCATCACCAAGTCCGGCTTATGCTGGTTGGCCAACGTGATGGCCTGGCCGCCGGAAAACGCGGTCGCCACCACTTGGTAGCCGAAGCCTTCCAACTGTCTGCGGATATCCATCGCGATGATGCCTTCGTCTTCGACAATCAGGATTTTGCTGGCTTGCATCGTCGCCCCCTCGTTATCGGGTTATTGCGGATTTTCCGGAAAACGCAGCGTGAACGCCGTGCCCGCGGTCCGGTTCAAGTCCATCCCGCCGAGCAATTGATGAGTCAAGGTATCCACCAATTGCAAGCCCAGCGAGCCGGTGTTTTTAAAGTCCAGCGCCTCGGGAAGACCGACGCCGTCGTCGGCGATCGTCAGGCAGTATTCGCCCAGCCGCAGGCTGAAAGCGATGCTCACTTGACCCGCGCGATGGCCGGGAAACGCGTGCTTGAGCGCGTTGGACAGCAATTCGTTGATGATCAGGCCGCAGGGAATCGCGGTATCCACGCCGAGAAACACATTGTCTATGGCCATTTCGATCCCGATGTTGCCCGCATGCGCGCCGTAACCGAATAACAAGTGATCGACCAAACTGCGAATGTATTCGTTGAAATCGATTTTCGCCAAGTCCTTCGATTGATACAGCTTCTCGTGCAATAGCGCCATGGCCTTGATCCGGTCGGCGCTTTGCTGGAGCAGGTCGGCGGTTTCCGCGTTGGTCACGCTGGCGGCTTGCAGGTTGATCAGACTGGAAACCACCTGCAGGTTGTTCTTGACCCGGTGGTAGACCTCCTTCAACAACACCTCTTTTTCGGTCAGCGCTTGGCGCAAGCGGTCGTGGGCGTTTTTGCGCTCGGTAATATCGACGATGGAGCTGAGGACGATGGTGCCGTTCTCGTCATCGATCAGCCCCAGGCCGATTTCGACCGGAAATTCGCTGCCGTCCTTGCGCAAGCCGAACAAATCCCGGCCCTCGCCCATCGGCCGGGACACCGGATCGGCCAGATAAGCCTGGCGAGCGGCGACGTGTCCGCCGCGAAAGCGTTCCGGAACCAATACCTCGACCGGCTGCCCCAGCAACTCGGTGCGCGAGTAACCGAACGAAGTCTCGGTTTGCGCGTTGACCATCAAAATCGTGCCGGACTCGTTGACCATGACGATGGCATTGGGCGCGGATTCGACCGCCTGCCGAAATCGATGTTCCAGGCGTTTGCGGGCGGTGATGTCGACGATGGAACTCAGCACCAGGGTTTCATCGTGGCTATCGATCAGGCCCAAGCCGATCTCGACCGGAAATTCGCTGCCATCCTTGCGCCTCCCGTATAAATCGCGGCCGGCGCCCATCGGCCGCGACACCGGATCGGCGAAGTAGGCGCGACGGAAGTCGGCATGGCCGCCGCGAAACCGCTCGGGCACCAACATTTCCACGGCCCGGCCTATCAGTTCGGCGCGGGTGTACCCAAACGACAGCTCGGTCTGGGCGTTGACCATGACGATGCAACCGGATTCGTTGACCATCACGATCGCGTTCGGCGCCGCTTCCACCGCCTGCCGAAACCGGTTCTCCAGGTGTTGGTATTCGGAAATGTTTTCGTGGATGACGATGACCGCGCCCAAGGCCGGCTCGGCGAAGCGCGCGACTCTTCCGGTAAACCACAGTTGGCCGGTGGCGGTACGAAACGCGTACTCCAACGAAAATTCCGGCCGCGAACCGTTCAACACCGCCAAGATGCCGTCGTAAAACGCCTGGCCGCCTCTGTCGTTGGTCAGGCCGGCGGCGAGCAGGTCCGGATAGTGTTGGCCGAGTCGCAGAGCCGGCTTGGCGTTGGCGTGTGCTTGGTCGAACGCCAACCAGGCTTCGCTGACGTGCACGACCTTGCCGTCGGCGTCCAACACGCAATATTGCTTGGCCAGTGCCGCCAACACGGCGGCTTGGAAAGGCGCGGCATTATCCGGATGCGGCGTGGTCGACATCCCAGCCCCCTCTGATTGGTTGTAAGAGTCCCTAATCATAGATCATCGGTCTGATTCGAACACCTTAAATCCGCCGCGCTTGAAATCCGCCGATAGTGCTTGGTTGTCAGCGTTGTTCAAGACCATCATGCCCGCCGGGAAATGGGCATCCAGTGCCATGAAGGGTAGGCTTAAATCCGTCTGTAGCGGACAGATTCGCTCCGCTAGTTCTTATCTGTCAGCGTTGTTCAAAACCACCGGGAAGCGGGCATCCAGTGCCATGGAGGGTAGGCTTAAACCCGTCCGTGGCGTCAGACTTCACCCACCGACGTTCACAGCAAATTCAAGCCATCGCTCGGCCGGTACTTGCCCGTCGGCAAATTTTCGATATTAAAACGCCCCGATCGCATGGCCGCAGGCTTCGCCCGCGCTTCCAACGGCTGCGGCCGCGTTTTAAAAGACGCCGACCACACATAAAAATCACCGGAAGGCACGCTCCAACGCTTCGAACGTACCGCCGCGACATCCGAACGTACCTTCGACACGCTCGGCCGTCCGCTCGGCGGTTACGAAGGCGCGGTCGAATCCCGATAAAACGCGGTCGGGACGATGGTATGTACGGTGGAATGAGTTTTACGTGCGGTCGGCGTAAACGGCGGCGCGGACGCCGCGAGTTTTGGTCGGATATTCGGCGCCGCAAAGGCGAATTATCTCGGCGTATACACGGCCAAAACCCGTTGGCCTCCGCATGCGGTGTTAAGCGCCGGGCAGCCCGCCGATGTCGGAAGATCAATCCTTGGTTATCGAGCGAGAATCCGTCGAAATCGAACCGCCTCGCTTCGGTTTTAGGTAAGCGGTCCTTTAACAG
>NZ_LUUK01000073.1 GCF_001644025.1 Methylomonas koyamae
CGGTCGGGCTGGCGATGGTGGCTAGCAGCGGAAATTCGTTAGTCTGTTTCATATTAGTACAGGGGTTCGCGGTAGAACATCAGAATCACGCCGATTTGGAATAGCGCAAAAACCGAGATAAAGCCGGCCACGTTTTTGCCCGGCGCGTCCAATTTCAGCTCCAGCCAACGGCCGCAAGCCAGGATTAGCGCGAACACGCCCATCAGGGTGTGGCCGACCTGGATTAGAAACGCGGTTTTAGCCTCGAAGCCGACATGCGAGTGCGCTAGCAGCATCATGCCGCCGAAGGCCGACATCAGCGGAAACAAATAGGGCAGAATACCGGGGTCGGCCTTGACGCGGGCGCGGGTCTCGTACAAGCCCAGCATGAACACCAGAAAGGTGGCGATCCGGTGTTGCAAAATCTCGCCGTTGTTGAAAGTGCTATCCCAAAAGCCGATCGGACCCAACGGCCAGCTCTCGGCGTCGGAACGGAAGAACAGGAATATCCCGAGTCCCATGAAGCCGACCGGCCAGTAGCGCGCCCAGTTGTGAAAGCGCTCCGAGTAGGACAGCATCGCGAAAAAACTCATCGCGGTCAGGAAGATACCGGAGATGTTGTGGTTGTAATCCGACCAGGCGGTGGCGGCTTCCGACGGGATTTGGCCGACGATAGCGACTCGGCCGGCCTCGCCGGCGAGCAGGGCTTCGTGGGTTGGCGATTCCCAACGCGGTATGCGCGGGTGAAACATGTTCAACACTTCTTCCCAGGTTGCGGTTAAGTGCGGAATATCCACCGACGGCGGTTGCGAGGCCAGACTGGCGGCGGTGAACAGAATGGTCAACAGAATCAGGGTTTCCGCTTCGATGTAGTAGGGCACCCGGGCGGTCAGCACGTACTGGCTGCGGCTGGTGAAGTACTCTCGGACGGCGGATTTGTTCATCCAGGCAAAGCCCAATGCCAGTCCCATCATCATGATTTTCACGGTTAGCAGGTTGCCGTAACCGGCGCCGATAAAACCCTGGAAGGTGCGAATGTAATACCAGGCTAGCGGCGTACCGGTCACCAGCAGCAAGCCGACCGCGCCTATCCCCAGGCCGGAGAAACGCTTCAACAGCAGCGGCCAGACTTCCTCGGCGATGGCGTTTTGCTTGCGCAAGCCCCACAGAGCCAGTATTTGGAAAATGCCGCCGACCCAGGCCGCCGCTGCGATCTGATGGCTGACGGTCAAGGTCATTAGCAAACCGCGGTCTTCCAGGCGACTGGCTCCGTGGACCAGCCAGGCGGCGGCTATCACTAGCGGCACGATAATGGCGATCGCGATTTGCCAGTGCCGTTTGGAACGTAAGTGGTGTTTCAGGCCGAATTTGATGAATAAATACAGCGCAAAGGCAAATAGCGCGCGGGCCACGCCGGCGTTGAATTGCACGGTGTGAAAAAACGCCGGGAACGGCGATTTGCCCAATGTAACGGCCATTAGCCAAATTTTCAGACCGATTTTCGACAATTGGGTGATGACCACGGCTTTGCTGCCGAAGTGGATCAGATTGACGGTTCTGTCCAGTAACGCGCTATTGTAATTGGCGCTTTCGTCCCAGGGGCGCAACACGAACAAGCCCCACAGCAAGCCGCCGATGGCGATGGAGTAGAAGGTCAGATCGACGCCACCGATCAACGAGTCTAAATAATTGGCAATGCCTTCCATAAGGATTTATTTGGGTTCTTTAACGAAAAAGCGCAGCAGGTCTTCGCTGAGATGACCGTCCGCGGCGAAAATCTTCAGTTTGATCGCATACTCGCCGGGCGCCAAGGCCGGCAGGTCGAGCAGCACTTGGCCGGGTTTGGCGCCGAGCGAGGCGCTGACCGGCGTCATCACGTCGCCGGCGCTGACCAGAAACACTTCCGACAAATCGAGCTCCACTTTCGAATTGAACGACAATTCGACCTGGCTGGCTTGATTGACCGGCACCGGTTTCAATTTCAACGAGTTATGGGTAACGACGGCGTGACCGAACGCAATGTTGCTGGTAGCCAGCGTTAAAATCAAAAGTATCCGTTGTAACGAGTGCATAACAATCTCCTTATTTCTTGTTTTTCAGAGCATGACTGGCTAGGTTTTTGCCCAGCGTCCAGATCGAGCCGGTGACGTTGTGGGTATCGGCGATGGTTTTTTCCATCGCGTCGACGATCCAGTCGCGGTCTTTTTGCGTCAGGTTAAGCGGCGGCAACAGCTTGACGACATTCATGCCGTGGCCCGCAACCTGACTGAGCACCCGATGTTCCTTGAACAGCGGGATCGTAATCATCTGACAGAACAGACCTTTGTTGGCCGCTTCCAGCATCGCCCAGGCGGCTTTTAGCCCCAGGCTCTTCGGCGACTGGAATTCGATCGCGATCATCGAGCCCTTGCCGCGCGCTTCCTTCAGGAATTCGTACTTCGGACTCATCGCATTCAGGGTGGCGATGATGTCTTCGCCGATCTTGGCGCTGTTTTCCACCAGTTTTTCGTCGTGGATCACATGCAGGCTGGCCAGGCCGGCGGCCATTGCCATATTGTTTTTCGAGAAGGTCGAACCGTGGACGACGGCGCGGTCCATCCGGTTGAACACCGTGTCCATGATTTTGGCGGTCATCGCCACGCCGCCGACCGGCACGAAGCCGCCGGACAGTGCTTTAGCCATCAAAACCATATCGGGCTTGACGCCCCAATGTTCAATCGCCCAGAACTTGCCGGTGCGGCCGATGCCGGTCTGGATTTCGTCTGCGACGAACAGCGTGCCGTATTTTTTACACAGGCGTTCGACTTCCGGCAGGTAGTCGTCGGACGGCAGGTTGACGCCCTTGCCTTGGATCGGCTCGACGATGAAGGCGGCGACGTCCTTGCCGCTAAGTGCTTGTTCCAGCGCGGCCAGATCGTTGAACGGCACCGCCGAACAGTTCGGCAACAAGGGGCCGAAGCCCTCGCGGAATATTTCCTCGCCGTTCAGCGACAAGGCACCCATGGTCAGACCGTGATAGCCGTGTTCGCAATAAACGATGCGCGGCCGCTTGGTGGTGTAACGGGCGAATTTGATGGCGGCTTCGACCGCCTCGGTGCCTGAGTTGCAGAAAAACATTTTTTCCAAATTGTCCGGACAGGTGGCGATGATTTCCTTCGCCAGTAAGCCGCTCAATAAGGAAACGTCCATTTGCACCAGATTCGGTAATTCCAGCGTCAAGGTTTCTTGCAAGGCCTTGACGATGGTTGGGTGATTGCGGCCCATCGCGAATACGCCGAAACCGCTCAGCAAATCCAAGTACTCGTTGCCTTCGTCGTCGTACAGGTATTGGCCGATCGCTCGCTGGTATTTGCGGTCGTAACCGATGGTGCGCAGGACTCGCACCATTTGGTTGTTAAGGTATTGCTCGTGCAGATCGAATTTTTCATCGAAGTGCTGAGCAAACAGATCGGCAATGCTGAAGGACATGTAATACCTCTTAAGGATGCGCCAGCGCCGCAATCGGCGGCGTCGGCGTGGATTTTTCTAATAAATAACGATTTCGTTTAAGTGTTTGGCGATGGTTTTCAGCGTCTTTTGGGCGGCGCCGAAATGTCGGCCGAGTTTGATCAATCCTGGAAGCTCCCAAGGATGATTCAGCAAGTGGCGCAGTAATTTAGCCATCTCGACACGGCCCTGATCGTTCAAGGCGCCGACCACCGCGCGCGGCAGGTCCATCGCGGCCGGATCGGCGATCGCGCGCAATACCAGGAATGGTAAATTGGCTTGACTGGCGACTTTGGCAATCGCGCCGCTTTCCATGTCCAACGCTACCGCGCCGGTTTCGCGGTGAATCAGTTGTTTGTCGCTACTCAGCGCGACGATACGCGCTTCGGTGGAGAGATTGCCGCTCCCCACCGTCAGGCGTTCGCTGAGTCGGTTGCGCATTTTGTGCGACCAACGTTTGTCGGTTTCGTAACTTTGACGGTCGAAAAAAATCTGGTCCGCGACTACCAGAACGCCGGGCCGCAACTGCGGCGCCAATGCCGCCGCGCAACCCCAGCTGATCAGCCGATCGGCGCCCTTGGCGATGAGCAGGCGAGCGGCGCTAGCGGCATTGTTGGGACCGGCGCCGGCATAAGCGACCAAGATGTCGGCGCTTATTCGGCAACATTCGCCGCGCGCCAATTTCCGGGAAGTCAGCGTGGCAAGTTCTTCTGGCAGGGCAACGACGATTCCGCAACTCACGTTACTGTTTATTCAGTTCGTTGCGGTATCGGGCCAAAGCCCACAACGGGAAGAACTTGTCGTAGCCGTGATATTTCAAATAAAACACCTTGGGAAAGCCGGGCGCGGTAAAGCAGGGGTCGTTCCAGACGCCGTCGGCTTGTTGGGTCCGCATCAGGAAGTCGATGCCGGCCTTGACTTCCGCGCTACGCGCTTCGCCGGCCGCGATCAGGCCCAATATCGCCCAAGCGGTTTGGAACGCGGTGCTGAAGTGGTAGCTGCCGCGATACTGAATGTCGTCGTGATAACTCAAGTTATCCTCGCCCCAACCGCCGTCCTCGCGTTGCACGCTCTTTAGCCAGGTGGCCGCCTTGACGAACATCGGGTCGGTTTTCGGAACATCGGTTTGTTCCAGACCCAACAGGGTCGACCAAGTGCCGTAGATGAAGTTGGTACCCCAGCGTCCGAACCAGGAGCCGTCGGCTTCCTGTTCGCCACGGATGTATTCGATCGTGCGTTGCAAGGCCGGACGGTATTCGTCGTGGTCCTTGGCGACGCGCGCCATCAACATGGCGCAACGGGCGCTGACGTCGACGGTCGGCGGATCGAGCAAGGCGCCGTGATCGGCAAACGGAATTTCGTTCAGGTAGTAATAGGTATTGTCGACGTCGAAAGCACCGTAGCCGCCGTTTTCCGATTGCATGCCGACGATCCAGCGCGTGGCGCGGTGGATGGATTCGTCCAGGTTGTCCAGGCCGGATTCGGCCATCGCGAAACCGACGATCGCGGTATCGTCCACATCGGGGTAATGCGGGTTGGCGAACTGGAAGGCCCAACCGCCGCCGGCTAAGTCGGGTTTCCGGACCCGCCAATCGCCGGGTTCGTCCGACAATTGCACGCTTTTCAACCAGTCGTAGGCATGGGACAGGGCCGCGGCGTTACCGCGTTTGTCGGCTTCGATCAATGCCATGCTGGCCAATGCGGTGTCCCAAACCGGCGACAAACAGGGTTGGCAATAGGCGTCTTTTTCGTTGACGACTAATAGTTTATCGATGGCTTGCCGGCAGATAGTCACATTCGGGTGGTCGTGCGGCATGCCGAGCAACAACATCGCCTCGTAGGCGTTGACCATGGCCGGGAAGATGCCGCCCAGGCCGTCCTCGCCGTTCAAGCGATCGGTGAACCAAGTCACGGCTTGGTCTATCGCGCGTTGGCGCATGCGGCTTGGGATCAAGGGTTCGGTGACTCTGCCCAATTTATCCAGGGCCAGAAAACACTTGTTCAACAACGTGCGTTCCGGGAAGTAGTGCTTCTCTTCGTCGGGGTGGACGACGAACAGTTCCAGGATGTCGATATTACGCGGATTCTTGGCCTTGGCTTTCAGCGTGCACAGGATGAACAGCGGCACCATCACGGTCCGCGACCAATAAGAAACCTTGTCCAAATGGAAAGGAAACCACTTAGGCAGCAGCATGATTTCGACCGGGATGTAGGGTACGCCGCGCCAGGGCAATTGTTCGAATATGGCCAGCGCGATCCGGGTAAACACGTTGGCGCGCGCCGCGCCGCCTTGGGCCAGAATCCAGGTCCGTAGTTTGACCATGTGCGGCGCGTCGATGGCATCGCCGGCCATCTTCAGTGCGTAGTACACCTTGACGCTGCAGCTGATGTCGCCGGGACCGCCCGTGAACAACGGATAACTGCCGTCGGGATTTTGCCGCCCGCGCAGGTAAACGGCGATCTTGGCTTGCAATTCTTCGTTAATGTCGTCCAGGTAATGCATCATCATGATGTATTCGGACGGGATGGTGCAGTCGGCTTCGAGTTCGAACACCCAATAACCCTTGGGATTTTGCAGGCTGAGCAATCGGGTTTGGGCGCGCTCGATGGCGATATTCAGCGCGCTTGACGCGTTGGATGTCGCCGAGCTGCTGGGTGAAAAGTCGTGGTTGCTCTCTACGGGGGCTTCAGTAAACATGGCGATTCCTTATTGTCCGGAGTGAGATACGGGTAAATACTGCCAGTCAGGCGTCTTCAGGCCCCGGCTGGACAGATTGAATAAAAGCGACAAAAGCCAGTTGCTGCGAGCCGCTAATTTACTGGCGACTATCGTGGCCTTGACGCTGTTGCGGCTGATCTTGACCTGACTCGAATCATTGAAATCAAGGTGTTGCTTGATTTTTTTCAAGGTCAGTACCGCCATGCCCAGTGCCCACAGGCAAAAATTGCGAATGCCGGTTTCGTGGCTGGGCAGAAGTTGGGTGTAAGTCAGTGCGTTTTGCAGATGGCCGTGGGCAATGTCGATCAAATGTTCCAGGCCTTTCCGAAAGCGTTGGTCGTTGGTGGTCGGCGTCAGTTCGGTCAGTTTGAAACCGGTCTCGTCGAAAATGTCTTGCGGCAGCCAACAGACGCCGCGTTTGGCGTCGTCCCAAATGTCCTTGAGAATATTGGTCATTTGCAGGCCTTGACCGAAGGAAACCGACAGCTTCAATAGCTCGTCGCGATGGGCGGCGATTTCCGGAGAATAGTGACAGAACAGTTTTGCCAACATCTCGCCGACGCAGCCGGCGACGTAATAGCAATAGTCATCCATGTCCTTCATTGTTTTCAGGCCGGCGTGTAGATCCAGCGCCTGGTAAATCGGCATGCCGTTGGCCATCGTTTGCACGCATTCGGCTAGCGCTTGAATTTGCGCCGCGTCAAGGCTGTGGGTGATCGCGATGACCCTTGGAATCACCCGGATCAAGCTGTGTTCGGCCGGAATGGTTTGTTCGGAAAGCAGTGGCGCCAATTCGGCGGCAAACGAGTCAGCGTGGGCGCCGGTCTTGACGACTTCGATAAAGCCGCGGCAGAAGTACTTTTTTTGCTCTGCATCCAGAGACACTTCGTCTTCGATGGTATCGACAATGCGGCACAGTAAGTAGGCATTGGCCACGGCCGTGTAGAGCGCGCCGGGCAATTGCGGAATGGTCAGGGCGAAAGTGCGCGACACGCCTTCAAGCAATACGGCTTGAAACCCGCTGTCCGGGAGCCGGTTGAGTTCGGCTATGTCGGTGATTGGCGATCGAGGTCCTTTCATGGTTTTACGGTCTATTGAAGATGTGTCAATGATAGTCGGTTTGTTGGTGATTTGCAAAGCGGTGTTGTTTTAGGGCAAATTTTTCGACGCTTTGCTTAAGGTGGGTCGTGAGTTAGTTGAGATTATTTAAGTAAGTATATGATTTATAAATGTGCTGATTTGTTGTGTTGGATCGGTTTTCCTATGGCGCGGCTGTTCAATTGAATAGATTTACCGCAAGCAATTTGCTGTTGTTGTTGCTTTTTCTTCATTCTTACTGGAGCGAATCCAGAAAAAGTAGTATTCTAGCGACATCTGCTTGTATCGCCGCACTGTATTTCACTAGTATTTCTCAGGTTTTATGGGGCCTCGGCGGCATACGGAAGGTTGGCTTGGGCTGTTGTTTTTTTTTAACAACAAATCGATGTCAGTGTCTTGATAGATTTTGGAGAAAACGCTGTGAGTGTTCCTTTACGTCAGCAATGGGCTGTAGGTAGTTATCTGGTTAAGCAAAAACTCAAGGGTGTGAAAAAATACCCGTTGGTGTTGATGCTGGAGCCGTTGTTTAGATGCAACTTGGCTTGCGCCGGCTGCGGTAAAATCGATTACCCGGACGATATTCTCGATAAGCGCTTGTCGGTGCAAGAGTGTCTGGATGCCGTGGACGAGTGTGGTGCACCGATGGTCTCGATTCCGGGCGGAGAGCCTTTAATACACAAGGAAATGCCGCAAATCGTCGAAGGTATCGTCGCTAGAAAGAAATTCGTCTATCTTTGCACCAATGCGTTGTTGTTGCGCAAGCGCATCAACGATTACAAGCCTTCCCCGTATTTGACTTTTTCGGTACACCTGGATGGTTTGAAGCATCGCCACGATGCCTCCGTTTGTCAGGACGGCGTGTTCGACATTGCCATCGAGGCCATCAAGCTGGCCTTGGGCAAGGGCTTCCGAGTCACGATCAACTGTACGTTGTTCCAGGGCGAAACCCCTGAAGAAGTAGCCGAGTTCCTGGATTACGCGATGGACCTGGGCGTCGAAGGCGTGACGATCGCGCCGGGTTTCAGTTACGAGCGGGCGCCGCGGCAGGATGTGTTTATCCGAGGCGTGGACACCAAGAACCTGTTCCGGGGTATCTTCAAACTGGGCAAAAAACGCAAATGGAAGCTTAACCACTCGGCGCTCTATTTGGATTATCTGGCCGGCAATCAAAGTTACGATTGTACGCCGTGGGGTAACCCGACCCGCAACGTGTTTGGTTGGCAGAAGCCTTGCTATTTGCTGGCTGACGAAGGCAACGCCGCGTCCTTTAAAGAACTGCTGGACGATACGCCCTGGGATAAGTACGGCACCGTGAAAAATCCCAAATGCGCGAATTGCATGGCTCATTGCGGTTACGAGGCGACAGCGGTCGAAGATATGTTGGCGAATCCGTTGAAAGGACTTTGGGTGTCGTTACGCGGGCCGAAAACCTCCGGAGATATGGTTGCCGAGACGCAGCCTAACTATACCGGCGGTCGCAAAACCTCGATTTCGGAAATTCCGGTGAAAATCGAGTCTTAATGTAAATCACCGAGAGCGTAACTTGAATTGGCGCTGTAAACCGAACAGTTTGGATGGCAAGGCAATGATGTTGAGAAAGATCTTATTGGGTATTGGTTTTCTGGCGCTATTATGCGTTTCTTCGGCGGGCATTGCCGGCGAAATGACGGCACGGCAGGTCGTCGAGGGCTTTCAGAACGAGCTGTTGGACGTGATGAAGCAAGGTAAAGCGCTTGGTTTTCAGGGGCGATACGAAAAATTGGATGTTGCCGTCAAGAAAAGCCACGACTTGCCGAAAATTGCTCGTATTGTCGTCGGTAAGCAGTGGGAGGAGTTGGCGCCCGAGCAGCAATCCAAGCTGGAAGAAGTATTCAGTAAATTAAGCGTGTCGGCTTACGCGCATAATTTCAAGGATTATTCCGGGGAATCGTTTAACTTCGTGTCGGAAGAGGAAACCGGTCGGGGTGGCGTGGTTATTCACACTAATCTGTTGATTCCAGGTGAAAAAGACGTCAAGTTCGATTACATGATGAAGAAAAAAGACGATGGTTGGCAGATTATCAATATAATAGCCGACGGCGTTAGCGATTTGGCTCTGAAGCGGTCCGACTACACAAGTGTGCTGAGTCGGGAAGGTTTCGATGCCTTGATCGCTAAAATTAACGAAAAGATCGATAGTTACGCGAAACAATAAGTCTGTTTTAGGAATTTCTGTAATGTTTAACCCCAGTTTTCAAGCGAAAAGTCAGGCTCCCCTGCTTTGGGCGCTGTTGGTTTCAGGCGCCTTGGCCGGTGGCGGATGCGCGACGACGGAGTCGCGTAGCGACCAAGCCGCCGGCAAGAGTAAGGATGTGTCTGGTTCTTCAAACTCCGTCGATCCGTACGAAGGATTCAACCGTTCGATGTATGGCTTCAACATGGGATTGGACAGGTATTTGCTAAAGCCGGTCGCGGACGGTTACAAATACGTCACGCCGGATTTCATGGAAACCGGCGTCAGTAACTTTTTCAATAACCTTAAAGGCATCAACGTCGTGTTGAATGATGTTTTGCAAGGTAAGTTCGAACAAAGTGCGTCGGATACCGGCCGTTTTCTGGCGAATACCACATTCGGCGTCGCGGGTTTGTTCGATGTCGCCAGCGATTTGGGTTTGCAAAATAATGTCGAGGACTTTGGTCAAACGTTGGCGGTGTGGGGTGTCGATCAAGGCGCTTACTTGGTACTGCCTGTGCTGGGTCCTACCACGGTTCGCGACGGTGGGGCGGTTATTATCGATAAAGCCGCCAATCCGGGTACTTATGTGCCGGGCAGCGGCATCGTCGAAGGCATCAACGACCGCGCGAATGCCGAAGGCGCGCTGAATTTCATCGACGAGGCGGCGCTCGATCCTTATGTATTCACCCGCGAATCATTCCTGCAGTATCGGAAAAACCTGATCAACGACGGTAAGGCCGATACCAGTAGTTACGATTTGGATGTCGACGCGGCGCTTGAAGAGACTTCGGGTTCAGCAGTCGAAAAAAAAAACAGTTCCGGAAAGCCGGCGCCGGCCGATAGCAGCAAAGTCGACCAACCGGTAGTCGTACCGGGCAAGTCCAGCGCCGTAACAACGGCAGCGAGCCCGGCCTTCGAAAAAATGCTCAAATCCTTTGAGGAGGCCTCGGCTAAAATGGATAGAATTAGTAAAAAAAAAACCAGGCACAAGCGTTAGTCTGAGCTGATTAGGTGTTTGCTAATAACAAAAAAGGCCGGTTTTACCGGCCTTTTTTGTTGGAAAGCACTAGAATTAATAGTGCAGCAAGGAATGAATTTCGTACCCTTGCAAATTCCCTCTCCCGTTCAGAAAATCCAATTCGACGACGAAAGCGCATGCCACCACGCTGGCGCCGAGTTTTTCGATCAATTCGCAACTGGCCTTCGCCGTACCGCCGGTTGCCAACAAGTCGTCTATCAGCAGCACTTTATCTTTGCTATCGACGGCATCGATATGTACCTCAAGTTCCGCGGAGCCATATTCCAGATCGTAAGACACGCTTTGTACGTCGTAGGGCAACTTGCCGGGCTTTCGTAGCGGGACGAACGGAATACCCAGTTCCCAGGCAACTAGAGAGCCGAAAATGAAGCCGCGGGCTTCCATGCCGGCTACCGCAGTAATGTCGCGGCCGAGAAACGGATGTAACAGTTGATGTACAGCCAGCCGTAGCGTGGCCGGGTCCTTGACCAGTGGCGTGATGTCCTTGAAGACGATACCGGGTTTTGGGAAATCGGGAATGTCGCGAATTTTGTTTCTGAGTCTGTCCACTACTTTGTCCTCAAGGATTTAAAGCTTCGCCGCCCGCTGGGCCGAGCGGTGCGGGTTATTTTGTGGCGATAAATACCATTTGATGGCAATGATAAGGATCCAGTTTTTCGACGAGAGGTTGCGACAGGTTCGGGAATGGGTAAAGACCGAAACCGTATCCTTTAACGTCGGTGAAACCGAGCAGTTTTAAGTATTTTCGTAATACCACGAAACTGAAAACCACGAGGTGTCGATGGATCGGAGTATCGGACTCGCTGTCCAAATTCAGTGCTTCGCGGCTCACCTTGAAAGTTTCCTCGGATTTCAACAAAACATCGGAATCCGGGTGAGGTCCGCTGGAGGGCATTCTGCCGGCCAGTATCAGTGCGGCGGTAAAATAAGTGCTGATGTTCGGTGTCAAAATAATCAATTTTCCCCCCGGTTTTAGAATGCGCTGCGCTTCCTTGATAAATTGACAACCGTTGAGCAAATGCTCTAAAACCGATAAGGCGAATACGCACTGGAAACTATCGCTGGCAAACGGTAAGCGCTTATTCAAGTCCCCTTGTTGGACATTAATCTGTTTTTGACGAGCCTTTTTGACCTGTTCGTGGTTCCACTCCAGGCCGTAATAACGATTGGCGGTCAAGCCAATTTCTGCGGACAGATGTTCAAACCAATAACCGCTATTCGCGCCGCAGTCGAGGCAATAGCCATCGTTACTTTGCAGGCTTTCGGCAATTTCCTCTGCTGCTTTCGCATAGGCGACCGCCATGGTCCTTTGATATAAAGCCTTAAAATAGCGTTTCAGCATTTCGGTCCGGCGGTCAAGCGCAAAACGCCTCGATGCTGGCCAACAGGCCCTTGGCGTCGAGTCCGCACAAGCCGAGCAGTTGTTCTCTGGAGCCCTGCTCGACGAAGCGGTCGGGCAAGCCGAGGGTCAGGACCGGCATCAGTATCCGTTGCGCTTGCAGGAATTCCAG
>NZ_LUUK01000074.1 GCF_001644025.1 Methylomonas koyamae
ATCACAGGATGCCGCAGGCGGAATGGTTTTGACAGGCGGGACGGCTGGGCGTTTACCAAAGAACTGCGAAAAACCCTGATTAACGATATAGTCACTGGGAAAATTTGTGTATTACAACCGGAGCATCGCCATGAATAGCACACACCAGACTGAAATACCCGATCAACTCTGGCAACAAGCGCAAACACTGGTGCAACAGGGATGGGCTGGTAACTTGCAGGAAATTGTCACAGAGGCCCTGCGTCGTTATCTGGAGTCGCATCAACAGGTATTAACTGAAACCTTTATCCAGGATGATGTTGAATGGGGATTGCATGGCGAAGACTAGCCCTGCTTTAGTTGTCGCGGATGCCGGGCCATTGATACATCTGGATGAGCTTGCGGCATTGGATGTATTGAGCGATTACGCAGCGGTGTTAGTGCCCAATGCGGTTTGGCTTGAAGTACAGCATCATCGACCACAAGCCTTACAACAGACAAACGTTAAGCTGATTCGACAGCTGTCTCCGGCACCTTCCGACAGAGTAAATGCCATGACCGCCCTTTACACGTTGCATCATGGCGAACGCGAGGCACTGGCTTTGTGTGTTACCCATTCACTTAACTTGTTAATTACGGATGATACCGCCGCGCGTTTAGCCGCTAAAAGCCTGAATATTACCGCGCATGGCACTTTGGGTTTGTTAATCCGTGCTGTTCGCCAACAGTTACGCACACCGTCTGAAGTTGTAGGGTTATTAACCGCTATTCCACAACAAACTTCATTACATATCCGGCCCAGCTTATTAAACGACGTCATCGCACGGGTAACAGCGGAATGGGCCAGTGAGCTATGAATGAACTACATCTGCAGGATAAGTTTTTAAACGGAGTAGTGTGCATATGGCTGCAATTTCCGCCACATGGCGGATTTGTTGTGCATACCAATTACAATACTATTCAATTAAGAAAAAGTCTTGTGCAACTCGGCTTTTACTGCTGCCCATAAAGGATGCCCAGCCACCGATTCCGATACGCTTCCACCAGTAGTGAATGTCGGCTTTTGGAAGTCACGAATTTACAGTTTCGACCCCTTTAAGACATTCGGATATGGATTTAAGCTTCCCGATATCGGTCATTGGCAGCTGTGCGTGGAGCAGATAGGCAGTTTTTACCGATCAGCCAAGTTTTGGTCGTTAAGAAAAAGATCAGCTCATACTGGTCATTTTAGTTTTAAGCACTGTTGGCTGGCCGCGCTGGCGATATGTGTCGTGATCGGCGGCGCAATGCCGGTTTGGAATTGGCTCGTGAATCCTTACCAGATATTCGAAAACGATCAATCGTTTGCAGAACCCTATACCTTGCCGGCGACCAACGAACGTTACCTTAAAGTGCGGCATTTACTGGGGGCGATATCGGCAAA
>NZ_LUUK01000075.1 GCF_001644025.1 Methylomonas koyamae
GCCGGCGCCGCTTTCTTGGGAAGCGGCAAGGTTTCCCGAGCGCCCAGTTTCAATTGCGGTTTCGGCGCCTCGAGCGCCGCTTCCCCTTCACCTTCCTCCGCCACCGCTCTCGGCGCCGGGACTTCGCCGACCGGCGGCTCGCCAGCCGGCGCGGTTTCGGCCACCGCTTCCGGCTTATCGGGCAGCGGCATGAATTCTACATCCTGAGTCTTGGCGGGCACTTCCGGGATTTTCAATTCGTTGATGGTTTTACCGGTTTCGTCGATTGGGTCGTCGAACAACATCGGCACGAAGATGGCGGCCAACGCGGTAATTACCGCAGCGCCAATCAATCGTTGCTTTAACTCCTGATCCATACTCAAGCACCTCTGGGAAAATTAGATAAATATTCGGATACCAGAAAAAAAGAACCGAAAATCAGCGTCAGTTCGCCGGGCCCGGCCTGCCCGCTGGCCGCTCGGTAGGCGGCGGAAAAATCCGGATAGCCGTCGCGAACGCGGTCGCGCAGTTCGGGCGGAAACAGTGCCGCAATCGTTTCGGGCGGCGCGGCGCGCGGATTGGCCAGCGGCGCGAGATGCCACTCGGCGACCCGATCAGCCATGATCCGAATCACGCCGGCAATGTCCTTGTCCTTCATCATCGCGAACACCGCGCGTATCTTGGCATTGGGGAAGCTTTCGCTGAGATACTCCAGCAAGGTACCCACCGCCTGCGGATTATGACCGACATCCAGCAACACCGGATGGCTGCCATCAATGAGCTGAAACCGCCCATTCAAGCGGGCCTCGGCCACGCCCCTCCGTATCGCCTCCGCCCCGACCGGCAGCCGCCCGTTCGACGCCTGGACGGTGGCGATGACCGCCGAAGCGTTGCGGTACTGATGTTCGCCCTGCAAGGCTGGAACCGGCAATCCCAGCAGTTCGGCGGATTCGCCCAGCCAATCCCAGACTTCGCCCCGTTTGCGATAACGGTAGGCGGCGCCGATGCGCAAGGTCACGGCGCCGATTTCCGCTGCGGTCGCCAATAGCGAAGCCGGCGGTTGTTGGTCGCCGATGACGGCCGGAACACCCGGCCGAAAAATCCCGGCCTTCTCCCGAGCGATAGCTTCGACAGTGTTGCCCAACCAATCGACATGGTCCAGCGCGATCGTCGTCACTAAAGTCGCGTCCGGGTCGACGATGTTGACCGCATCGAGTCGGCCGCCAAGCCCTACTTCCAGCAACTGCACATCGACATCGGCGCGGGCAAACAAATCCAGGGCCGCCAGCGTACCGAATTCGAAATAACTCAGACTGGTCTCGCCCCGTGCGGCATCGATGCGGGCGAAAGCATCGCAAATCTCCGCATCGCCGGCCGATCGCCCGGCGATGCGAATACGTTCGTTATACCGCAGAATGTGCGGCGAGGTGTAGGCCCCGACTTTATAACCCTGCGCTCGGTAGATCGCTTCCAAAAACGCCACGCAGGAACCCTTGCCGTTGGTCCCGGCCACGGTCACGGTCAGCGGCGCCGGACGGTCTGATCGAAGCCGGGCATACACGCCGGCGACTCTCGCCAGTCCCAGATCGATAGACTTGGGGTGTAGTTGTTCCTGCCAGTTTAGCCATGCCTGAAGCGTCTCGAAGCGCGCCATTGCGACCGCGACTACCCCTGACCCATCCCGGCGTCGCCGGAATCCGCATAACTTTCGCCGCCCGGCGCCGCTCCAGTCGAACGGCCGACGCGCAGCATCGCCAGTATCGACGCAATTTTTTCGCGCATCTCCCGACGGTCGATAATCATGTCGATTGCACCGTGCTCGCGCAAGAATTCGCTACGCTGAAAGCCTTCCGGCAATTTTTCCCGAACGGTTTGCTCAATGACGCGCGGACCTGCAAAACCGATCAAAGCCTCCGGCTCGGCCGCGTTGATGTCACCGAGCATGGCCAGACTGGCCGACACGCCACCCATCGTCGGATCGGTCATGAACGAGATATAGGGAATCCCGGCCTCGGCCAATTTGGTCAACGCCGCGCTGGTTTTAGTCATCTGAAACAACGAATACAGCGACTCCTGCATCCGCGCCCCGCCGCTGGCGGTAAACACGATGAACGGAAAACCGGTGCGCAAGCTTTCGTTAATGCCTCGCACGAAACGCTCGCCGACCACCGAACCCATCGAGCCGCCCATGAAACCGAAGTCGAAAGCCGCCGCGACGATGCCCTCGCCCATCAGTTTGCCGCGCATCGTCACCAATGCATCGTTTTCGTTACTTTGTTTTTGCGCCTGTTTGATGCGATCCTTGTAACTCTTGCTGTCCTTGAATTTCAGAGGATCGCTGGGCTTCAGGCCGGCGCCGATTTCGACGCGCTCGCCTTCATCCAAAAAGATATCCAGGCGGGCGCGCGCCGAAATGCGCAAATGGTGGCTGCATTTCGGGCACACATGGAAATTCTTGACCAATTCGGCGTTGAACAAGATTGCATCGCAACGCGGACACTTACTCCACAAGCCTTCGGGCACCGAGGTACGTTTCGGGGTACTTTCGGTCCTAATCACCGAGGGAACTAATTTTTCAAACCAACTCATGCGTAAACTACTCCGCTAACCACTGTTTAACTGTCCATCGCTTGGCGCATGGACTTCAACAAGCCGATGATTTCACGCCGGGCCTGCTCGGGATCGTCGAGATTCGCCTCGATCTTGCTGATCAACGCGCTGCCGACCACCACGCCGTCGGCGATATTGGCGATGGTTTTCGCGGTTTCGGCATCCTTAACGCCGAAGCCGACGCCAACCGGCAGATCGGTGTTGGCTTTGATCAATTGCAATTTATCCTCGACGTCGGCGGTGTCCAGATGGCCGGCGCCGGTCACGCCTTTCAACGATACGTAATACAAATAACCGCTACCGACGGCGTGCATCTTTTGAATGCGCTCGGCGGTGGTATTCGGCGCCAACAAAAAGATTTGATCGACGCCCCGCTCGCGCAACAGTTTGACGCACTCATCGGACTCCTCCGGCGGCAAATCGACGGTCAAAACACCGTCCACGTCGGCACGCTGTACCGCGTTGGCAAAGCCTTCGTAGCCCATGATTTCGATAGGATTCAAATAGCCCATCAACACCAGCGGCGTGACTTGATTGGTTTTGCGAAATTCCATGGCCATCGTCAATACCTTGCGTAAACCGACATGGTGGGCCAAGGCGCGTTCGCTGGCTCGCTGTATCACCGGACCGTCGGCCATCGGATCGGAAAACGGCACGCCCAGTTCGATCACGTCGGCACCGGCGGCGACCATCTCGTGCAGCAAGGGCACGGTGAATTCGGGATAAGGATCGCCGGCGGTAATGAACGGAATCAAGGCCTTGCGGCCGGACGCCTTCAGTTCGGCGAATTTGGCGGCTAAACGGCTCATAAGCTAATTCCTTCGCGTTGCATGATGGTGTGCATGTCCTTGTCGCCGCGGCCGGACAAATTGACGATGATCACTTGGTCCTTAGCCATCGTCGGCGCCAATTTCATCGTGTAGGCCAGTGCGTGGCTGGACTCCAATGCCGGAATGATGCCTTCCATCCGGGTCAAGGCGTGGAAGCCCTCCAAGGCTTCGTCGTCGGTGATGTTGGGATATTCCGCGCGACCGGTGTCCTTCAGCCAAGCATGCTCGGGTCCGACGCCGGGATAGTCCAGACCGGCCGAAATCGAATGGGTTTCGATGATTTCGCCGTCGTCGTCGGCCATTAGATAGGTGCGGTTACCGTGCAACACGCCGGGCCGTCCGGCCGACAACGGCGCGGAGTGGCGACCGGTGGCGATGCCGTCGCCGGCCGCCTCGACACCGTACATTTTGACGCCGGCATCGTCGATAAAGTGATAAAACAAGCCGATCGCATTGGAACCGCCTCCAACGCAAGCCACCAAGGTGTCCGGCAATTTACCGGCTTGGGCGAGACATTGTTGACGGGCTTCGCGGCCGATCACGGCCTGAAAGTCTCTAACCATCGCCGGATACGGGTGAGGACCCGCCACGGTGCCGATGATATAGAAGGTATTGTCGATATTGGTCACCCAATCGCGCAGGGCTTCGTTCAAGGCGTCCTTCAGGGTTTTCGAGCCTGATTCGACCGGCACCACGGTGGCTCCGAGCAATTTCATCCGATACACGTTCAAGGCTTGGCGGGCGACATCGACGGCGCCCATATAGACCACGCATTCCAAACCCAACCGCGCCGCGACGGTCGCGGTCGCCACGCCATGCTGGCCGGCGCCGGTTTCGGCGATGATACGGGTCTTGCCCATGCGCTTAGCCAGCAAGGCCTGGCCGACGGTATTGTTGACCTTATGAGCGCCGGTGTGGTTCAGGTCTTCGCGCTTCAGATAAATTTGAGCGCCGCCCAGATGTTGGCTCCAGCGCTGGGCATGGTACAGCGGCGACGGCCGGCCGACGTAATCGCGCAAGTCCGCATCGAGCTCGGCAACGAATTCGGGGTCTTGAATATAGCGTTGATAGGCTTCGTTGAGCTCGGTAATCGCCGGCATCAGCGTTTCCGCCACGAAAATACCGCCGTAAGGCCCGAAATGGCCCCGGGCGTCCGGCATTTGGTACTTGTCTGTCATAATTCTAATGTCGCTAGGTTGGTCGTTCTTATAAAGTCAGCCATTTTCGCCGCATCCTTGACACCCTTACCCGCCTCGACGCCGCTGCTGACATCCAGCGCATAAGGCCGCACCGCGCGCACCGCGTCGCCGGCATTGTCCGGCGTCAATCCGCCGGCCAGAATCAGAGGCAGTTGTCTGGCCGTCGGGATCAACTCCCAATCGAAGCGCTGGCCGCTACCGCCCGGCAAACCCGGATGATAAGCATCCAACAACAGCCCGGCCGCATCCGGGTATTGGCGCTGCAAGCCGTCGAGATCGCTTTCAGGCCTCATCCGCACTGCCTTGATGTAGGATTTGTCGTAGATTCGGCAAGCCTCCGGCGTTTCGTCGCCGTGAAATTGCAGGCAGTCGATCCGAACTTGGCCCAATACGCTTCGAATCCAGTCAGGTTCCGCGTCGACAAACAAGCCGACCACCGAAACGAAGGCCGGCAAGGCTCTGGCTATCGCGGCGGCCGCCCCGATCTCGACGTGGCGAGGGCTGGGTGGATAAAACACCAAGCCGATCGCATCGACCCCCAAGCCAGCCGCGTCAAGCGCGTCGTCTACCCTGGTAAATCCGCAAATTTTAACGCGGGTCCGCATCGAAACGTCTCTGAAAAAAAGCGGCGTAGGATAACACAACTGCCCGCCGAGTCGGGCTAGGCGAAATCAAAAAAGGCCGGGGCCGCTTAGCCCCTAACCCGCGTTCTTGCCGACGTACCGTCAATGAGCATGACCGCCGTGGTCTTCGGCGGAATGATCGTCCGCGCCCTCCGCCCCGCCCTCGTGCCGGTGCTGCTGGGCGGCGCCTTGGTTGATTGGGTCGGCGGCCCGCACCGCAACGCCGAACTTATAAACCATCAAGCCGCCCAAGTCGGCGGTAAACACCAACAAACCGGCAAGTAGCATGGCCAATAAACCAAACACTTGATTGGCCGGCCCGCCGATCCCCCCTTTAACCGCGATACGCCAGACCGACAACAGCGCAGCCAAGACCAATACCGAAATTCCCAAGTGTTCGTGTTTTTCCATGATTTCATGGACATTGCCGCCGTGCGCGACATTGGCCGCCGCGATCAGACCCGCCGCGACGGTCGCCGCCGCGAATAGCGTACCGGCATACAGAAACCAGCTCGCCGCGCCGCGCCAAGCCGGCTTGCCCGCCAAACTGGCCACGATGTCGATCGCGACGAACAAGAGCAACAGCGCAATCGGAAAATGCACCAGCAACGGATGCCAGTTCTCCATCGCGGCAATGCCAGGCAGCAAATCGGCGATATTCTCGCCGGGCGATCGCCCCGCCGCCCTCTCAATCGCGGCCAGCCAGCCGGCCACGCTGCCCGCAAACCCGCCGCCACTATCGGCGCCGCCGTGCACCGCCATCGTCAAATGCTGTTGCCATCCCAACATACGTCCCCCGTTTTCGTTGAGCCTATATCGATCCGGGCTTTCCCGCCCGAATCGTCAGTTGATTGCGATTTGCGCCGATGTCGTGAGTGCCCGAGTCTTGCTTTCGGTAAATTCGGTGCCTTGCTGGCGCACGAACAGCGCTTGCAATTTTTCTTCGTCGGCTACTTTCATGCCCTCTTCGTGCCCCAAGCACAACAAGGCGGTGGACCAGGCATCCGCGATCGTCGGGTCGGCGTGAAACACGCTGACCGCAACCAGATCATGATTGACCGGCCGGCCGGTGCGAGCGTCCAAAATATGGCTGTATCTCTGGCCCTTCACATCGAAAAAGTGCCGGTAAGTGCCGGAGGTCATTACCGCCATCGCCTCGTCCTTGGGTAAGGTCACCACCTTGTGCAACTCGCGCTCGCCCGGCAACGGCTTTTCCACCGCGATACGCCAGGACTTGCCGTCCGGTTTGTGGCCGTGGGTTTTCAATTCGCCGCCGATTTCCACCAGATAATTGTCCACGCCCAATTGTTCCATGACCTGGCTGATTTTTCCGACGCTATAGCCTTGGGCGATCGACGACAAGTCTACCCTGACCTTCGCCAAATGCTTACGGATGTGGTTGTCGTCGACCACCGCAAGCTTGTCCATGCCGACGTTAACCATTGCGTCTTGAATCGCGGCATCCTCGGGGATGACCAATTTGTCGTCCTTAAAACCCCATAAATCGAACAGCGGCTTGATGGTCAAGTCGTAACAGCCGTGACTCAGCTCGCTGACGGTACGTGCGATTTTGACCAGTGTGACGACTTGCGGATCGACCGTTTGACTTTCGGTGGAGGGATTGGCGTTAAATTGTTCTATCGACGAATCCGGCCGGTAATTGGACAAGACTTTATCCAGGTCGGCAAACGCTTGATTGACCTCAGCCTCGACTTGCTTGAAGTCGACCGGCTCGGGCGACCAATAGCTGATGTTATAGGTCGTGCCCTGCGCGAAGCCGCTCAATTTCTCGATCGGCGGCAACGGCTCCTGGCAGCCCACCAACATCAACGCTTCCAGCAGCCCCAGCATCCACAAGTACCGCATGCATCCCCCTTTTCGTTTATCCGTGACGATTATTATTAAATTTTTTCGCGCAATAGCGCCGACACCGCTTTGAATTGCGGATGAGCGGCATCGCCCAACCATTCGAACAAGACCGATTCATGATTGGTGACGATCACTTGCCGAGACTGCAAACGCCGCAGCGCCGATGCTTTATGCTCGGGATTTCTGGAACAGACCGCATCGCCGAGCACCTGCACCCGGTAACCCAATTGCAATAAGTCGTAGGCCGATTGCAAGACGCAGACGTGGGCTTCCTGCCCGACCAGCAGTACTTGTCGGCGGCCGCTCTCGGCCAGCGCCTCGACGAAACCGGGAGCCCGGCAACAGGAAAATCCGGTCTTGGCGAAGACCGACGTCGCGGAAGGCCAAGCAGCGGCGATTTCGGCCTGAGTCGGCCCGAGACCTTGCGGATATTGTTCGGTCGCCAGCACCGGCACGCCCAAACAATCGGCGGCCTTTAGCAAGCGAAGCGTCGCCTTAGCGACCCTCTCGGCCTCGTCGGCCGGCATGGCCGCGCTCAAGCGGCCCTGCAAATCGACGACGACCAGCGCGCTATCGGCGCAATCGGCCAAATCGGGATGGGGCGCCATCGCTTAAGCGTGCTTCATGATGCGGGCTTTCTCGCGTTGCCAATCCTTTTCCTTGGAGGCGACGCGCTTGTCGTGCAATTTCTTGCCCTTGGCCAAACCCAATTTCAGCTTGGCGCGACCGCGTATCCAGTACATCGACAGCGGAATCAAGGTATAGCCCTTGCGCTCGACGGAACCGATCAATTTGGCCAATTCTCGGGCATGCAGCAGCAATTTCTTGCGGCGTACCGCATCCGGATTGACATGAGTGGACGCCGACAACATCGGCGATATATGAGCCCCGCACAACCAAGCCTCGCCGCGGCGAATCTCGATATAGCTTTCCTTGAGCTGGATGCGACCGTCGCGCAAGCTCTTGACCTCCCAGCCTTCCAAGACCAAACCGGCTTCGAATTGCTCCTCGATCGTGTACTCGTGAGTCGCTTGGCGATTGACGGCGATAGTGTTATCGGTGGCTTTATTGTCCTTTTTTTTCTTGGCGGCCATGACTAGCGACGATGATTAAACTGACTGTAAACTGTAATTTTGATATTTTACCCGCACCCCCATCAAATAACACTTTAAATAACAGGGCCAGCAGCAATGAGCGACAAAACCCAATCCATCCACGGCGCATGGTCGTCCCGCTTCGCCTTTATTTTGGCGGCCACCGGGTCGGCGGTCGGTTTGGGCAACATCTGGAAATTTCCCTACATCACCGGCCAAAACGGCGGCGGCGCCTTCGTCATGGTTTACCTGTTTTGCGTGGCGGCGATCGGCGTGCCGATCATGATCGCCGAAATCATGTTGGGCCGGCGCGGTCGGCAAAACCCAATCAACACCATGCAGAGCCTGGCCGTCGAAGCCGGCGCCGACCCGCGCTGGCAATACATGGGCTGGCTGGGCATGGTCGGCGGTTTTTTGATCCTGGGTTATTACAGCGTCATCGCCGGCTGGTCCATGGCCTACATCGTCAAATCCTTCACCGGCCAGTTTTTTAGCTCGGACGCCGGCGACATCAAGGCCCTGTTCGACGATTTGATGGCCAGCCCGATCCAGCAAATTTTCTGGCACACCGTATTCATGCTGGCGACGATGCAGGTTGTCATGCGCGGCGTCCAGGGCGGCCTGGAAAAATCGGTGCGATTTCTGATGCCGGCCTTATTTTTCCTGCTGCTGATCCTGGTCGCCTATGCGATGAGTTCCGGCGGTTACGAACAAGGCATCGAATTTTTGTTCAACCCGGATTTCAGCAAAATCGACGCCGACGCGGTCTTGACCGCGATGGGCCACGCCTTCTTCACACTGAGCTTGGGCATGGGCGCGATCATGGTCTACGGTTCCTATCTGCCCGGCCATGTTTCCATCGCCAAAACCACCTTTTATATCGCCGGCGCCGATACCATCGTCGCGCTACTGGCCGGCATCGCCATCTTTCCGCTGGTGTTCGCCAACCACCTGGAAGCCGCCGCCGGCCCCGGCCTGATCTTCCAGACCCTGCCACTGGCTTTCGGCCACATGGGCGGCGGCTGGCTGTTCGGGCTGTTGTTTTTTGTGCTGCTGTTCTTCGCCGCGCTGACCTCGTCGATTTCGATCATCGAACCGGCCGTGGCCTGGTTGGTGGAAAACAAGGATCTGCAACGCCGCGAAGCCTGTCTGTGGGCCGGCGGCGCCTGCTGGGCGCTGGGCGTGGCGGTGGTGTTTTCGTTTAATATCTGGTCGGAACATAAATGGTTCGACAAGAATCTGTTCGAGCTGCTCGATTATTTGACCGCCAACCTGATGCTGCCGCTCGGCGGTTTGGCGATCGCGGTATTCGCCGGCTGGAAAATGAAACCGGCCCACGCCGAACAGGAACTGGAACTGCCGGCCCAAGGCTTTCAAGCTTGGCAATTTCTGATCCGCTACGTCGCGCCGGCTTCGGTATTCCTGGTATTCCTGCATGTCTTGGGGGTACTGTAATGATCACCGTCGTGCAAAAAAGCGCGTTGGTCAAATTCTCGGCCAAACAGATGTTCGATTTGGTAGACGACATCGAGTCCTACCCCAAATTCCTGCCCTGGTGCGCCGGCAGCAAGGTGCTGAAACGCGAGGGCAACATCGTCGAAGGCCAAATCGACATCGCCAAGGCCGGCTTCCATAAATCGTTCACGACCCGCAATAAATCCGATCAAGGCGGCAAGATTCAAATCAGCCTGCTGGACGGGCCGTTCAAATCGCTGGAAGGCTTTTGGAGCTTCATGCCGCTCCGCGAAGACGCCAGCAAGATTTCGCTGGATTTGGAGTTCGAAATCGCCAGCACCTTCGCCAGCCTGGCCTTCGGCCCGGTCTTCAATCAAATCTGCAACACCATGGTCGGCGCCTTCACCCAGCGCGCCAAAGCGGTGTATGGCTGACATCCGCGTCGAAGTCGCCTACGCGACGCCCGAGCGGCAAACCTTGATCGCGCTAACCCTGCCGCCGGACGCCACCGCCGAACAAGCCATCCAGGCATCCGGCGTCTTGGCCCGGCACCCGGAAATCGATTTGACCGTTCAGAAATTCGGCATTTTCGGCGTCGTCGCCAAACCCAACTTAACTTTGACCGACGGCGACCGGGTGGAGATTTATCGACCGCTGAAACAAAATCCTATGGATGCGCGGCGGCAACGATCTAAGCAATAAGCCCCCGCGAAACCGTCCATCCGCGCTTTTTTAGGACGAAGTCCGGTCGAACAGGCTTGGTGATGACTAAATTTCCTTCGCCGCCACAAGGAACAACTGACGTGATTCCCGTAAGAGTCCGCTGAAAACCATCGCGCGAGCCCCGCCTGTGTAAGGACAAATTTCCCTTCTCGCGACACTGTCCTTTCGGATTTTCCGAGAACACCACTCGCCGGCTTCATCCGCGTTAGGCGGAAAACGACCCAGAGTAGCCATTCACTATGCAACGTTGTATGTTAGCAATTCGATACATACCCGACATTTAAAATTGCCGATAAATGGCGATTAAATTTGAAACTCGGGTAGGATGTGCCAACCAACGGGCGGCGCA
>NZ_LUUK01000076.1 GCF_001644025.1 Methylomonas koyamae
AGCGACCGTCGCGCAACTGGGTTTGACCGGTTTGCCGGATTTGATCCAGCCTTGAATGCCGCTGGACAGGTGGTAGATTTGGTTCATGCCTTTTTGCTCGGCCAACAATTTGCCGAGTTTGGCGCTGCGGTTGCCGGACCGGCATACCAGAATCACCGGCTGATCCGGTGACGTTTTCAATTTCTCGACTTGGCTGCTCCAGGCCTCCTGGTCGATTTGGCCGTTTGCGTCGAACGATTGCAACAAGCGGCTTTGCGGGATCACGCCGGACGCCTGCCATTCCTGTTCGGTACGCACATCAATCACCAGTGCGTTTTGGTTTTTTTGCATGTCCAGCAATTGCTCGGCGCCGACTTCCGCCAATTCTCCGGCCGTTAACCGAAAGCTGACCACCAGGGTCGACAGAGCCAAGAATATCGATTTTTTCATAAACCACCGGTAACGGGACATTTAAGTACTTAACAGCGGAAACACGCATTTGGCCCACCAATCGATGCTTTCCAAATACAGTTGGCCAATTCGAGTATGCGAAACGCCCCGATACGACCCCAAGGACGGTTCCCAACGCTCGTGAGCGACGCAAAACTTGAGCGCTTCGCCGGGGCCGCCCGCGTATTCCAGCACGGCTTGCATTATATCGTCGGACAGCGGCAGCTGTTCGATAACTTTCGGTAACGGCATGTCCAGCAAGGCATCCAGGCCGGACAGCATGCCGACGAAGAAAAACAGCTCTCGGTCCTGGCCGGTTTCCTGCGCCAGCAGTTCGCAGAGCTTGGCGCGGACTAATACGTTTTGTAGAACCGACGAGGGCTTGTCGCTGAGCGACGACAGCGTCAGGATGTTGACCCAGCGTTTGACCTCGATCAGCCCCAGGCAGACGATGGCGTGCTGAATCGATTCGATCTTGCGCGGCAACGCGAAAAACGCCGAATTGATGTAATGCAGCAGCTTAAAACTCAGACCGACATCTTGAGAGACGATGCGGCCGATCTCCGAAAACTCGACATCGGGCTGGTTGACGGCCGACATTAGCCGGATAGCGGAGGCCTGGCTGACGCCGAGGCGCTTGCCTTCCACCAAATTGGGTTTGCTGAAGAAAAATCCCTGGAACAGTTCGCAGCCCCATTCCTTCAAGGCTTGAAATTCCTCGTGGGTTTCGACTTTCTCGGCCAGTAGGCGCAGCCCGTAACCTTTGAGCTCGGTGATCAAGGCGTGGGATTTTTCGAGGCCGTCGGCCATGACGTCCAGTTTGACGATGTCGGCGATTTCCAGCAACGGCCGCCATTCCGGCGTCAACACGAAGTCGTCCAGCGCGATGGTGTAGCCCAATTCGGACAGGGCCTTCAAATTGGCGACGATGGCGTCGTCGACCGCGACCGATTCCAGGACTTCGATGACGATGCGGTCCTTGGGCAAGTGTAGCGGTATGTTGTCCAGCAAGTTCCGGCCGGTAAAGTTGATGAAGGCCTTATGCGGACCGACCAATTCGTTCAGGCCGATTTCCAGGATGGTGTCGGTAATGACTTGGCGGGTCGCGTTGGCTGCCCCATCCTGTTGACTCAGATCGAAGTCCTTGCCCCGAAACAGAATTCCGTAAGCGAAGGTGCTTAAATCCCGGTCCAATATCGGCTGTCGACCGATTAGAAAATCTGTCATGCGTTGCGGCTCCCCCCGTGCATCCTCTATCATGAAGCTTGGTGGGGTTTTATACACGAGCGTGCCGCGCTCGTCGAGTGACCCGCCGATTCGGATTTCAACAACTTTGGGAGAACTCTATGTCGGAAACAGCGTCTTTAGCGGTAACGGGTATGAAATGCGGCGGTTGCGAGAATAACATCGTCGGAAAACTGTCGGCGGTGCCGGGCGTGATAGCCGTAAAAGCCTCGCATACCGAAAAACGGGTGGACGTCGAGTACGATCCGACCCAGACCGACCTCGATGAAATCGAGGACACCATCGTCGAAGCCGGTTTCAAAGTCGAATAAATCGCGATGCGCGCGTACCTGGCCAAGGTGCCGACCGCCGGTGCCAACGATCAAGTCGCAACAACGGCAAATGCCGGGGATATTCAATGACCACTGACCAAGTTCAAACCGCCGAAACCCGCCTGTCGATTCTGGGCATGCGTTGCGCGGGCTGTATTGCCGCCGTCGAAACCGCGTTGCAACAAGTGCAGGGCGTCGAATCGGTCGCCGTTAATTTCGCCGACCATTCCGCGACCGTCACCGGTGCCGCCGACCATGAAGCGATGAAGCGTTCGCTACGGGAAGCCGGCTACGACGCGGCGGTGATGGAAGGTCTGGAAGACCCGCGCGAGGAGGAAGAGCAGGAAGAACGGCGCTATCTTGATTTGATGAACAAGGCCAAGGTCGCCGGCGCGCTGGGCGTGCCGCTGATGTTGGGTGCCCATATGGACTGGTTTCCGGCGATGGGTACCGCCGCCGGCGCCGACTTTTGGTCCATCGTCGCCTTGCTGACGCTGGCGGTGATGTTTTATTCCGGCGGACATTTTTTCGTCAGCGCGGTGAAGCTGCTGCAAGTTCGGCAAAGCAATATGGACACGCTGATCGCGCTGGGCACCGGCTCGGCCTGGTTGTATTCTTGCGTCGTCATCGATTTTTCCGGGCAATTGCCGTCGTTGTCGGCGCACGCCTACTTCGAAGCCTCGGCGGTGATTTTGGCCTTCATCAATTTGGGCAGTGCCTTGGAAACCCGCGCGCGCGGTAAAACCTCCGCGGCGATACGCGCCCTGATCGGTCTGCAACCGCGGACCGCCCGCGTGGTCCGCGACGGCGCCGAAATCGACGTGCCGATCGAGCAGGTCGGTTTGGGCGAAACCTTGCGGGTCAGGCCCGGCGAAAAAATTCCGGTGGACGGCGTGGTGCTGGAAGGCCATTCCAGCGTCGACGAAGCGATGTTGACCGGCGAGTCGATTCCGGTCGAAAAGCAGGTCGGCTCCAATGTGGCTTCCGGCACGATGAACTTGCACGGCAGCTTTTTGTTCAGCGCCACCCGAATCGGCCGGGATACCGCGCTGGCACAGATCATCCAAAGCGTGCGTCAGGCGCAGAACAGCAAGCCGGCCATCGCCAAGCTGGCCGACCGCATTTCGGCGGTATTCGTGCCGACCGTGGTCGGCATTTCCGCGTTCACCTTTTTGGTTTGGCTGATATTCGGACCGGCGCCGTCGTTGGGTTACGCCTTCGTCACCGCGATGACGGTGCTGGTCATCGCCTGCCCGTGCGCACTGGGCTTGGCCACCCCGATTTCGGTGATGGTCGCGGTCGGCCGGGCGGCGCAAACCGGCATATTGATCCGGCGCGGCGAAGCCTTACAGAGCGCCGGCAACATCAGTTGTCTGGTGTTGGACAAGACCGGTACCGTGACCACCGGCAAACCGAGTCTGGCCGACGTGGTGGCGTTCGGGGAATACTCGGTCGAGCAAGTGTTGCAGCGCGCGGCCAGCCTGGAATCCGGCTCCGAGCATCCGTTGGCGGCGGCCATTTTGGCCGGCGCGGCCGATCGCGGCTTGACCCTGGATAAAGTCAGACGCTTTCAGGCGGTGGCCGGCCACGGCATCAGCGGCCGGATCGCGGATCGTCTCTGGTTGTTCGGCAACGCCGCGTTGATGGCGGAAAACGGCATCGACGACACGCCCTACCGGGAAAAAATGGCCGAACTGTCGGCCAAGGGACAGACGGCGATGCTGTTGGCCGAAGAGCAGACCGTCGCCGGCATCGTTGCCGTCGCCGACCCGATCAAGGCCGATTCGGCCGAGGCGGTGCGTCGGCTGCAAGCCGCCGGCGTCAGGGTGTTGATGGTGACCGGCGACAACGAAATCACCGCCAAGGCCATCGCCGCGCAAGCCGG
>NZ_LUUK01000077.1 GCF_001644025.1 Methylomonas koyamae
GTGGCTGGTTTTTCGGAAGTTGTTTGTTTCTGGCTTCGAAAATAAAGTGTTGACACTTTCTGAAAGTTCTGTAGAATATGTCGGCTCAACAGGGCGAGATGCTCTGGCTCTTTAACAAGATGAATCGAAATAATTTGTGTGGGTATGTGTGGCGATACGTTTCTGTTAGAAATTATCGGCGCAGAGAATCCACGTCAATTCGCAAGAAACGACGTTCTGTAGTCGAGCCAAGATTGGATGCTGATCTTATTTAGTATCAAGCATTATTAAACTGAAGAGTTTGATCATGGCTCAGATTGAACGCTGGCGGTATGCTTAACACATGCAAGTCGAACGCTGAAGGGTGCTTGCACCCGGATGAGTGGCGGACGGGTGAGTAATGCATAGGAATCTGCCTATTAGTGGGGGATAACGTGGGGAAACTCACGCTAATACCGCATACGATCTACGGATGAAAGCCGGGGACCTTCGGGCCTGGCGCTAATAGATGAGCCTATGTCGGATTAGCTAGTTGGTGGGGTAAAGGCCTACCAAGGCGACGATCCGTAGCTGGTCTGAGAGGATGATCAGCCACACTGGGACTGAGACACGGCCCAGACTCCTACGGGAGGCAGCAGTGGGGAATATTGGACAATGGGCGAAAGCCTGATCCAGCAATACCGCGTGTGTGAAGAAGGCCTGAGGGTTGTAAAGCACTTTCAATAGGAAGGAATACCTATCGGTTAATACCCGATAGACTGACATTACCTATACAAGAAGCACCGGCTAACTCCGTGCCAGCAGCCGCGGTAATACGGAGGGTGCAAGCGTTAATCGGAATTACTGGGCGTAAAGCGTGCGTAGGCGGTTTTTTAAGTCAGATGTGAAAGCCCTGGGCTTAACCTGGGAACTGCATTTGATACTGGAAGACTAGAGTTGAGTAGAGGAGAGTGGAATTTCAGGTGTAGCGGTGAAATGCGTAGAGATCTGAAGGAACACCAGTGGCGAAGGCGGCTCTCTGGACTCAAACTGACGCTGAGGTACGAAAGCGTGGGTAGCAAACAGGATTAGATACCCTGGTAGTCCACGCCGTAAACGATGTCAACTAACTGTTGGGTTCTTAAAGAACTTAGTAGTGGAGCTAACGTATTAAGTTGACCGCCTGGGGAGTACGGCCGCAAGGCTAAAACTCAAATGAATTGACGGGGGCCCGCACAAGCGGTGGAGCATGTGGTTTAATTCGATGCAACGCGAAGAACCTTACCTACCCTTGACATCCTCGGAACTTGTCAGAGATGACTTGGTGCCTTCGGGAACCGAGAGACAGGTGCTGCATGGCTGTCGTCAGCTCGTGTTGTGAAATGTTGGGTTAAGTCCCGTAACGAGCGCAACCCTTATCCTTAGTTGCCAGCGAGTCAAGTCGGGAACTCTAGGGAGACTGCCGGTGATAAACCGGAGGAAGGTGGGGACGACGTCAAGTCATCATGGCCCTTATGGGTAGGGCTACACACGTGCTACAATGGTCGGTACAGAGGGCAGCAAACTCGCGAGAGCCAGCAAATCCCAAAAAGCCGATCCTAGTCCGGATTGCAGTCTGCAACTCGACTGCATGAAGTCGGAATCGCTAGTAATCGCGGATCAGAATGCCGCGGTGAATACGTTCCCGGGCCTTGTACACACCGCCCGTCACACCATGGGAGTGGGTTGCAAAAGAAGTAGGTAGTTTAACCTTCGGGAGGGCGCTTACCACTTTGTGATTCATGACTGGGGTGAAGTCGTAACAAGGTAGCCCTAGGGGAACCTGGGGCTGGATCACCTCCTTACAAAGACAGAACACTGTCACACGTACTCACAACAAATTATTTCGATTGAAAGACGCACCTGGGTCTGTAGCTCAGTTGGTTAGAGCGCACCCCTGATAAGGGTGAGGTCGGAGGTTCAAATCCTCCCAGACCCACCAACTAACGAAAAGGCGAAAGTCTGAATCTATTCGGGGCCATAGCTCAGCTGGGAGAGCGCCTGCCTTGCACGCAGGAGGTCGGGAGTTCGATCCTCCCTGGCTCCACCATCACGTGACGTCGATCTTAAGCCAAGATATCAACATCAACGCTATACAGCTTTTCGGTTAATAACCCAAGGCTCGATAGCATTGATATTCGTATCAATACGCTCTTTAACAATATGGAAATCTGTAACCTAAGTCTTGATCGGCTAACGATCAATACTTAAAAACGAGTTGCGGGCGGTAGCCAGCGGCTTTCGAAAGAAAGCGGCCCAAAACCTCCGTAAAACGTTCTCAAGCAACATCAGCGAACATGTCAGCGACTAAAAACCTTAATACAGACGTATTCGGGTTATATGGTCAAGTGAATAAGCGCATACGGTGGATGCCTAGGCAGTAAGAGGCGATGAAAGACGTGGTAGCCTGCGAAAAGCGTCGGGGAGGTGGCAAACAACCTGTGATCCGGCGATGTCTGAATGGGGAAACCCGGCGAGGATAACCTCGTCATCTTTGAGTGAATACATAGCTCACTGAAGCGAACCCGGAGAACTGAAACATCTAAGTACCCGGAGGAAAAGAAATCAACCGAGATTCCCTAAGTAGTGGCGAGCGAACGGGGACTAGCCCTTAAGCTAGGATAAGGTTAGTGGAACGGTCTGGAAAGTCCGGCGATACAGGGTGATAGCCCCGTACACGAAAACCTTTTTCTAGTGAAATCGAGTAGGTCGGCGCACGTGAAACGTTGACTGAATATGGGGGGACCATCCTCCAAGGCTAAATACTCCTTACTGACCGATAGTGAACCAGTACCGTGAGGGAAAGGCGAAAAGAACCGCGGAGAGCGGAGTGAAATAGAACCTGAAACCGTATGCGTACAAGCAGTGGGAGCCCCTTCGTGGGGTGACTGCGTACCTTTTGTATAATGGGTCAGCGACTTACATTTTGTGGCAAGCTTAACCGAATAGGGGAGGCGTAGGGAAACCGAGTCTTAATAGGGCGTTGAGTCGCAAGGTGTAGACCCGAAACCGGGCGATCTATCCATGACCAGGTTGAAGGTGTGGTAACACACACTGGAGGACCGAACCCACTCCCGTTGAAAAGGTAGGGGATGAGTTGTGGATCGGAGTGAAAGGCTAATCAAGCTCGGAGATAGCTGGTTCTCCTCGAAAGCTATTTAGGTAGCGCCTCGTGTATCACTGCTGGGGGTAGAGCACTGTTTCGGCTAGGGGGTCATCCCGACTTACCAACCCGATGCAAACTCCGAATACCAGCAAGTGTCAGCACGGGAGACACACGGCGGGTGATAAGGTCCGTCGTGAAAAGGGAAACAGCCCAGACCGTCAGCTAAGGTCCCCAAATCTATGCTCAGTGGGAAACGATGTGGAAAGGCACAGACAGCCAGGAGGTTGGCTTAGAAGCAGCCATCCTTTAAAGAAAGCGTAATAGCTCACTGGTCGAGTCGGTCTGCGCGGAAGATTTACCGGGGCTAAGCATAGTACCGAAGCTACGGATTCACGCTTTGCGTGAGTGGTAGAGGAGCGTTCCGTACGCCTGCGAAGGTCGATTGAGAAGTCGGCTGGAGGTATCGGAAGTGCGAATGCTGACATAAGTAACGATAAAGGGGGTGAAAAACCCCCTCGCCGTAAACCCAAGGTTTCCTGCGCAACGTTAATCGACGCAGGGTTAGTCGGCACCTAAGGCGAGGCCGAAAGGCGTAGTCGATGGAAAACAGGTTAATATTCCTGTACCAGTTGTAACTGCGATGGGGTGACGGAGAAGGCTATATCAGCGGTCGGTTGGAAGTGGCCGTTTAAGCGTGTAGGCAGGCATCTTAGGCAAATCCGGGATGCTATATGCTGAGGCGTGATGACGAGTGTCTCGAAAGAAACGCGAAGTGATAGATGCCCTGCTTCCAGGAAAAACCTCTAAGCTTCAGGTTACAAGTGGCCGTACCCTAAACCGACACAGGTGGGTGGGATGAAAATTCTAAGGCGCTTGAGAGAACCCAGGTGAAGGAACTAGGCAAAATGATACCGTAACTTCGGGAGAAGGTATGCCGTTGATAAGTGAAGTCCCTCGCGGATGGAGCGTAAGGCGGTTGCAAAAAATCGGTGGCTGCGACTGTTTAGCAAAAACATAGCACTCTGCAAACACGAAAGTGGACGTATAGGGTGTGACGCCTGCCCGGTGCTGGAAGGTTAATTGATGGGGTTAGCGTAAGCGAAGCTCTTGATCGAAGCCCCAGTAAACGGCGGCCGTAACTATAACGGTCCTAAGGTAGCGAAATTCCTTGTCGGGTAAGTTCCGACCTGCACGAATGGCGTAACGATGGCCACACTGTCTCCACCTGGGACTCAGTGAAATTGAAATCGCTGTGAAGATGCAGTGTACCCGCGGCTAGACGGAAAGACCCCGTGCACCTTTACTATAGCTTGACACTGGACTTTGAACCTACTTGTGTAGGATAGGTGGGAGGCTTTGAAGCAGGAACGCCAGTTCTTGTGGAGCCAACCTTGAAATACCACCCTGGTATGTTTGGAGTTCTAACCTCGATCCATTATCTGGATTAGGGACAGTGTCTGGTGGGTAGTTTGACTGGGGCGGTCTCCTCCCAAAGAGTAACGGAGGAGCACGAAGGTACCCTCAGCCTGGTCGGAAATCAGGCAATGAGTGCAAAGGCATAAGGGTGCTTGACTGCGAGACGGACAAGTCGAGCAGGTACGAAAGTAGGTCTTAGTGATCCGGTGGTTCTGTATGGAAGGGCCATCGCTCAACGGATAAAAGGTACGCCGGGGATAACAGGCTGATACCGCCCAAGAGTTCATATCGACGGCGGTGTTTGGCACCTCGATGTCGGCTCATCACATCCTGGGGCTGAAGCAGGTCCCAAGGGTATGGCTGTTCGCCATTTAAAGTGGTACGCGAGCTGGGTTCAGAACGTCGTGAGACAGTTCGGTCCCTATCTGCCGTGGGCGTTTGAGATTTGAGGGAAGCTGCTTCTAGTACGAGAGGACCGAAGTGGACGAACCTCTGGTGTTCCAGTTGTCCTGCCAAGGGCATTGCTGGGTAGCCACGTTCGGACAGGATAACCGCTGAAAGCATCTAAGCGGGAAGCCCCTCCCAAGATGAGATCTCACTGGGACTTTAAGTCCCCTGAAGGGCCGTTGGAGACGACAACGTTGATAGGCACGGTGTGGAAGTCCAGTAATGGGCGTAGCTAACGTGTACTAATTGCCCGTGAGGCTTGACCATATAACACCCAATGCGTTTGGGTTGTCTAAGACAATCGCTGAAAACAACGCAAGAGAACGAACTCAATACAGATTTCCATCAAAAGCAGGTCAAAGGCAAAACCACGTAAGCGCGAATATCCGCACACGCCGTGGTTAGATTGAAGCCTAAGCCAAACGGCTTAAACAGACCTGTTGCATGACAGTTGGTCAACAACCAACTTAACCAGTTTGCTTGGTGAACATAGCAAGCGTGAACCACCCGATCCCATCCCGAACTCGGAAGTGAAACCGCTTAGCGCCGATGATAGTGTGGCAGGTTGCCATGTGAAAGTAGGTCATCGCCAAGCGCCTATTCCTAAAGCCCGCCTATTAATCATCTAATAGGCGGGCTTTTTTT